>CARTDZ010000019.1 GCA_949067325.1 uncultured Eubacteriales bacterium | reverse complement strand
TATTTTGTCAATATTATATAAATAATATTAATAAATGACAATATGTGATTTTTATTTGCTTTTTTCGCGTAAAAAATTTATAATAATATTGTCTTGTGACGTCTAAAAATTTTTAGAATAGCCGAGGTAAAAGTTATGAAAGAAAAAAAGAAAAAAGTTAAAACTGAAGGGCGAAAGAAATGGGCTGTTTGGAAGACCATTGTCGTAACAATTTCTTCAGTTGTTGCAGTCGTTGGAGCAACTGTGCTAGGAGTTTATGCCACAGGCGGTTTTGACACAAAACGTGTCGCACCGGCTGATATTTCTTTTTCTACGGACAACCTTCTTTACAACTTTTCAACCTCACAATTTGAAGTTACAGAAAAAGACGAGTTTTATTTGACTATTACTTCTTCAACTCAGCACGTGACTGAAACTAGTGTAACGCTTTATTTTGAAGGTTCGTTCGACAGCGGTGACGGAATGATCACTGACAGAATAATAACAGTGCCTGAAATAGTTAACATTGGCGTGCCTTTCAAAGTCACCTTAAACCAAGCGACAAACAATGAGATAGGCTCAAGTTGGACGCGAGGCGGCATATCAAACTTATTTGCACGATCAAATTCTTCAAATGTTGAAATTCAACCAACTTCAACACGTATCGCAGTTGACGTGCCAGTCTATGACGTGCAAACAGTGCTTTGCGACATGGACGGCAATGAAATCACTGGCGGCGTTGTTGTTGGCTCACATTTCATAGCCAAAAACAAATTTATTCCTGCGGCAAGTGAATACCTTTATTCAGACAATATCAATTCAAACATAACTGCAGAAAACAAAAGAACTCGCCAAAGCTATTTTGTTGCAAATGGTCAAGTTGCTTTTGAGTATGACGAACAACAGCCTTACTTTGTGGCAGAAAATACAGCTGCAGGAAATACAATCACAGGTTATACTTTTGCTCATGCAAATGACATGATTGAAGTGATTGAAAGGTTATCAAAAGAGCATAGCGGCAATCAGCTTTATGGTGCAATTTTGACAGAACTTACAAAGCCTGAAAATATTGACAAGATGTCAAAGAGAAACACGATTGAATTTGAAATTGTTCGAGCTGCAATTGGTCAGTTTAAAATTGAGAACTCGTCAATCCACTTCCAAAGCGGAAGAAATCACACTCTCACAGTTGGCAGAAGCGAGCTTGCAGACGCATATCTTGGAGCAAGCGTGCTTTCAACCAGCGGTGATGAACTTTCAAGCCTTTACGGCCAAATAGGTCTTCGTTTTGTAAAAGATGGCCATGAAGCAAATTCTGACTTTACAACCATTGGTGGCAAAACAATGACAGTATCTTCAGACGACGGCGACAAACATTTCATTTTGCCAGATACAAATCTGCCAGATCTACGAAACGCAAAATGGACAATATTCACTCGTGAAAGTGGTTTTTATACCATTGAGGTTGTGCTTTTTGTAGAAGACCCTGACAACGCAGGGGTTTATCAAATTTTTGCAAATGGCAATAGTCCAATCATTCACACAATCAATCTTAGCATTGCAAAACTTAACGAAAGTGAAGTTGGCTGGCTTATTGGCGACAAGGTTGATATAAAACTCTCAATGGGCGAGAGCGCGCCAAATCCACAAAATTATTCCTTTGCTGGAAGCGTAGATGTGCCAGAGGATAATATCTTTAAAGACGTCAAATTTTTTGCTCGCTTTGATGGAATCAACTCAAAATCTGATCTTGACAAAATTTCTTCACAAGTAAATGGCATGATTGATACTTCTTCGCTCGATCTCGAACACGCTGGCGATTATACTTTTGGCCAATGGACATATTTCTTAATACCGCTCTTTGGCGACAATTTTACAGCCACAGGCGAAGGTTCGTTTAAAATTTTCTTTGCAACGGTAAGAACAAATTTAAATGGTTTTGAACTTGACAATGGCAAGTTCGTTATAGCAAACTCTTCACAAGATGCCGTTACAATAAACATTTCAAAATCTCTTCACGCAAATTCAATTACTGGCGGTGAGATAACGCTTGCTCAGCAAACTGCAGGAGAGGAAATCTTTATTCCAGAAGGTGATAGAAGTTTTGATATAACTCTTACCTTAACGATCAATGATGACTCAGTTGCTCTTATGCAAGAAGCAAATTCAAAAGGTCAACTTTCGCTTGCTGAAGTAAAGTCTGGCGAAAAAAATATTTTGAAATATTTTAATATAAAAGAAAGCAAGCTTGACGTTCAGGCTAAAACACTTACATATGTCCTCAACGTTGCAAGTGGAATTACAGAAACTGAAAATCTTGCAATTACAGGTGTGGTTGTTCGCGACGCGGGTTCAGAACTTTCTTGGAACAAAACCTTTGCAAACAAAAACATCAAAATATATAAGCCTTCTATAGACCAAGCAACAGTTGAAATATCTTCAGCTTGGCCAGCAAATCAAGATATTGTTGTCAAACAAATTCTTGATGAAAATGGCAATTTCAATGTCACAATTGAAGGATATAACGACATTGAAGAATTTAAAAGCGCAATAAAGTCATCTATCAAAATTGTCGACCAAAACGGCAATGACAAAACTTTGACTGATTGGCGTTTTGCGTCAAACGGAAGCAATGTGACAATTTCTAGCGACGGCAAAGATTTCAGTTTTGCAGGTATAGGTGATAGTCAAATCACGCTTACTTACAATTCAAAAACTCTTTCTCAAGCACAACCATTCACACTTAAGGTGTCTTCAGTTGGCGTAGTAGCTTACAAATACGACACAAGTCCCAAACTTAACACAAAAGCACTTTCTGAAAAGCAAGCAAATACCGACAACTCTATTGATGATGTTGAAAAATATGGTGCAAAAGATGGCGAAATCATACTAAAAAATCTTGTTGAACTCTATCTCAACCAACCTGAAACTCAAACGACAGACGACGAAGAAAATGAAAAACAGTTTACAAACTTTAAGTTTTTGTTGGATCTTGATCTTTTAGGCAATGACGATTTTGAAGGACTTTTTGGCATAAACGGAATGTTGAAATTGAACGGAAAAGTTTTTGCTTCAAAGTCAGAACTTCAAGGCTTGGCAATCAACACAATCGAAATCAGACACAACTTTGCGTCAAATCCAACTATACATTTCAATATAGTTGACCAAAACGATAGCGGAGCGGTTAAGATTGGCTTTAAGTTAAATATTAAAGCAAACATCAAATTTGAAGAGACGGGCAGTGGAGAAGTGACAGGAAATGCTGAAACAACTCTGTCGCTCAACAACTACTTCCTAAAATATCTAAATGAAGATAAAACAGAAAGTGTGAAAAGTCCATCAGGTCAAATAGTTGAAAACAGCGATGGCACTTATTCAATCGTAGAAACTGCTGGTGCAACTGATCAAATAGAGGGCAGAGTAGACACAAATGGTATGTTTATATTCAACGACTTCTGGAATGAAGCGACCAAAACTTTTGCTGTAAAAATTTATCCAGAAGGACAAAACGCACATACACTTTCTTTCAATATCAAGTTTGTGATCGCTCGAAACGTTCAAGTTCAAGCTGCTGAAAAAGTATTCAAACTTACAACTGCAAGCAGCGACAACCTCATTTCAAGCTTTATCAATGTTGAAAGACTTTCTCAAGCCTCAACTTCAATAAACGGCTCTATCTCATATGAATTTGTTGGCTCTTCTCAACGCCTTGTGATCGATGGCAATGTGCTCAAGCTTGACGAAAAAGGCGTGGCATTTGAATACAACGAACAGGAAAAAGTCTATGATGTTCGCGTCAAAATAGATGGCTATGAAGTAGGCACTGCAAAACTTAAAGTGACTTTGGGTCTTTCTTATAGCGACCTAAGCAGTATCTTTGAAGTGGCAAACCAAGATGTTGAAGCTTCAACGATCATTCATGACAATTGTGAATATCTATATCTTCCTTATGGTGTGGACGAAAATCCTTTTGAGTGGCGTGTAAACAATATCGTCTCTGGTGGATTGTCTTATACTATTGAAACTTTGAAGCAAAACACAAATCACACAAATATAAAATATCATTCAATCGCCACTCTTTATGAAGTTACTGCTGAAAATGGTGTTAGCTCAATCAAAATTCAACAAAACGTGATAAACACAACCCTCTACGGCCTTGACAATGACAATTCATACATACTCTTAAAGGTAAAACAAAACGGAAAAACACTTGCTAATATAGTTGTTCCAACAATTATTTCTCACGCAAGCAAAAGCAAACAATTTGTCGTTTATGACGAAATGCCAAAAGATATGTCAAATCTGACCTTGGCTTTGACAAGCGGTGAGACGCTTATTGAAAATGGTGTGTATAAACAAGTAAAAGCAGGTGATACATTTACACTTGCTCACAACGAAAAAGACTTTGCTGCAAATAGCGAAGGCAAGTTTGGCTTCATTTATGACGGCGATTATACAAATGTAAGCACAAATCTATCAATTGCAAAAGATGAATTTGGCATTTGCAACAATATTTCAGGTCATGAAATCACATTAAATCACCTTGACAAAAGCATTGCAGATCCTGTCTATCTTGTGCTAAGATTTTCAACAACTTACTCTTCTTCAAGCGCTGTATTCTACTATGTGCTAAAAGTTATGCCAGATGTTCAAGTGCAGGAAGCAATTTACGCTTACGATGGCGAAGCTGAATATGTTGTGGCTGAAAACAAAACGCTTACTCTCGACCTCAATCAAACATTTTCAAACATAACACTTCACCCAGGCGAGACACGCTTTAACGTGCTTGATAGTGAAGGCAACAAAATAAACCCAGCTTATAGCCACAAGATTGTAAAAATAATTGACAAACATAAAGGAACAATTTATACAACTGAAGAAGAATTTAAAAAAGTGGCAGCCAATATCTACGTAGACGGCTCAGGCGTGCTTCATATAGAAGGTATAGAGCTTGAAACGGAATTTACACTCACACTCGCACGCGTCTATGACGGCGGCGAAAACGGCCTTTCAATAGTTGGTGGACAAACATATTATTCAGTCATCGTCAACTCATCAAATGATTTCAGTCTTGTGTATAATACTCCTTCAGACTTTGATGTCAAAGTAAATGGCAACAACTTGACTTGGAATGCTTCAGCAAATGATGGCAAGTATGTTTATAATAGTGAAAACGCAAATGACGAAAACAACTATATAATAGCACCAAGCGACAAAGTTCAAAACGTTGATGAAGAAACTTTCTATCTTTCAAAAAAGAACACAACATTCCTTAGATGGACAAACAAAATTCCTACAACTCTTGATGGAAATACGACTTTAGATGCAGTTGATTTTGTTTGTGAAGAGGTTGCGGGTGAAACAAAATATCTATACGCCTCAAGAGACGATGGCGACTTCTATCTCGATGCAAACGACGCAGAAGCAATAACAAACTATCAAGAAGTCGAAGCTTCAGATGGCAAAGGCCATGCTGCATACAAATTCAATTCAAAAACAGCACTTTTTGTCAAAAATGGCGAAAACTTTGAACCTTCTCAAACAGCAATGCTTGCAGAAGATTATGAAATCAAACGCAGCTTGCAAATCGTAGTTACACTTAAGAGCATTGAAGGCGGTGTTGAAAGCCCTGATGAAAACGGCACTCTTAAAGTGCGAGGGGCTTCTGGCAGCGAGGACGACTTTGCGTATGATCCTTCTACAAATGTTATTACAATGTTTATGCCTGCTTTCCTTGACACTCAAACACAAAAAACTTGCTTGCTATACACGGCTTATGGCCTTACTGGCACAATCTCAGTTGATATGTCACCAACTTATGATGTTCAACTTAAAGAGGTGAAAAGCTTTGGTGCAGGCCAATCACTTTCGTTTGAGGATTTTAAAAACAAATTCATAAAACAAGTCACTGAAGGTCAAAATGATGTTACTACAATCGCAAATATAACAAAAATTGAAGTGACAAATTCACTTATCAAAGTAGACAACGACAACAAAACAATAACGTTCTACTCAAGTATTTCTGACTATGATATAAAATTTAACGTTACACTTCAAATAGGCGAGAGCAAAGATAAGACAGTGACCTTCCCAGTCGAAACACTTATCAAAGCCAACATTACTCAAGCTTCAAATTCAAATCTACCTGTAGGCACTGATGAGAATTCCGCTCAAGTGATCACTGGCAGCGCAATCTATGCTGGACAATCGCGAGAGGTTCAAAACCTATTTGATGGCAATAAGTTGAATGATGAAATCATCAAATATGACATTGATTCTTCAGCCTTAACAGTGATTGAAAATCAAGAAGATCAAGAAAGGGTTGCATTCACACCAAACAATGTCAGCAACAATGGCACAACAGTTACCCTTACAATCAGGGTCAAAGTTTACAAGGATAGCTCTGACAAAAAGCCTCAAGTCTTCTTTGTAAAATATGTGGTGGAAGTGCTTTGCAATGCCCGTATTGACGTATCTTATCCAAATCCAACAGGCACTAAAGCTTTTGATAGCGAATATCTCGAAGCTGGACTTTATGAAGACGCAAATTCAATTACAAATGCACAGTTTGACTATGCACGCCTCTTTACTGACAACAAAGCATTATTTGCCGCTGAAAAACGTATAAGCGTTTTTGAGTATAATAGCTCAACAGGTATATTTGCTTCAAGCATTTCTATGCCAGAAATTTATGTGAGTGAACTTACAGACGCAAAAGTGTTTAGTGGCACCAAAGAGCTTACAATAGTTGAAGGCAACAACATAATTGATACAAACCTACCACTTAAATTCTATCGCACAAGTGCGACGAGCGACGGCAGAGTAGTGCTTAAACTTGTATTCAATGGATATGAAACAGAATATGTTGTCACACTTGTTGAAAGCGCGTTTGCTTTGAATGTAAATGGCGTCACAGCCAACACTGAAATTGACAACGGCAAAGTTTCAGAAGAATTTTTCGCAGAAGAAGTAAAAGACGGCAAAATTTTTGCAGAAAACACTTTGTTGAAATATACTCTCTCAAACGAAGCAAAAATTGGCAATTATGTAGCAGTTTTTGAAGATGAAAACGGTCAAAAAAGAATTGTGGACTTTGTGGTTAAACAAAATGATCTTGGCAAAACAATTGTTATTGACTGCTTTGAAAAAATTTCAGGTGCGTTAACAGGTGTTTATAGCAAAAAGACTGGCACAAATCCAAGTTATGGCAGCGATGATCAAAACTTCTTAAACAATGCTATGTTTAAAATCGACGGACAGCCAAAGGCAACAAGCCGAATTGTTATGACTTACAATGGCGTTGAAGTATCTTATCAAAATTATAAGAGCTTGATAGTTAATGCAACAAATGCAACTACAGAACCTTCAACAACAGAATCTTCAACTACAAAACCTTCAATAGAAGATTATAGTATTGAAAATGTAGATTTAAACACCACCATTGCTCTCACGCAGTTTGATTTTGCAATAAATGATGGAAGAAGTTTGACAAGGACTTTCAACCTTAACTATTCTTATACTTTAAGCCTTGACGTAACAGCAGACCTAGCAACCGATGGCACGCAACAAGATTTCAAAAGATCTGAAATTAAAGTGGGCCAAGAACTAGATATCTTAAATGTTATGGCAATCAAAAAGAAAAGCACGGGCGAAAGAATAACTGACGTTTCACAGATTTCAGGTGCGACAGTTATGGCTTATCCAGTAGGCGACACGACCGACCCAGCTTTTGTAAATGCAAAAAAATTTCTTTCAGACGTTGGTGTAACATCAAGTTTGGCTCTTTATAAACATAATCCTGACAATCCATTCTTACGTGTTATGCCAGTTATAAATGGCTCAAAAGAAACAGAAAGCTTTAATGTGCTTGCTCTTGGAGCTTCAAACGACGGTGACTATGTGCTTGTCAAATTGACTTATCAAACAACGATAGGCAAAAAAACATTCTCACAAGACTTCTACGTTATCTTCAATATTCTTCCTACATATGAGTTGGAATTGAATGGCGGATCAGTGACGTACGGACTTGGTGCAATTCCAAACAATAAAGGAAATGTTATGACAGTAGATGCAACAAACAAAACTGCATCAGCAAATCCAAGTGTAAAACTTACTAGCGAAAAAATTGTCATCACAAAACCACATGAAAGCAACAACCTTTCAGCCATCTTCACATACAAACTGGTGCTTGACAAAGAAAATGTTTATAATGAACAACAAAACGTTTTAAGCAAGATCAGCAAAGTAAGTGGTGGCGATACTGGAAATTGGAAACTTGCACCTGTTTGGAGCACAAGCGACATAAAAGATGGAGCTGTGGCATTTGATAGAGGTGCAATCGAACTTGGCTTTGAGCCTGCATATTTTGGTACAAAACACTTCTTGTTTGAAGCGGAAGATGATTGGGGCTTCAAATTTGAGTTCTATCTCGACCTCTCTTCAGATACAAATCCTTTGGCCTCATCTCAAAAAGTCACCATTACTGAAGGCAAAACCTTTGATGTCGGCGTTCAAGCCAACTATATTACAATAGGCGACACTCAAGTAAATGGCAAGTATGTTTTAAGTGCCAGCAAAAATCAACCAGTCGTTTCAACTGGTCTTCCAGTGATAAATATCCTTGGCCTTGAAGCTAAGATGAATTTGTTTAATACAGATCCAACAAATCTCACAGAAGAGAATGTTTCAGAAAGCGATAGACAATATTTGGTTGATCCAATTTATCAAAATATTTCAATCACAAACATCAAATTTGTCAAAGATGGCAAAGATGTAGCAGAATTGAAAAATCAAAACCAAAAACTGAAAACAAATGACGCAAAATATCTTAAAACCAGCTCAACTTCTAGTGATACAACAACGGCTGTAGGATCAGAAGGCGCATTTACGCTTCCACTTGTCGCAAACAGCACCTTCTGGAATGGAGCAAATTCATTTGAAGCAAAGATGTTCATCACTCTTAGATACGAAGAAGGGTCAAATATTGAAGTCAACACAGTTGAAGTGCCTGTACAAATTCAAAGAGAAGCAAGAATAGTCACAGACACTGACAACTATGTACGTGATGGCGAAGCATTTAATCTCATAAAAACCACCAACACTGCCGATGGACAGTTTGATATATCAGGTGAAAATTACACAATTGAAAGTATTGTCAATGACACTCTTGAAGTGACCGTTCCTTCAAGCTCGACGGTAGAATTTAGCCTTTCACTTATCAGAGATGGAAACGAGATTGCGCCAAAAACCATAACTCGCACAACAAATGGTTTGGCTCAAACTTTCTATGTGCTTATTTCAAAAGAACTTGGCACAGATATCCAAGCGAACGATAAAATCAAGGTTTCTGTGAAGAACGGAGCTGCTGTTGGCGCTTCAAAATATCAGCCAAACGGCAAATTTTCAGAAACGAACTCTGGCATTAAAAACGCTATGTTCGGTTATCGTGAACTCACAACTGGCAACTGGCAAAATACAACATCTACAACAACTGACAATGAATTTACAACTTTCGAATGGTTGGTTACTCAGGCGTCAACTTCAGCAAGAGACAAACTCCAACTTGTTTCAGCTGGAGCTGTGACAAATGATGGTTTGGCCGTAAGAAAGTCATACATCATAAATGTTCAAAAGGGTAGTGAAATTTCACCTCTCAGATACGAAAGAGACTATGTTTTGACATGGAACTATTCAAAACATAACACAACTGAAGAAATGTTGAATATGCCTGTTGTTTATGATGGAACAATTGCCCAAGGTGGATATACTGCAAGCTGGGCAAATATCATTAAAAATATTTCATTCTACTACAAAGACAAAGAAAATTCTGGCGCAATCATCGATAGAAAATTGCCTGACAATACAATGGTGAACTTCCCTGACTTTAAGGTGGAAATCACAAGCGAAGGCAGCGGCTCTGGTTTTGCTACTCTTGAAAACGACGGTCGCCTTACAACAACTGCTGGATTTGATATCAGCACGCACTACATCACACTTGCTTTCTATCGCACAGTAAGTGGTAGTGACAGCGTTGAAAAAGAAGTGTTCCTTAGCATGAAACTTCACCTAGTAGCACCTAAATAAACAACTTTGAAAAAAAATGTTCGCTTTTGTTCAAAAAAACGCAAAAAGATAATATTTATTTGCAATTGAAAAAATATAATAAAGGATAAGTCATGAACTGGTTTACAACACTCATCACAGTTATTGCTTGTATAAACTTTCAGCTTTTGATTGTTATGGTCTTTCTTGAAAAAAAGAAGCTTCAGACCATAACAGCTTGGCTGACGGTTTTGACATTCTTACCAGTTTTTGGCTTTGTTCTTTATGTGATTTTTGGCAGCGGTTTATCAGTTCGAACAAGGCGAATGATACACAAAAAGTCAATTTCTGAGCATGATATCATACGAAACATCGAAGGCATACAAAAACTTGAGCAGTCAAAACTTGATGGGGTGACTGAAGCTGATCGCGAACTTGTGATGCTGGGATATAATTTTGGTGCATATCCTTGTGCTGGAAATGACATAAAAATTTATACTGATGGCAAGGAAAAAATTGAAGACCTAAAAAAAGATTTGATGGCTGCAAAACATACTATAAACATCGAATATTACATTTTTGCCAAAGATAAAGTTGGTCGTGAAATAATGGATATTCTTTGCAAAAAGGCACGACAGGGCGTTGACGTCAAGCTTATCTATGACTCAATCGGCTCACGAAAAACACCACGCCGCTTCTTCAAAAAGCTTAAAAAAGCAGGTGGCAAGGTGTGCGAGTTTTTTCCTCCACTTTTTCATATGAGGCTTATCAACCTCAAGCTCAACTATCGCAACCACCGCAAAATAGTTGTTATAGATGGCAAATATGGTTGGACTGGCGGGGTCAATATTCGAGGCGACCATCTTGGACTTGACAAAAAACTTTCGCCTTGGCGTGACACTCATATCCGCATTGAGGGCAGTGGCGTTTATCCTCTGCAAAACATATTTTTGGACGACTATCGCTACTGCACAAACGATAATACGCCACCAATTATGTATCTTGAAAACGGATATTTTCCTTCTCCAAACATATGCGGCGACGCACTTGTTCAGGTGATAGATTCTGGGCCAGACAGCTCTGTGCAAAAAATCAAAGAGACCTTTGTCAAAATGATAGTCTCAGCAAAAAGCCGAGTGTATATTCAAACACCATATTTCATACCTGACGATGTCTTTTTTAGCGCTATCCGCATTGCAGTCAAAAGCGGAGTTGATGTGAGAATTATGGCTCCCAAAAAACCTGACAAAAAAACAGTTTACCTTGCAACACTTTCTTATCTTAAAGAAATGGTTGACATTGGCGTAAAAGTATATCTTTATGAGGGCTTTCTCCACAGCAAGGCGATAATTGTTGATGACAACAAACTTTCAATTGGCACTTGCAATATGGACAATCGCTCATTTGGCTTAAACTTTGAAGACACAGCTATAATATACTCACGAAAGCTTAACGAACAATATTACAATATCTTCAAAGCTGATATGCAAACCTCAATGGTTGCAGATAAGGAGTACTTTGCAAAGAAACGTTGGCTAACCAAAATTTTGCAAGCAATCATGCGACTGCTTTCATCATTATTCTAAAAGTTACAAATCCAAATCAAAGCTAGGCAACAAGGAGCTTACAATCAAAATGTTTATAGGAAGAGGAGACAACTTCTCTTCTTTTTATAAAATATTTAAAAAAATAGTTTACATTTGCGATATTATTTGTTATAATATTCACGCTGATAAAAATAATATATCGCTTCAAACAACCATATGCGTTCTTAGCTCAGCTGGATAGAGCGTCTGTCTACGGAACAGAAGGTCAGGGGTTCGAATCCCTTAGGACGCACCAAAAAAAGCACTTTTAAAGTGTTTTTTTTTAAATTTGTTAACAACACTAAAAATCCTCGATGAGCAAGTTGGGCAGTGAAATGATAAGTATAAAAAATGATGCGTAGTATAAAAAGCATTTGTCAGATTAAATAAAAATCATTTTAAAATTTTTTATTTTTGTACAGAAACATCAAATTTGCAAAAATATTTACATAAAAGCAGTAATAAATTGTCGTTTAACTCCAAAAAAATGTCGAATTATGTTTTAAATTAAACATTTGAATAAAATTATTTTGTAAGTTTTTTTACAATAATATATACTGGTCATGTAATCGGGAGGACTTTATGGATAAAAAAACTTATTATGTAGACAAAAAAAGTACTGAATATTTGGTGACTATTGGTATTTCGCCAAAGCTTTCAGGTTTTGAGTATTTAAAACACGCAATCAGCCTTGTGGTAGCTGAGCCAAGGATACTTGACAATGTTACAAAAAGACTATATCCAAAAGTTGCAGAAATCATGCAAACAAAAGTGCCTGCAATTGAACGAAGCATGAGGCACGCAATAGAAGGAGCTTACGCAAGCAAAGGGCTTTTGGGGCTAAATGATATTTATGGCTGCGTTCTTTATAAAGGAGACCGCAAACCTACAAATAGTGAACTTATTGCACTGCTTGCAGAAAAAATAGAGTTTGATGTTGAAAAACTGATGAAAAGTTGAGATAATAGGCATATATTTGATTGCTTATTTTCTTTTTTTATGATAAAATCTAGCATAGATTGATTAAAAGTCAAATTTAAGTCAACAAATTTAAAAGGGAGAAAAAAATGGAAAAAGTTATAAAAAATATGAATTTTAAACCTATTCTTGAAAAAATCGAATACTCAAGACATAGCGAGCCTACAGCAAACTCAACAGTAAACATGAAAGTTTGGGACGAAATGAAAGTTGAAAGACTGCGTCAAGACGCTGTTAAAGTTTTCTTCAAAAGAAATGTAAAACCAAACCCAGCAACTCTTTTTGCTTTTGAAGTTGAGATGAGTATGGAAGTATTGGTCGATGGCAAGGAATTTGATGATCTTGCAGATGCAGTTGCATATTTTGCAAACAGCCAGGTTTCACGAGTTTTGGCTACAACTATTGCAACACTTGTTGCAAACATCACAACTCATTCTCAAATTGGCCCAATGATCACTGCACCAGTTGTTCAATTTGCAAAATAAATATTCAAAAAGAGGCATTTTTCAAGCCTCTTTTTTGTTGACAGTTTTTAAAAAATTGTGATAAACTAAATTTATGAATATAACAAAAGCAGTTTACAAAACCAGCGTGGTTTCAAAAGATAAAATTATAAATGATGGCGTGCCTGAGTTTGCCTTTGTTGGGCGAAGTAATGTCGGCAAAAGCAGTCTTATCAATCGCCTTGTAAATGTCAAACGCCTTGCAAAAACTTCGTCAACCCCAGGTCTAACCAAAATGGTAAACTATTTTGACATAAACGATAAGTTTCGTTTTGTTGACCTTCCAGGATATGGCTATGCAAAAGTCGGCCGCAAGCAGCTGGGTGTTTGGGCGGGACTAATGGGTGAGTATCTCACTTCTTCGCCTTCGCTTATAACAGTCTTTGTGCTTGTTGACATTCGCCATGAGCCAAGCGAACTTGATAAAGAAATGGTGAGATTTTTGGTTTTTCATCAGCTTCCTTTTATTATTCTCGCTACAAAGTGTGACAAACTTTCAAAAACAAAAACTCTTGCTCAAGTCAAATTGCTCGCCTCAGCACTCAGCGTGCGTGAGGATTTTATCATTCCAACAAGCAGTGAAAATGGTTTGGGAAGAGATAAAATTCTTGACCATATCGAAAACCAGCTTTTATTAAGCGAAGAGAATAGCGAAGGTAGTGACGAGTAGAATATGAAGAGCGATAAAAAGCCAAGCTTGAAAACAAAAATTATAGATTATGGTTACGACTGTGAGGGAGTGGGCAAATATGACGGCAAAGTGGTTTTTGTTCCTTTTTCTTTAAAGGGCGAAGAGGTGGAGTTTTTGCCAGCCAAAGTGACCTCCTCTTTTATAAAAGCAAAACTTGTGGGCGTGACAAATCCTTCGCCAAAAAGAATAAACCCACCTTGCAAATATTTTGGCAGGTGTGGCGGTTGCAAACTGCAAAATATTGGCCTTGCAGACGAAATGTCTATAAAGCAGGAAATCGCAGAAAAGCATTTTGCTAAGCTGGGCTATAGTGGGGCAATTGAATGCATAGCAATAAATGATTATTTTTATCGCAACAAAATAAAACTTTTTTGTGATAAAAATGGTCTTGGTTTGAAAGAAGCTGCGTCAAACCATATTGTGTCAATTGATAGCTGTATTATTTCAAACAATCGCATAAATGAAATCATAAATTGTTGTCAGACGTTTATAAAAGCACAAAAACTTGAAAACAAACTTGACACGCTGCTTATTCGTACAGAAGGCCAACACGCGCTTATTCATTTCAATTTCAAAGAAAAATTTGAACTTGACTTTCAAGGTCTTCAAATTATGTTGGGTAGTGGCAGTGGAATTTTTTGTTCGATAAAAGGTGGCCAGCCCAAACATATTATTGGGGCTGAAACTCTTGCAGAAAACCTATTTGGTATAAAAATAAATTACAGCGTAAGCACTTTCAAACAGGTAAACGACCAAGTGGCACAAAATTTATATCAAAAAGTTCTCGATAACATTTTGGGTGATGAGGTGATAAATGCTTATAGTGGAGCAGGCCTTCTTACTGCAATCATAGCCAAACAAGGCAAAAAATGCATAGGAATTGAGATAGGCGAAAGCGAACATCAAGACGCACAAAAGTTGAAAGAGGAAAACAATCTCAAAAAAATGCTTAACTTTAAAGGAGATTGCGGAAAAATCCTGCCACAAATTATCACAAAATCCATTTCGACCATTATAGTCGATCCTGCAAGAGCTGGCTGCGATGAGGCTGTCATCAAAGCTATAAACAGCAGCAATGCAAGACGCGTGATTTATATTTCTTGCAATATTCCAACACAGGTGCGTGACTTACAAAAACTTTCAAACTACAATATTTCTTCAATATCAATCTTCAATATGTTTCCAAAAACAGCAAAAGTTGAAAGTTTGGTCATTCTTGACAAGAAAAAATTGTCCAAAAACTTGCAAGAAAAGTTGGAAAGAGATATACTATAATTAAGAATTTTGTGCATAGGAGCAAATTTATGAAAAAATTGTTAGATAGAGACGAAGCCTTTAAAAGCTTTCTTGCTGCACGCTCAAAAGTAAATGCTTCGCTAGACTATATTAGAGGTGAAAAAAGTTTTACTGTGGTTTTTTCACAGTTTAAAACTCAAGCATCAAAAGGTGACGCCATTGCTCAAGATATTGTTGCTTACTACTATAAAAATGGTGTTAAATATTTTTTGGACGAAAATTTTACAAAATATCTTAAGTGGGAAATACTTGCAGGTGCAAATGGCAATTCATTCGCCATAGAAAAACTACAATTCCTGTTTGGATACGCTTATGATACAATTGTGGATCACGAGGATTTTCCTCAAATCAAATATTACAACGACATTGACGAATACAATTATATTTACATAATCGGTCAGGTGATTTGTGATAAACTTGTCAAATTTCTTGAACTAGACGAAAAAAGCCTCGCCTTAGAAAAAGACGAGGGTGACGAGTATAGGCCAGAAGTTTTTAGGGATTTTCGCAAGGCCATTGATGCCTGCCTTGACGATGTGATTTCAACAATGAGAGAAAGACGATAGTTTAAGATTTGAATGATGGGAATATAAGTCCATTAATTTTAAAAATTTCATGACAGATTGAAAGCCTTTCATAAATAATCCGCTCTATTTGCTTGGCAAAAGGGCAGTCTTTAGAAAGGTTTAAAAGAAGAGATATCAGTTTGCTTTCAAGGCTTAAAAGGCCAAGAAAGCATTTTGTTTTGTCGCCTCTTATGCGATGAGAGGGCAGCTGTGCGTCGCAGTCAAGAAGAATTTTTAGGCTTTCAATATGTCTTTCGCCAGCCTGAAAAAGCTTGCCCGTGCCTAAAAATCCACCTAAAAACAGAAGGCAACTACGAATTTTGCCAAGGCAATCAAATATGTCATCAGTGAGCGTAGCGTCGACAACCATGTCACTTGCAACGTCATCAAGCTGCACAAAAACAAAACCGCGCCTTTTTAAAGCGGCCATATATTCCTGTGCCATAACGGCATATTCGTCAACCCCCAAAAGTTTTTCGTCGTTATATTCCATTTCAAGCCCTCGTCATTTATTTATGCCTGACAAACGTAGTGTGTGTTAAAAGCCATGACTAAAAAAATTTGTGTTGCAAAAATCAGAAAAATATGGTAAACTATTTTTATAAGGAGCAAAAAATGAAAACGTCAGCCAAACTACCAAAGCTAGAAATAAATGAAAACTTAAGGCAAGAAATTCTCTCGACAATTCCACAAAACTATACCAAACTTGAAAGAATGATAAAAATTTATTTCGAGCTCTGCAAAAGGGTGGAATATTCAATGTCTTTCTTTATGCACGACGTTTCTGCCCCTGACTATTATATGGCTCCCAAAAATTTGAAGGATATAGATGGCAAAACCAGAAAAGATGTCGTTTGCTACACCTATTCTGCTATTTTGGCTAAACTTTTGATTGATGCAAACGTTTGTGATGAAAATTGGCTTGAAGAATCAGGAGTTTTTGAAAGGAATGGCTTGCTTGGAACTGAATATCATCATAAAAAGCTGGAAGTTAAAATAGGTAAAAATACTTATGAACTTGATGCAATAGATGGCTTTTATAGCGATACAGGGTTAAACGTAGCCAATGTTTTTGGAGAAATTGAAGGGATTTGCTGCATCGATGGCGATAGCACGCCTCTAAAAAAGGCTATCAAAAAAGTTCAAGAACACGAGAAAAAAGATGGTCTCAGATTAGAAGCTGAATATATCAAGCTAAAGGAACAAGATGGTAGCCTTCAAAAATTTTCACTAGAAGAGCGAAAAAATCTTTTCCTCGAGATGGCAACTTCAAAGAATGTTCCTCACTATTCTCTTTATGCCTTTTTCTATTATTACAAACTTAAGCATCTCTTATTTGAAGCTTCAGAATACAAAAAACACATTGATAAAAAGATTGAACTAGTCTTTGTAAAAGACAATTACGAAAATGACCTAAAGGCATTGTTCCTATTCAACACGAAAGGTTATACAAACGATAAGGGCTATGAAAATTTTAAAAGTCTTGAAATTTACCAGCTTTCGCCTCAACAAAATTCTATTGAAAAATTGGGGCTTAGAGAACTTCGCAAAAGGTGTAAAGAAAGATACGTTAGCGATATTGGCGGCTATGAGCCTGAAATAATAATGGCAAGGCAAGGTGAAGTACATGTTGAATTTATGTTCAGTGATACTGATCCATGTAAAGTAGAAGGTTATGTGAGACACTTTTTGAAAGACGACAAACGGCTACCTTCTGATAGAAATGGAAGGTTGATTGAAGAGGAGGTTGAAATATGAAAAAAGAAAAATTGCTTACAAATTTAAAAGTAAAATGCCAAACATTGATGGCAGAGCAAACAAAATCAACCAAAAAACAAATATATGCTACAATAATGAAAATTTTAGATACGCCAAATGCCTTTAATTTCATAGACGCAGGCACTTCATTAAACGTGCTTATTGACCTTGGCTATTCAAAAGAAGAGGCTGTCAAAATCTATGAGCAATTAATAATTTAATAAAAAAGCCACTAAAAAGTGGCTTTTATCATTTTAAGAAATTTGCTTTTAAAATCCATATGGATTTTTAGGTTTAACAAACATCTTGTTTCTCTTTTCAATATCATAAAAAACTGCGTCAGTGTCTAGTGCTTTTGCAAGTGAAACAGGTGCGGTTGCAGGGTCTTTCTCCAAAGCAGTGGTCATAAAGAAAGGTGTCATAACTTCTTTCAAAATAGGCTTTCTGAAAAGCTTTGCAATAACAGTCCACTTTTCAAGCGTTCTAAGCTCAGCCTTGTCTATAAGCGGTCTGCGAGAACGTTGTGTGCTTTTGCTGATATTCTTTCCTTCTTCCTTTTTCTTGTCGTTATAAGACTCATTTTCTTCATCATGGAAGACTGTCACTTCGCCGCAAGCCTCTGAAAAGGCCTGAACGGTTGTCGCATCTTCTGATCCAAGAAAAATCTCCATTTGGAAGTTTCCGCGTATATTCTGTGCTTCTTCTGGTCCATATTTGATGTCAAGTTGCTTGTAAGACTGCAGGATAATTTCAATAAAGATACCTCTCGAGCGTGAAACGGTAACCATTGTTCCAAATTTGTCAATGGCTGGCATATTGCCAAATTCGTCAAGAATGAAATACACAGTTCTAGGCAATCTTCCGCCTTTTCTGCCTGTTTTTGGGTCAATGCGGTTTTCTGCAATGTCAACAAGTGCTTTGTAAAGCTGAGAAATACATAAAACTGCAAGAGGGTGACGTTCTGTTTTGTGATCAGGTACTCGCAAGAAGAATGCTGTTGGCCTGTCAACCAAGTCGTTAAAGTTTATATCAGTTGAACTGGTCATGTAAAGAATTCCGTCGTCTCCAAGAGTTGTTCCAAGGCTTGAGCCAAGTGTAGAAAGAAATGACCTTTGTGTGACAGGGCTTGATCCGCAAACTGCTGCCATAAGGCTTGGCACATTTGATTTTACAGGGTCGCGACCTTCTGCGTACTGGGCAAGAGTTTTAATCTGACTATCATTATTGCCAGCCGCAGTGTCTCTTTTCATGGCTGTTTTGTATAGGTTGAAAAGATTGAATTTCTCTTTTGTCATTCCAAGTTCAGGCACGCGCGTATCTTCAAGCATACCTTCCATAATGCCTTGTATCAAACTTTGACAACCTTGTGGCCAAATAGGGTCTTTGCTGTCAGGTGGTATAGGCGAAAGTGATAGAGCGATGTCCTTAAGTGTTTCTTTGGCTTTGGTTTCAAGTTGAATTTTTTGAGCTTCAAGCTCGCGTTTTAAAAGATCATTGTTAGGAAATGCTTTTCCATCAAAACCAAACCAGCTGTCGGAATATTCCGCTCCCTCCAAATCTTCGCGTTCAAGCCTCTTGTAACCCATTGCTTCAGGAGTGCAGTTTGAAAACTTTTTCACTTCACTGGCAAGGTTAGTTGCTCTTTTGTAGGTGTTGTAAGCTGGCTCCATTGGGTTCCACTTCGAAGATGAGTAAGGGTCATTTAGGTCAAGAACAACAATTTTGTAACCTTCCTTCTTCAAAATGTTGACGTTGTCTCTGTAAAGTTCACCTTTTGGGTCTGTCATAACCAAACTTGGCTTCTCACCAGAGTGTGCCAAAATACGAATTGTTGGATTTGCAAGAATTTGTGTTTTTCCAGTTCCAGTTGTACCAATGACCAAAGCGTGTGTTTCTTCCTTCATGGCAATTTCATAATGAGTACCATTTTGCTTAAATCTAAAAGGAAAACCAGTTGTTTGCAATGATGGAAGCTGGTTCCAGTTTACTGAAATAAGCTCTTTGTCAGTCTTGAGATCTTGATTTGTCATAAACCTTGAGTCAAATGCAATATCGACTTTTTCGCCAGTTACAGTCTCGCCAGTGTTTTTTGTGCTTTTCTTTTTGGTCTTGAATGAAAAGGATAAAATAAACCCGCCGCAAAAACCAATAGCTGTCAAAACCAAGGTCATTGTGCTTGTAAACAAAGCGCCAATATTACTTCCACCAAGTTGAGCGTATGAGATGGCAATGCCAGCCGCCAAACCCACAATTGTCATGATTATAGTTATAATCAACCCTTTTTTGAACTTGCTCATAAAATCTCCTATTAAATATAAAATAACACATTTATATCAAAAATACAAATAATATAACGTTTTTCTTGCCAAATAAATGATAAATTCTACTTCAAAAACTATTTTTTTAATTTTGCTTGCAAATTTGCCGCTTAGATACTATAATAAACCTAAGCAAAATAAGCAGATGCTCTAAGCGTCAAAAATATGCTTCCATAGTGTAGTGGATAACACAACGGTCTTCGGAGAGAGTGTGAGAGGGTTTGAGTGTTCCCTTTCCAAAAATGCTGAAAATTTATAGTCTGCCCTCGTAGTGTAATGGATAACACAGCAGTCTTCGGAACTGCTTATTCGAGTTCGAGTCTTGACGGGGGCACCACCTTAAATCCCTTTATTGTAAGGAGTGCGAACTTGCTTGCAAGGGTGAGCACGACGCAATCCAAAAACACGAAAAAGTCCGTAATTTCGGGCTTTTTTGCTGTTGTTTTAGGGGCGATGTGCAGTTGCCGAGCCAAATTTATTTGGCGAACGCCAAGAAAGTCGTCAGACTTTCTTATTTTGACAATCGCTACATTTTTTATCTCTCTCTGGTCTAACTCGAACCCCTTAACGCAAATTTTTTCAGTGAGGGGGTTCGATTTTTGATAGCCAAATTTAACGATTTTTTCTGAAAAATGCAAGCAAAAATGGTCTTTGTGACGAATTTGTGACGAATTTGTGACGAATTTCTGCAAAAAAATGGCTTAATTCCATTTAATTTCGGGCAATTTCGTATTGTATCGTATAGTGTTATTTTTGCAAGATTTTTGCAAATGGGGTTTATTCCATTCCGCTATTGGTAGCTTTTTGCTTGTTCAAAAGTGCTTGTTTTTCTTCAAGCAAACGGTTTAATCTCTTTATTTCAAGCTTTAAAACATGTTTGTGTATAGCGACTTTGTAGTTATACGCTGAAAGCTGTGTTCCAATAATGTTAACGGATCTGATTTTAGATGAAATGTTGGTATAAAAATATATAGTGGTTATTTAGAATCACACAATGTCAAAAATATCGCAGCATTGTTTTTATTCACTTAAATTAAAGCCTTAGCAATTTTGTATGTATAAGGATATGAAAATTTAGAATTTCGTTTTTCATTTTGCCCTATTTTTTAAATTTTAGGAAAGCGATTCTTTAACAATTAAACGTTTTCTTTAGATATATATCTTTCAATTTTATAAAATATATTTGCAAAAAACTTATATTTAGTTGCTTTAAAATAAAAATATGTTATAATAGGCTTTATGGAGGATAAAATTGTGATTGACTTGAATTTATATAAAACTTTTTATTATGTTGCAAAATTAGGCAGTTTTTCTTTGGCAGCAAAAGAACTTGGGGTTTCGCAGCCAGCTGTAAGTTATTCTGTTTCTGAATTAGAAAAATTTATTAAAAGCGAGTTGTTTATAAGAAGAGGCAAAAAAATTGAATTGACTAAAACAGGTGGTGATTTATTAGAATATGTTGATGATTGTTTTAATACACTGCAACTTGCTGAGCAAAAAATTTTTAATAGTACAACAGATAACGAATATCAATTTAATTTAGGAGTTCAGTCATATTTAATTAACGCTTTAACAAATTTTAATAAATATATCATTGATAATAAGAATGTTCGCATTAAATTTATTGAT
>CARTDZ010000018.1 GCA_949067325.1 uncultured Eubacteriales bacterium | reverse complement strand
CAGCCAAAAGTGCTAAAAAAAGGCTTCAAATAGCAAAAAAATATAAAAAAAAATAAATAAATCAACAAAAATCAAATGAAACAATATTTTTTGACTTAAAAACAAGGCAAGAAATATTTTTTTATATAAAATATTATAAATTATTATTTTAAAATTATATTCAAAAATCATTTTGGAATTTGACTAAAAAAGTGATAAAATACAAATGATAAACAAAAGATAAAATAAAGGGCTTTTTCAAATGAGAAAATACTTTGCGTTCATTTTTGCTTTGCTTTGCTCTTCACTTATCGCCCTTTCCTCTTGTGGGAGCTTAAGTACACTTGAAGGAAAGTTTGCAAAAAGTGAATATGTTTTGTCGCTCGCACAAAGCGTTGACGTATTGCAAGATTTTGTTTGCAAAGGATTTTCAAAAGATGAAGTTGCGATTTCTTTTAGTCGTGATGACCTTCTCGAATATGATGAAGGTGAAAAAATATACAAAGCCGCAAAGTCAGGTGAAGGAAGTGTGTTTGCTTCTGTAAAAGGTCAAGTTGTGGCTTCAACAAAAATTTTTGTCAAAGACGCGTTTTCAAATATCTCAAATATAAGTCTTTCAAATGACGGGCTTCTCTCTTGGCAGGAGAGCTATGTTATTTATTCAGGCAAAAAAATAGTGGCGCCAAATTATTTGCTTATTCTCAACGAGCAAGAAATAACTGTAGATACAAATAGTTATCAGTTGCCTGAAGGTGGGCAGTACACTGTTCAAATCAAAGCTTTGGCGTCTGACAAAGACAAGGTTGACGCTTCTATGTTAAGCTCAAGCAAGACCTTTTTCTTCAATGTTATGCCAACGCTTTCAAACCTTTCAATAGCAACTTCAGCAGAATATCAAAATCATGACGTTGTGATAAGCTGGGACAAGATCGACGGCGCTTTTTACAAAATCAGCCTTGACGGAATTGTGCTTTCAAACCGCCACTTGACAAACTCATTCACACTCAACACTCAAAACTTTGCTGGAAATGAAAGCGGCCAAGTCCAGATAGAAATTTTTGATATTCAAAACGAAAAGCTTTCAAATACCGCAACCTTTTCTCTGTCAAAGCTTCAGGCACCAACCTTAAGATATGAAAACCTAGCTGGCGAAGGAAAAATTGCCTTTAACAATATTTTAGGTGCTTCGTCTTTTATGGCGAGGGTGGCAAATCTCACAACAAATGAGGAGGCCTTTATTTCCGCTGACAGTTTTACAAAGCTTGGCGAAAAGATAGAAACATCAGTTGCAGGTTTTGATTTTGGGCTTTATCAAATTTCTGTTCAAGCAAAAGGAGAGGGGGTTTATTTAAATAGCAATCCTTCACAACCTTTCACTTATGTCAAACTGGCAAAGCCAGATGTTACATACAAAGTTGAAGGCAATGACCTTATTTTAAATGTTGAGACAGATTTGAACGTCGACACATACAAAGTTCGCTACGGTAACAAAATTACTACATGGCAAACAAGTCAAGACAAAACTTTGACGCTAGATATTTCTGACATAGATGTAGGCGAATATAATCTCGAAGTTGAAGCTTTGCCAAAACTTGTTGGTGGCAGTGTAGGAAGCATTGAAATTGGCGGCATAAATTCTTCCTATGTTGTCAACTCAGACGCTTTTGAAGGCAAGTTTTTTAGACTTGGTCAAATAGGCGAAATCACACATTCAATTTTAGATAGCACTCCAAAAACCAGCAGCATATGTTTTGACGTTATACCAAATGCTGACGACTATTATCTTGATTTGAATGGTCAAAGACTTGAGCTTGAACCAACTGTGTCAAACGGTGTTGTGAATTTTGTGATTGAAAATCTTGATAGATTTGCATCAAACGCTGCAGGGCAGTATGTGTTTAAAATAACCGCTCAAAGAAAAGATGGCCACTCAACAATTGTAAAAGCAGACAAAACCCTTCAAATCTTGGGGCTTGCAAACAAAAACGAAGTTCAAACAAATGGTTTTTTTGCTTGGCAGGAACTTGAAAACGTGGCTGGTGAAGATGTGGAATATTTATACCAAATTTACCAGACTGAAAGTGATTTCGTCATTGCGCAAGATCAATCTTGCATAATTGAAAAGACGACTTCATCAACGATCACTGAGGCAGACACAGACGACAAAGCTCTTCCATTTGGTTATTATGTTATAAAAATATATTCAAAATCAAAAGACGCAAATCTTTATCTTGATAGCGACTTTGAAAACGACATTTTCGCATCTTTCAACTTTGTGGTTGAAGAACAAATTGCATCGCCAGACGTGAGCTTTATTGACAATAATGGAAGCTATCAGCTCAAGATAACTCCTTCAAAATTTGCAACCAAGTATGATATTTTTGTAGATGGCTCGCTTGTAGGCTCTCGAAGTGGTATAACTACAAATCCAGAATTTGTTTATTACAATTTTGACAGCACTGTCAAATTTGAAGATGCAAAAACTTACAATATCGAAGTTGTTGCTTCAGTGCAAACCCAACATGGTGATCCAACTTTGCACCCTGCTTCTACGCCTGCGCAAATTATGTTAACTCGCCTTGAACAACCAAAATATTCAGTCAACGTGACTTTTGACAACAAAGGTGAAAAGGTGAGTGAAGTCCTTTCATTTTCAATGATAGACAATGCAAGAGCGGCAGAAATTTATTATGACGATGGCAGTGGAGAGGTGCTTTTGACAAGCAATGGCAGCTGCGAGATTGCAAGCTATGTTCAAAAAAACTTAAACTTCACTTTCAAATATACAGCAGGGCCAAGCAAAGATAAAAATTATTATCTTGACAGCATTCCACTCAAGCGTACACTTATCCGCGTGGCACAGCCTACTCAAATTGCTTACAACAATGGCGATATAACTTTTACTAGCATTGATCATCAGCATGTTGAAAAATACATTGCTTTTGTTACACTAGTTGACGCAAATGATCCTTCACTCAATTTCACAACAAGTTGCGAATTTGTAGGAACGACTTTTGATGTAAGCGACTTTATCAACAAAAAGCAACAAGACGAGGACTTTGCAAGCAATTATACCCAAAGCAAAGCTATTGAAATTGTCATTTATGCTTATGCAAATAGTAGCGACTTTCTACCTTCAGGCAAAGGAACTACTCTTGCAGGTGACGACAAACTTTCGCTCGAAAAACTTCCACCTTCAACCCTTGACTTTGATGCAAACCTTCTTACACTTTCATGGTCAAGTGTAGGCACAAGCAATCTCACAACATATTATGACATATACATTGACAAACAGCTTTATCGCGGCGATATCATTGCAACAAGCTTGAACCTTTCTGCCACTGACGACGAGTTTTTCTTGACTGAAAAAGAAGTTTATGTCGTTGCGAAAAATGCAAGCTATCTTGACTCTGCTCAGTCTCAAAAGCTTTATATCAGACGTCTTGCAAGCATTGACAACATCAATTTGACAAGCTCAAATGAAGCTTGGAAGCTGGCTTTCAACATTTCAGGCGATGATATTGCGGCTATTGATCAAGTTTTGGTTGACGGACAAAACGTATTCAACGGCTCAAGCAGTGCAAGTGCAAATCTTCCTCTTTCAAGTGACAAAATAAAAATCCAAGTGATTGCAAAAACTTCAACTTCACAAAATCGTTTTATAACTTCATTTGCAAAAACCTTCAATCTTAAAAATCTTGACAATACGCCACTAAACGCACGTATTGAGAATGGCAAGCTTGTTTGGGATAATGTTTTTGACAGAGTTGAAAATGACACTTTTAGCTATGACATAAAAATATTCAAAGGCAATGATCATATTGGCACTGTCGAAAATCTGACCAACTCGCAAATCAGCCTAAACGATCTTGCAGAAAGTGCAAAGATTTCTGACCTTGCAAGTGGAGAATACAAACTTGAAATTTATACAAACGTAAAAGATTATACCTTAGCAAATAGTTTGCAAGGATACTTTGGCAAATCGCAGGAAGAAATAAATCTTAAAAAACTTCTAAGCGTAAAAGACATAAAGGAAGGCATAATTTTAGGCAATCAAAACCTTCAAATAGACCAATTTTTCAACGCAAGCAAAACACTTTCTTGGGCAAATATTTGGACTGAGTTTGATGAAGAATGCTATTTCGACATAGATATTTCAGGCAACAAAATACAAAATATTTCCACTTCATCTTCGCAGCAGGGCTGCTTGCTCACATTGACCGACGACATTTATACTCTCACGCTTGACAATTCACTTTTTGATCAAGAGGATATAGTTTCAATCGTTGTACACAACGCAAAGGCAATTTCATCAGAAAGCACGTCAATAACTTGCAAGCGTCTTGCAAATCCAAGCGACCTCTCAGTAAACAATGCTGAAGGACTGTTGAGCTTTACTGGCAGTGAAGGAATAGATTATATTTTAAGTTACTTCATAGGTCAAAGTGAAAGAGCAGAGCTATATATAAACACTTCTCAAGCAAGCGATGTGTTAAAGATAGAAAACTTGACTGAAGGCGGCAGCAAATTTACTTTAGATTTACTTGCACTTTTTGGCGGCCAGACAGGCAGATATGGTCTTGAACTGCTTGCTACAGATAGCGAAAACCAACTTCTCTCATCGACAAGCAAAGTTACAGTTGACGGCACAAGACTTGAAGGCATTTCAAACCAGCTTGCAATTGATGATTATGGCAGGGTTGCAATTTCAGCAGCTCCAGAGCTTGAACAAATCAATCTTCTTGTTCGCTTTGTGCAAGGTGAAAAAACTTATTCAAGCACAATGTTGCTTAAACGTCAAGAAAGCAACTTTGTCACAACCTTAAGCGACATCGTAGCCCTGTTTGAAAACTTTCCAGAAGGCGAAACTCAAGTTTCGCTCGCAATAGTTGAAGCAGGCTCGTTGCCATCACCTTTTGCACAACTTGCCTTTTCATACCAAAGCCAAACTGAAGCTACTGGCAAAACAGAACTTAGACGTGGAAGACATGGCGGCGAAAATTATATAATCATATTTGATAACGACACCTCATTGAAAACAACAGCGTTCAACGTAAAAATATCTTACAACAAACTTGTTGAGGAAGGGGGCTCGTTTGTACTCAAAAATATCACCACTTCAATTCAATATTTGGCAGAAGAATTAAAAGGCTTCTGGATTGAAGACGGCTATTTTGACACCACGCTTTCTCCTGATATCAGCACTTGGCAAGAATGCTTTGGCCTCGACCTACAAGCTCTCCTTGCTGATGCAATTTATGGCAAAATTTCAATTGAAGTGTCAAGAGTTGCAAAAACGATAGAGGCTCAAGAAGACGGCAAATATGGCTTCACTCAATTTAAGGAAACAACAATTGAAGTGAGCAAGCTTAACACTCCAGAAGACGTCAAGTTTGCAACTGGCGAAAAAGCGACGCTTATCTGGCAGTGGCTGCAAAAAGATGCAAATGACAATCAAACTCAGCCTGAAAACTTGGCTCAAGCGACTGGTTACATCGTTTACTTGACAGCAGAAGGCGGCGGAGAAAGTTTTGAAATTGTCACCTCTCTCAGCCTCGACATATTCGCCAAACTAGTGCCTGATGTGAATTATGAAATAACAGTGCAAGCTATTTCAACTGAGGCAAATGTTATCTCTTCAAATAGAACTATTGCTTTGACAAATCGTCAACTTAGCAAACCAAAAGAGGTGAGGGCTGAAGACGGAAAAATACTTTTCAACACTGGCAGCCTTGAAGACCTTGACTTTGTTTCATATTTCTATGAACATAGAACTGATCCAGACTTTGTGACAAATTATGCAAACCAAACCTTTAAAGATCTTTATACGTTCAACTTGAGCAACTTTGGTCAACAACAGATAAGACTTACCTTCACAAACACAACAAACAACACAAGTTATTCGAGCAAAGTAAACGCTGTTGACCTTGTGCCAGACCTGACTTTTGTTGAGCCAGCTGGCGATGTAAATTTTCTGAAAGCAATTGAAGAAATTTTAAACAATGGCAGCCAAACTGATATTTCATATATAGCGCTTCGCTCTTTCTACGATGCTGTCACAAAAACTTCAAATCATGGCATTGCTGACAACAAAATTTTGTTTGACGACTTTGGCAATGCGATTCCAGCTGGCAAATATGCAATTTCAGCAAGCCATTACTCAGATGCCAATATTGGAAATATTGAATCACCAACTTCAAACGCAAACGTTTTTTCAGTCACCGCAGCAGTTGATTATGTGCTTTATAGTCAGCCTGCAGACAATAAAGATGACTATATGGCAAGATTTTCGTTGGTTAAGTTTAACCCAGAAGACGGTCTAGAAGAAACTGCTACGCGTTATACAATGGTTCTTCGTGAAGGCAAAACAACAATAGCTTCGTTTGATATAAGAATGAATGCTGCCTTAAGCTATAGTATGTATCGCATAAACGCCAACGGCACATATACGCCAGTCAATGGCATTGTTTCAGCTTATGAAAACGATGACAAATATATCGCTATAAATCTTTCAGCACTTGCTGCAACGGGAATATTCAAACGTAGTCAATACACAATTGAAATTTATGCAAACGGAAACGACTATGCCTTGAACGGCAAAAGTGGCAAATTCACAGCCAGATTTCTTGATTTTGGCAGCAGTTTTAAGTTTGAAGATGGAAGTCTGTCGTGGAAAGCTCCTGAAAACACTCAAACAAGAATAGCAACCAAACAAGCAGGAATGATGGAAGATGTAAATTTTACACTTTTGACAACAACGCAAAATCAACAAGTTGTTTTAAATCTTGAAGAGGCTGGAAATTATGAATACATTATCCTTTCACTTCGCGGCAGCGTAAGCCAGCGCAGCATAAATATTGAAAGTGAACGCTATGCTATCACAAACGGCCAGAAACTCACTAGGCCAACTCTTCAGGCTTATGATAGCAGTCTTTCGATCTCTTCATCATCAGCAGCCTTGCAAACCAAACGTTATCAAATTTCGAACGACCAATCGGTTGCTTTGGAAGGAGACAACAACAAGTTTTACACAACGCAAGGCACGACAGAAAATGTGCTTGTTTATCACCCAGGCTCTCTCAACGAAAGCCAAAACCAATATAAGCTCAACGAATACACTGCAAAAGAATTTTATGTCCGTCAGCTTGGCAATGGCGGAACTATAAATGTACGCAGCAAGACCTCGAGCGAAAATTTTGATTGCAGTTATGTCATAACGCTTGAAAACCAACAAAACTTTATCTTTTCGTCAGACAACTCAAGCCTAAAAGCATCGATGCTTACTCGCATAAACCAAACTTCAATCACTTCATCAAATGGTGACATTGTTTGGCAAGATGACGCGAGGGCAGATCTTGCGGAGGGCTTTGAGCTTGCTTACAATATTATTGTTGAAACCTTTTCGTCAAGTCAAGAGCTTCCTATTCAGACGCAAGAATTTCTTACTACAACAACCATGTTTGATACCTCGCTTATTGAAAGAGCATCAGGCTCTGACAGATATCGTTTTACAATTCAAAAGCGCGCTTATAAAACAGCAGATCAAACTGATTTTGACTTTGTAAGCGTTGACGGAAAATATCTTAAAAAAGCGACTGCAAAGTATGCTGACGGATCTTACGTATTTGCAAGCGAATACGAAATTGACAGCAAAACTTACACACGCAGCAACGCGATAACAGGTGCAAGTGTGGGGCAGAAAGACGGCAAAAATGTTGTTATGTGGAATAAAAATGACTACTCACTGAGCTACATTATAAAAATCTCTGATCTTCAAGGCAGAGTGACGGAAGTGAGTGGAATGGGGCTTGTTGACGACGCAAACAATTTGATTTATTTGGAACTTCCAGATGACAAATTTGATGGACAAAATCCTTACACTATCACTATTTATGGTTATCAAGATACAACCTTAAAATCAGAAGGTGTAAAAATCTCAAATGTTTACAAACTCAAAAATGTTGATCAAGACGAGTACGAAGTGAGCTTTGTTTCACAAAATGAATACAAAATAAGTCTTGCAAAATATTTTCAAAACAATCAAGTCAACAATGACAATTCTGTGTTCGAAGTTGTGCTTCAAATAGATTATGATGGCTCTGACAGCGTGAAAGAGTTGACTTTCACAAGCCTAAACGCAACAAAAACTTTGTACTTTGACTATGAAGGCAACATTGTCGCAGGGCAAGCGGTAAGCATACCTTCAACAGCAAGCAACTTGACCTTTAGTTTTGTGGTCAAACCTGCAAAAAACCAGATGTTCAATTTGCTCAATTCTGAACAAAAACAAGTTTCGCTTGGCGGCGCAAATTTCAATCCAAATGATCAAATAAAATGGCATGAAGAAGAAAAGTACTTTGGCTGGACAGTTGACGAAGAAGAAAATGGCGACCTGCAATATCTTGTCAAATATACTTATCAAAATGAACAGCCAATAGAATTTTTGACCAATGACTTTTCATTTTATCCTACAAAAATAGGAACAATAACCAAAGTGGAAGTCAGAGTGAGGGCAAACGCTTCTTCAATCTTTTCGTCAGCCATTTCGCTTGAAGGAAACTTCAACTTTGACCTTTTTGCAAGTGGGGAAGGAAGTCAAACAAAACCTTATGTCATAACAACTCAAAAAGAGTTTGAAAACATATTTTTGAGAAATGTTGAAGGGATAAACTTCGTTTTGGGCAACGACATAACGCTTGAAAATGCAAACTTCTCACAAAACTTTTTGGCGTCGCTCGATGGCAATGGAAAAAGTTTGAATTTGTCTTTTGGTGACACGTATGAAATTTCTGGCGGACTGAATGAAAGTTTTGTCAGTGACAATACTCCTACCAGCGTAAATTTCACTCGCTATGCAAGCCTCTTCGCTCAGATTGGCACAGGTGCAACAGTAAAAAACCTCAATGTAAACTTTGAAGTAAATTCTGCTTTGACAGAAAACACCATTTTTGCACCTATTGCACTTTATAATTATGGCAGCATTTCTGGTTGCGAACTAAAAAAAATAGTTATTGATGGAAGCATTGAAAAAACCGCAAAAAATTTGGCAATAGGTGGTTTTGTTGCCAAAAATATAGGGGTTATTGATGAGTGTAAAAATGAGTTTTCTGGCAATCCTTTTGCAGTCGACGCTTTAAATATGATCTATGGCGGGATTTGCGTGGTAAATGAAAAAATCAACAGCAGCCGCGTGGGCAAAATTATACATTGCTCAAATCTTGGCAATAGTGAGTTTGTTGTCAAAAACAACAATACAGATCAATATTTGGCTGGTATAGCGGTAAATAACGAAGGAACAATTGAGCAATGTGCAAATGAAGGCACGATTGATGTCAAAGGTTCAAGAACTGGCGGCAGTCGTTATATTTCTGGCATTTGTCTTCTTATGACTGACGGAACGATAAAAAATAGCTTTAATAACGCTGAACATACTTACACTTTGAGTTCGACTTATGTGGCAGGCGTTGTGCTAAGCATGGGCGGCGGCAAACTTGAAGGAAATGTAGATACAACCACTCAAGCCTTTGTCTTGCGGGCTACAGGCGGCACAACCACTTCGTGCTACTGCTCGCCAACAGCCCTTCCTTCTATGCTACCAACTCTAGAATTGACAGAAAACTTGCAGATTGTTTGCAGTGATGGGCATAAAATCGTCATGACAAATAGCGGCGGACAACTTAAAGCGGTTTTTATGTAATGAAAAGGCTTTTACATAAATAAAATACTTTGGGTAATATATGAAAAAATTTATCAAACCATTTTCAATTTTTGCATTTGCAATTATGGCGGCCTTGTCTTGCCTGACTTTTTCGGGCTGCCTCTCAAATGCTGAGATAAGCGATGATTATATTATGATAAGCCAAGGTGTTTATGGTGATGGCAAAGTTGTGCAGGAATTTCACTTTTCGCTCAACACTCAAAACCTTAAAAAACTTGGTCTTCAAACTGATGAAATTGAAAACGGAAAAAAACAGCTCTTAAGCAATATAGAGATTTTTCGTGAAGAGTTTGTGATGAATTTTGCCTTGCTTTATCAGCAAGCTGAAGAGAAAAAACCGCAGTTTGCACTTGGAAACGATCTTCAAATTTCAAAAACTGAATATAATAGCGATCTTGACAATATTGGCTTTTCAATTGTTTATGAAAACCAAGAGGTTTGGAAGTTTTATAATCAAAAGCAGAATGAAGAAACTGATGAAACTCAAGACGAGCAAGGCATAAAATTTATAATAAAAGAAACATTTTCTTCTACCTTTCCTTTCGCGCAAGAAGTTCAAACTTCGCAAGGCAAGTTGACTGTTGCGCAGCGATATAAAGAAGCCTATCTCAAAGCTTTTGAAAATGCAAAAGTCAAAGTAAATTATCAGCCCGAATATGTATATAATTATGCAACATCGTATAACAAAATAAAGAGCAATAGTGACATGAAATTTGTAGATAGCCAAGGGCTGTATCATCATGTGTGGACGAGAAGCGAAGGTGATTTAGCTAAGGCTGAAATACAACTTTCAATATCAACACCTCAAAGAGAATGGTGGTATTTGACAGTTTTGGCTGTGGTAGTTTTGGGAACAGGCGTTTCAATTTTGGTTGCGTTTTTGATAAAAAAGAAAAAAATTTTTCAAGAAATCAAATAAGAAGGCGAAAACCTTCTTTTTTTGTTGCGAAATGTTTGGTAAAAAAGCAACTTTTGAGTATAATAACATTTGTAATTATAGAAAAATTGCTGTGCGAATTTATTTTGAAATTTAAAATACAATCGCTTAAAGAACCCCCGCCTGACGCGGAAACGATAGCAAAATTGGAGTTTTCTGTCGATTTTAGTTGACGCGGGGTGGGTAAATTAAGACAAAGGAGGGGGCGATGAAAAAGATCAAGAAAACAATCTTTTTGTTTATTTTCATACTTGTGGCCTGTTTGTCAGCAGGATTGTTTTTTGTTCTTTCTCAGTCAGAAAGGGCAATGGCAGGGCAAACTGATACTGCGAGAGCCGCTTCTTCTACCTTGACGATTGATGCCAATGGCGGCTTTTATAGCGGGGCAAAAACAATTGCCCGCGAGGAGGGTGTAAGGTATGTGTTAGGTGCGCCAACAAGACCAGGCTTTACTTTTAAAGGTTGGGCATTGGAAAACGGCAACGGACAAATTTCAACTCTTGGCAAACCTTCTGTGAAGCTTGTAGATGGATTTTTTGCAAATAGTGACAACAATGTGAAGGTTTACAACAATTTGCCAAATGGTACAGTTTCTTTTGAATATCTTTCGTCTCCAAGAGATTTGAATTTTCCTCATTCAACTCGCGTGTTGGAAATTACCACCGCAGGCGAAGCTAGTCCTGACCTTGGCGGGTTTACCACAAACTTATATAGTTATGCAAATGCCACTTTTTACACGGTCATTTACGCAAAAATTCCAGTTGGCTATACTATACATGCCCAAGCAAACCAACACGGAGGCAATACTCAAGACAGATGGGAGACTGACAATCAAGGCACAGGCAAGTGGAAGACATACATTTACAAATGGCAATGTGGTGACAGTGGAACTTTTTCTACAATCAACTTTTTCAACATAAATGGGCCAGCGGCGACGGCCTCAAATCCTTTAAAGTGGCAGATTGCCTATGTTGGCACCTACGATGCGACTGGGCTTAATGTAACAGGCCCACAAACCATGGCCTCATCGACAACATTTACTTATGGCTCAGAAGACAGCAAAATTGTTGCACTTTGGGAAGCAATTGAGGTCAATGTAAATATAGATGTTGACGGCGGTGAATATCAAGGAGAAACCAGCTTTGTTACAAATGGTGGCACGCTTATAGGGATTAGCACACCTGAAAAAGAAGGTTATATCTTCACAGGCTGGACAATAAACGGCGGCGGTGGCAAAAGCGTAGAGCCGCAAGAGCTTACCAGTGGCAAGACTTTTAATGGAACAAGTGACTACGTAAGCTTAGGTCGCAAGTACATGTACACAGACAAGTTTGTTTTTAGTGCGTGGGCATACATGGACGACTGGAATGAAATGCAAACAAAAAATCTTCGTATCGTAAGTAGTACAGAAGGTGGCGGCTGGAATTTGCAAGTTGGTCAAGGTGGGTGCATTGACTTCATAGCCTATCAAACGGGCGTAGGTTACGCAGAAACACTTTCAGACACTCGCTGGGATTCGCTCTCGTCTGGCTGGCATAACTTTGTCTGCAGCTTTACTGGCAGTGAGATTGTGCTGTATATCGACAACAATTTTATTGCAAAATCGTCAGCTTTCACAAACAATTCTATCTATTATTGCCCAACAAATTCTATCATAATTGGGGCAGAGCCTGGTGGCGGAACATCTATAGATGGACTTTATTTCAAAGGGCAAATCAAAAATGTAATGATTTTGAATGATGTGGTCTATGATGTTTATAATATGACATCACAAGATCAAACTCAATATTTTCTCACAGGCAATGGCGATGTGTCCTTCACGGCCAACTGGGTTGAGACATGGGCGTCATCAGATGTTGTGCTAGAGGAAATAGGCTCCAGCTATCACGTGTCAACAGCAGAAGAGCTGGGCGCAATTGCTCGTATGTCACTTTTTGAAGGCCAGACTTTTGCAAGAAAATTTATTTTTCTTGAAGACGATATAGACCTTTCAGGCAAGTTGTGGTTGCCGATATCTGCGTTCAACACTGAATTTGCTGGGTATTTTGTAGGAGGAGGCCATACAATTTCGGGGCTGAGTACATATAGGTATTTTGAAGATTCTGATACACGATTTGCAGCAGCAGGATTAATAGGCAGATCAAACAAAGGTGCTGAAATTTCAAATTTAAGGCTTACAGATGTTGACATAATAGGCGGCTCACACGTGGGAGGTTTTGTTGGTCATGCGTTCAACACGTCTATAAGTTTTTGCGTACTTGATTCAGGTTTTGTTGATTCGCGCTGGGAAGGTGGTGGAATAGTAGGTTATTCTTGGGACTCTTATGTGGCAAAATGCATAAATAGAGCAAGAATAATGGCTGCTTATCCTGGAGGAATTGCGGGTGCCAACTATAATCAGAGCGAGGTGCAGGGCTCTATCAACTTTGGTATTCTTACGAGCAGCTCAAGGGCAATGTGCAGTATCGGTGGCGGTATAGTGGGCGTCAACCATAACAGAATTTCAGGCTGTATAAATTATGGCAGAATTATGAGCAGTGGAGATCTTGGGGATATTGGCGGAATTGCAGGCTGGATTCAGAAAGACGGGGAAATTATGGATTGTGCAAATTATGGCATTATTGATTGTGACGGAAATTTAAGAAATGCTGGTGCGATAGTAGGGAAAATTGTTGATGGGATTGAGTCGAATTTATCCTATTGTTCATCAATAAGCAAAATCATAGCAAAAAATGGCGTTAACAATGACTATATATTCGTAGGCGGAACTTCAAAACCATCGAATTCTTATGCAAATTACGCAAGTGTAGGAATCGACAATGGCTCAGGAACAACTATTATTAAACAGGTAAGTGGCCTAAAAAACCCACGGGCATTTGACTCTTCGTTTAGATGTGTCGAAGGTATAAACAACAACCTCCCAATGCAAAGATATCTGTTCAAAGTGGCACAAGCTTGCCCAAGTCAATCAAACATATATGCCAATTACCTTTCTGATTTTACAGTTTGTGAAGTATAACTCCTAATCATTTAATTTTAAAATGCAAAAAGACGGAAAATTTTTCTGTCTTTTTTCTTGCAAGTTTGTCTATAATGTGCTAAACTAATTAAGTTCAAAAGGAAGAAGAAAATATGACAAACGAAAAAATAAGAAACATTGCAATTATTGCACACGTTGACCACGGCAAAACCTCACTTGTAGACGCGCTTTTAAAGCAAGGCAGCGTTTTTCGTGACAACCAAGCGGTGGAAGAACGTGTTATGGATAGCAACGCGATTGAAAAAGAGAGAGGAATTACTATTCTTTCAAAAAACTGTTCTTGTATGTTCAATGGAGTAAAAATCAATGTTGTTGACACGCCAGGTCACGCTGACTTTGGCGGCGAAGTGGAACGCGTGCTTAAAATGGTTGACGGCGTTTTGCTTGTTGTTGACGCTTACGAAGGCCCAATGCCTCAAACACGTTTTGTGCTTGAGAGGGCTTTGGCACTTAAGCTTAAAGTTGTGGTTGTTGTAAACAAAATTGACAGACCAGACGCTAGAATAAGCGAAGTTATTGATGAAGTGCTTGAGCTATTTCTTGACCTTGACGCAGACGAAGAACAACTCAATTCTCCGTTTGTTTTTGCGTCAGCAAGAAATGGTATTGCCTCTCGCGACCAAAATGTTCAAGGCAGTGATATGACTCCTCTTTTTGAGGCAATCCTTGAGACTATTCCAGCACCAGAAGGTGACAGCAATGACAAAAGCCAAGTGCTTATTTCTTCAGCTGAGCATAACGAATATGTGGGCAAGCTCGCAGTTGGAAAAATCAGCCGCGGCAGTTTGAAGGTTGGACAAAATGTTGTGCTTTGCAATTATCATGACCAGAGCAAAAAAACACGTTCAAAAATAGTCAGCCTATTTGTGTTTGAAGGTATCAAAAAAGTGCCAGTTGAAAGTGCAACAATAGGTGAAATTGTTTGCATTGCTGGCCTTGAAGATGTTGCTATTGGCGACACTATTTGTGATGCTGAAAAAATTGAGCCTATCGAATTTGTCAAGATTGCTGAGCCTTCAGTTGAAATGACCTTTATGGTCAATGACAGCCCATTTGCAGGCAAGGAAGGCAAGTTTGTGACTTCACGTCACCTTCGCGAAAGACTTTACAAAGAAGCTGTCAAGGACCTTTCACTTCGAGTAAGTGATGGCGAAACCGCTGAAAAATTTAAGGTTTGTGGAAGAGGTGAAATGCATCTTTCTATATTGATTGAAAATATGCGTCGTGACGGCTATGAATTTCAAGTAAGTATGCCAAAAGTGCTTATAAAAACAATTGACGGCAAAAAGTGCGAGCCAATTGACAGACTTTTTCTTGATGTTCCTGAAAACTGCACAGGGGTTGTTATGCAAAAAATGGGTGTCAGAAAAGGCGAACTTCTTGGCATGATACCTCATGGCAGCCGTATGAAAATGGAATTTCTTATACCTTCTCGAGGTCTGTTTGGTTTTAAGAGCGAACTTCTTACAGACACCAAAGGCGAGGGTGTTATCAACTCAGTGTTTGAAAAATATGAACCTTGGAAAGGTGAAATCAACCGACGTGAATATGGTTCACTGATCGCTCACGAAAGCGGCGATTCAATTGTTTATGGTCTTTTCAACGCTCAAGAGCGTGGCGACCTTTTTATTGGAGCTGGCGTGCCTGTTTATGCTGGCATGGTTGTAGGTCAAAATCCAAAAGGTGACGACATTGTCGTAAACGTATGCAAACGCAAACATCTTTCAAACTGCCGTTCATCTGGAGCAGACGAAGCTCTCAGGCTCACACCACCTAAAAGAATGAGCCTTGAAGACGCTATTGAATTTCTTGCCGATGACGAAATTTTGGAAGTTACACCAAAAAGTATGCGCATTCGCAAAATAATACTTGATCACAACATGCGTATCCGTGAACGCGGAAAACTATTGCGTGGTGAAATTTGATGCTTGACCCAAAAATAGGAAGAGATTTGAGAAAGAACAACAAAAGACTTATGATTTTTCTAGTGTCTTTCTTTATCTTTGCCCTAATTTTGTGTTACTTATTGTTGAAGGTGGGCTTATCGCCAGTTTTGGCTGGATTTATAATTATCATTTGTGCCTGCGTTTTCTACTTGTTATTTTTGTTTATTTGTGCTAAAATTGATAAAAGAAGGGCCAAACGTATGCAAGAAGAGGCCACAAAAGACCCTTTTATAAAGCGTTAGTCACATTTTTGGGAGGAATTTATGCCAGAATTTAAAATTATGCCTCATAACTTGGAAGCTGAGCAAGCTTTGCTTGGCTGTATTTTGATTGATGTACAAATTCAGGCAGACATTCTTGCACTCGTCGACGCAAATGATTTTTATTCAGATTCTCATCAAAACATCTACAAAGCTATGCAGGCGGTTTATACCAAAAATGTGCCTGTAGACTTTGTAACTCTTGCCGACAATCTCGAAAAGAGCGGAAGCCTTGAAAAAGTTGGCGGGCTTGAGTACATAACAATTCTTTCAAACTCAGTGCCATCTGCAGCCAATTATAAATTCTATCTTGACATCGTCAAAGCGGATTCCATCAAAAGAAAGCTTATAAAAAGTGGTCAAGATATCATAGAAAAAGCTTATTCGTCAGAAGACAAACAAGATGTGTTAAACTTTGCTGAAAAAGCGGTTTTTGATATTGCTGACAAGCAAGGCTCATCTTCTCTTGAGCATATTGGCAAGCCAGGCGGTGCAATCAAGCAGGTTATCGACAAGTTTGATACAATTGCAAACGATCCTACTTCTCTTAGAGGTATTCCAACAGGTTTTACTGAATATGACGCCATGACAAATGGTCTTCAAAATAGTGACCTTGTTTTGCTTGCGGCAAGACCTGGTGTAGGGAAAACCTCTTTTGCGATGAACATCATAGTAAATTCAGCTGTCAAACAAGGCAAAAAGTGTGCAGTCTTTTCACTTGAAATGTCAAGAGCGCAACTTATGCAAAGGGCAATTTGCTCACTTGCCAAAGTGAGCATGGCAAAGGCCTTGAATGGCACAATGAGCCCTGAAGAGTGGAATAGAATTTGGACTGCCACAAAACAACTCGAGCAAAGTTCGATATATATAGACGACTCATCAATGACAACGCCATCATCGCTGATATCCAAGTGCAGACAACTAAAAGCCAAAGAAGGCCTTGATATAATCATGGTTGACTACATACAGCTCATGTCATCAGGCAAATCACGAGTTGAAAGCCGTCAAAATGAAGTGTCTGAAATTTCAAGAAACTTAAAAATTGCCGCAAAAGAGCTTAATGTACCTGTAATAGCGCTAAGCCAGCTTTCGCGTGCTGTAGAGTCAAGGCAGGGTGATCATAGGCCAATGCCATCAGACCTTCGTGATTCAGGTGCAATCGAGCAAGACGCTGATATAATTTTATTCTTATACAATCCTGAAAAATATAATGATGTTCCGCAAGAAGACGAGCCTGGCACAATTGAACTTATTGTTTCAAAGCATCGAAATGGCCGCACGGGAACAGTTAAACTACGCTGGATTGGCGAATACACAACTTTTGTCAACCTTGGAGAGCGTGTTCAAATCAAAGAGACGCCAAAAGTTAAGCCAAAAGATATTGAAGAGACGCCACTTACGTCAATCGACAACGACATTTTTGGAGATGAATAGGAGGGAGAATGGCAGAAAGAAAATTGTTTAACAAAAAATGGCTTATTGCAATAGCTGTACTAGTGCTTATAGCAATAGTAGTGACGATGGTTTTAGTCTTTTTGCCAAAAGATACAAACAAAGCTGTTGCAAAAGTGCATGAAACTGAAAAGTCTATGTTTCTTCAAAGTGCAGAGGAAGAAAGACTTTATAGCAGTTTTGAAAACAAGCTGAGTGTAGTTCCATCTTACAAACTAGAAGCTATTTACACACAAGAACTTGCAGTTGTTCTGCACGAAATCATAGCTTTCTACGATCAAAACCTTGTTTATGCTGAAGGAAATGGAGTTTTTCAAGACAATTATGGACACATCATGAACGGGCTTGAAAAGGCTTCTACAAGTCAAAAAAGCATGAACGATATTTTGCAAGAAGTTTATCACAAAATTGAAACAGGCTCTGTAAGCAATCTTAGAACAGCTTGGCGTGATTATAGAAAGGTTTATGTTGATTACATTTCAGGCTGCAGCGAAGCCATCTCAAGCCTTTCTGTGGTTTACAAAGAATGTTTGCCAAAAGGTTTAAGACACAACGATTTCACTTACAAAGTGCTTGAAGGAGTGAACGGCTTTCTCTCTTGCATTGTCGAAGATTTTGCATACATGGTCAAGGTAGACGTTCAGGACAGTACTGACATGAGCAGTTTTGAAGGCGGAGCAAAAGTGACAAAACTCAAATCTTTTGTAGCAAATTATATCACAAACAAAACAACAATCACAAACTACAACTTTTCGTCTTCACTTCAAAATTATTTTGCAAAGATAAAAAGTTTTGAAAAAATCTACTCAGCAAGTCTTTCTGACGTTATCAAAAGCATAAAAACAGACTTTACTTTTGCAACAAATGTGCAAGACGACCAATTCGCACTCGCAACAGTCAAAAATTTCTTAAACGGAGGTGCGTTGTATGAAGCAGTCTAAGTTTTTAAAAATAGGCCTTGCAGCAATTATACTTTCGTCAAGTCTTGCCCTTTTCGCTTGTGGAGGGCAGGCAGACAATTCTACCGCCTATCAAAAAGTTGACGAACTTGTAGAAGTTATCAATCAAAATCAAGGCACAGGCAAACTTTTTTCCAAAAGCCAAGTTTACAATCTTTCTTCAGACTATATCATTTCTTCTTTTGTCTCAATTGATGACAGTGTGTATAAAGCACTTTTTGCTATTCCAATGAATTATATCGCCTCTCACTATTCTGTGTTAAGCGCACTTGATGAAATGGAAAATATTTCAAAATCAGGCAAAGAAGCAATTGAAACACTAAAAAATAATGTTGATGTCATGAAAGATGAATATTTCAAACTCGACGCTCAATTTCAACGTCTCAAAACCTTTTCTGACCTCACGCACCAAAAGATATATGAAGGTGAAATCCAACGTTTTCGCTATCAGTCGACTGATATCATAGGAGCAACTTACAACGTTGCACTTTCGCTTGCCAATGTGGAGGAAGAAGTTTTTGACTTTTATAGCGGCAAGGTAAAGAAAGAAACTCTTACTCAAGACGACAGCAGAGAGCTTCGCGATTATCTCGCGCTATTTGTAAGTCAAGATTATTATACGCTGCTTCTTAAAAACTGCAAGTCAACAAATCTTTCAGCCAAAGTGGATACAATAAATTCTGCAAGAGCAAGCTTTGCAAGCTTTGTGAGAACTTTTTCCGCTGCAAACAATCTTAAAGACCTTACACAAAACTCAGCAGACGAAACTGAGCCTTATCAATCAAAAGTTGACCATCTATTAAAAATCAACAAGCTTTTGATGGAAGACCGCAAAATCATGATTGAAGCTACAAACCAGTTTTCTTATTATGATTTTCTGCTTTCATACAATGGTGAAGGCAAACTTGACATTGACCAAGAGGAAGGTCTGAAAAATTATGAAGACGTGCATGTGCATTCTATTGAAGACTATTTCAGCTCAAAACTGACTTGCTATATTTTAAACATCTCATCAACACTTGTTTAAAATTTGCTTAAAGAGCGTGATTGCTTTGACAATTGCGCTTTTTTATGCGATAATATGTTAAAAATTAAGGAGAGAAAATAACATGGACTATAAAAAACTGGCTGAAATGCTTTTTCCAGACATTCAAACAACGCCAGAAGAGATATTTGAAAAATACCCAAAAAGACAATTGAAGGAGGGGCAAGTCGTCTCTCGTTATGCTCCAAGTCCAACGGGTAATATGCATATTGGCAACTTTTTTCAGATGTTTATAAGCTACAACCTCACACGCATTTCAGATGGCATTTTTTTTCTTCGACTTGAAGACACTGACGCAAAACGTGAAGTAAAAGACGCTAAAAAGGTGATTTTTGAAATTCTAAACAAGTTCAACATAACTTGCGATGAATATCAAACACTTGACGGCAAGGATATTGGCGATTATGGCCCTTATGTTCAAAGCCAGCGCAAAGATATCTACAAAGTGTTTGCAAAAAAGCTTGTTTCTGATGGCAAGGCTTTTCCATGCTTTTGCAAAAAAACTGAAGGCAAGGAAGATATCTTGAAGCTTCGCGAAAACAAGTGGCAAGCTGATGATGAAAAAGAATATGATCCATGTCGCAACCTTAGTCTTGAAGAAGTAAAATCGCACCTTGAAAAAGGCGATAAGTTTGCTATAAGACTTAAAACAAAAAATTCTGGCAAAGAGAGAATTAAGTTTTATGATCTTATAAAAGGTGAAATTGAGGCCAAAGCCAATGCAAAAGACTTTATTCTCTTAAAAAATGATGGCGTGCCACCTTATCCATTTGCTCATGTGATTGACGATACGCTTATGGGCACAACAATTGTGGTGCGTGGAGAAGAATATCTTGGCTCAACCCCAATGCATATAGAACTTTTTGAAGCGCTTGGCTTTAAGCCAACAACATATTGTCACAATCCTCTCATCAGCAAGATTGGCGAAAATGGCAACAAACGCAAAATTTCAAAACGTTATGATCCTGAAGCTGATATGCGTTTCTATTTTGAGAAAGGTATTCCAACACAGGCAGTGCTTGAGTATCTCTTGAATATAATAAACTCAGGATTTGAAACTTGGCGTGCGAACAATCCTGAAGTCGACTGGCGTGAATTTAAGTTTGGCGTCGATGATATAACTGCTGTTGCACCAATTTTTGACTTGGTCAAACTTGGTGACATGTCAAAAAACATCATAAGCAAAATGACGGCAAGTGAGCTTTATGAAGCTTGGCTTGAATGGGCAGTTGAGTTTGACAAGCCACTGGCAGATTATATCAAAGCCAACAAAAACTTTGTCATAGGCTTTTTGAATATTGATAGAGAAGGTCAAAAGCCTCGAAAAGATATTTTTATGATGAGTATGATAAAAGAATATTTTGAGTATATGTTTGCTCGACCAAATCTTGACGCAATTGCTGACGAAGATAAAGATAATTTCAATGAATTTATGGCCGCATACGCAAAAGCATTTGTCTTTCCAAATTCAAATGAAGAATGGTTCGCTCTTGTAAAAGAGGTGGCTGCGTCACTTGGCTACGCGACTGACAATAAGGCTTACAAACAAAATCCAGCAGCCTATAAAGGCAATGTGGCAAAGGCATGCGAGTTTGTCCGCGTTGCGATAACAGGCCGCAAAAATTCACCAACGCTTTATGAAATAATCAAAGTGCTTGGCGAAGAAGAAACCATTGCAAGACTAAACTGCAAAAAATAATTTTTCAAAAAAAAGTGCCTCTGAAATTTTAGGCGCTTTTTTGTTATACAATTTAAACAAAATCTCAAATTGTAAATCAAAAAACATTTCTATTTAGGTATAAAATTTGCAAATATATTTTATTTCTGCGGTTAAACACAAAATGCAAATATTTTCTATTATTACGTCAGGTATAAAAATTGCAGTTGTTTATATCTACTTTGTCACCAACAAAGCTCACTCCTTCTTGTTTAAGCATAGCCTTTTGCATATCTTTTCCGCCAAAAGCAAAGGAAGATGCTAGGCTTCCATCAGAAAATACGACACGATGACATGGCACTATGCCTTTGTAAGGATTGTTATGCAAAGCTCGTCCAACGCGTCGTGCGAAATAACGATTGCCCAAAATTGTTGCAATTTGACCATAAGTTATCACCTTGCCCTCTGGCACGGAAAGAACTATTTTATAAACCTTTTCGTTAAATTCGTTCATACAAATATTTTAAGATGTATTTGACAAAAAGTCAATTTATAAAAGCAAAATGGCTATCAAGTTTGTCGCAAAATTTGGGCAAGTATTTTGCTTAACCACGCCAAAACAATTTTTGACGTGTTTTTTTATAAAGCAAGCAATAATTTACTTTTTCAAGCATACAAAAGATTATGAAAAAAGAAGTTTTAGACCTCTCGCCACAAGAACTTGTCGCTCTTGCTGGCAGTTTGGCGATTGCAATGAGCCAACGCTTTGATGAAGACACAATCTGCTCAATCAGATGTTTTTTGTCCACATTGCAAGCAAACTTGTCGCTGATTGACACCCACAAAGGTTGTCGCAAGCGTCATAAAGGAGGGGAGAAATGATCAAAAAACGTTCGGCGTTAAGCAATGAAGAAAATCTAAAATTGATAATAAAAGCTCAGGAAGAATATCTTTCAAGCGGTGGCAAAAAGCAAGAGTTTATGCAAAAGGCCATGGAACACAATATGGGCATGGTTTATCATGTTTTCAATAGTTATCAATCCTTAATAAAATCATATAAAAGCGAAGATGAAATTTTGTCATACTGTATCGAACAGCTTTTTAAGTGTATTATTACTTATAACCCTGCAAAAAACGCGAAATTTGCCACTTATGTTGCAGTTTGTGTAGGCAACTCTATAAAAATGGAACTACGCAAATGCCGTCGAGCAAAAAAAAATGTGAGTTTGAACAAAACAATAGGCTACGATCACGATGGTTGCGAAAAGCAGCTTCAAGATGTTTTGGAAGATCAAGAGGTTATGGATCTTGAAAACAAAGTTTTGGAAAATGTAAACAGACAACTCCTTTATCAAAAACTTCCTCTATTTTTGACTGAAAAACAAATTGAGCTGCTTCGTTTGCGAATGCAAGGCGATTATTATATTGAGATATCATCAAAGCTAGGGAATTCTCGTTCTTATTACAATCGCTTGATGAATCAGATGGAAAAATTTGTAAAACAGCTTTCGATATTGAAAAATGTCACAAACATAGACGAATATATAAAAACTAATGCCTTGTCAGGCAATGCTGAAAAAGAAACGCGAGTGAGATACGCTTTTTCAAAATATATATTCTCCAATCAAAAAATAGATTTTGATTATTGTTTTGACTATATAAAGTATCCTTTAAAAGAAAAAGGAATGCTCAAAAAAGTGGACAGCATTTTTGAAAACCGCAAAAATAGTGATCGCATTTATTACACACTTGCCAATCTTAACAATGTTGATATTGACGCTTTACGTCAGCAAGCCAAAGCCGCATGGAAAGTCTTCACTTCACCCAAAGAAAGACAACTTAACGACGAGCTTATTGATCTAGGCTACATTGCAGGGCTTATAAAAAAAGACAAAATAGGGCAGCAAAACTCTTTTGCGCATGATTTGAAAAATATTTCGCATTTGGCGTTTTTGGAGCATTTTAGTCCAAACCTAAGTCCAGTCATAAAAGATTTGCAAAAATCCTTTGATAAAACTTCAAAATTAAACTATAACACATCTAAGCAAAAAATTATTAAAGCAGAAAAGCTAGCTGAAAAACAATTGGAACAATAAAAAGAGGCAAATAGCCTCTTTTTTTAAATTTCTATTGTATAAACGATTGTTAGAACTGAGTTTTCAATTTCAAAATTATGGATTGTTGATATGTTGTCCATTGCTGAAAATGTGA
>CARTDZ010000017.1 GCA_949067325.1 uncultured Eubacteriales bacterium | reverse complement strand
GCGCCTTTTATAAGCTTGACATTTGGCTTTTGGTCGAACTCATTTTCTGCATAATTATTCAGTGACAAATTCTCTTTGGTAAGGAGATAAACCTGACTGCAAAGGCCTGAAAGATATGCGGCGTCTGAAAAAGCTGCGTCGCCTGAGCCGACCACTGCGACAGGTTTGTTTTTGAAGAAATTGCCATCGCAGATTGCACAATAGCTTACGCCTTTGCCTTTGAATTTTTGTTCCCCTTCAATGCCAAGATTGCGAGTGTGGCTGCCAAGGGCTAGGATAATTGACTTGGCCTCATATGTGTTTTTGTTTGTGACCACTTTTTTTATTTTTGCATTGAGTTCTAATTTTTGAGCTTCTTCAAATACAAATTTCACGCCAAGAGAGGTGGCTTGGGCTAAGAATTTGTTTGAAAGCGTGAAGCCATCAATCTTTTCAAAGCCTGTGTAATTTTCGATTTCGCCGATAAGAGATACTTGGCCGCCGAGCATAAATTTTTCGAGTAAAAGCACGCTTTTGCCTGCTCTTTTGGCATAGATTGCGGCTGTTATTCCTGCTGGCCCGCCACCTATTATTATTGCGTCATACATATTTGATCTCTCCTTTTTTTGTTTGGTTTTGTGCGTTTTTGCTAAAACTGAAAGTTTTGCTCTTTTTATTTTATGAGTTTTATTATATCATATGTATAGATTTTTTCAAAGCAAAATTTGGTTATGATTTCATAATCATCATCTTGAAAAATAAAAGAGCAGGCGTTGATACTTGCTCTTTTGTGATATTAACGTTTTGAGAATTGAGAAGCTTTTCTTGCTTTTTTGAGGCCGTATTTCTTTCTTTCTTTCATTCTTGAGTCACGAGTGAGAAGGCCTGCGTCTTTAAGTTCTTTTTTATAAGTTTCGTTGGCTTTTACCAAAGCTCTTGCGATACCGTGGCAGATTGCTCCTGCTTGGCCTGAAATTCCACCACCTACAACTCTTACTGTGATGTCATATTTGTCAGCTGAGCCTGTAAGTTCGAGTGGTTGGCGAGCAATCAAGATGAGTGTATCCATTTGAAGATAATCGCTCATTTCTCTTCCGTTTACAGTGATTTTTCCCTTTCCTGGCATAAGTCTAACTCTTGCGATTGACTTCTTTCTTCTGCCTGTAGAGATGATTTGACTTGTTTTTGTTGATTTCTTCTCTGCCATTAGTTTCTCGCTCCTTTAATTTCTATTGTTTCTGGCTTTTGAGCTTGGTGATTGTGATTTGCGTCTTTATATACGTGAAGACGTGTGATTTGCTTTCTTCCCAAGCTTGTTTTTGGAAGCATACCCTTCACCGCTTGCATGATTGCCTTTGGTGAGTTTGTTTTCATGAGAGTGTCATATCCTACTTCCTTGAGGCCACCGATGTAGCCTGTGTGCCAGCGAAGCTTTTTCTCTTCAAGCTTTTTGCCTGTGAGAACTACTTTGTCTGAATTGATAACGATCACGAAATCGCCTGTGTCAACGTGTGGTGTGTAAATTGGCTTGTTTTTGCCTGTAAGTATGTCTGCAACTTGAGATGCCACTCTTCCCAGTGGAACATTTGTTGCGTCTACAACGAACCATTTTCTTTCAACGTCCGCTTGTTTTGCCATAAAAGTTTTCATTTAATTCCTCCGAAAATTTCGCCTTTGTCCTTTTAATTTGACTTTTATCCGCGGGGCTAGTGCAAACAAAAAACCGCCTTAAAGGTTAAGACGTTTATTATTTTATATATAATCTGCTTTATTGTCAAGCGTTTTTAGGAAGAAAATGGAAAAAATTGCAAAAAAACTTGAGTTTATAAGGCTTTTGAGGCCTCTTTGGAAAAAAGCAGGTCCTCCTCAAGCTTGAAGGCTGCGATTTGCTTTGCGTAGTCAATCAAAAATGAGAGATATGAGTTTTCAATTTTTTGAAATTCTGGCACTTTTGACAGGCAAATTTGTTCGAGTTTTTGGGCTGGAAGACCTGTTTTTTGAGCCATTTCTGACGCAAAAAGTGAAGGCGTGTAAAGGCCTTTTTTGATCACGTTAAAGTCTGCTTCCTGAGATAAAAAAGCTGTTTTATTGTTGCTTAAATTTTCGCTTTTTGCACTCAAAAATCGACTTGTTACTAGTGTTTGATCTGGCATGAGATTTAACACAAAAGCATGGATTTTGTCCAGTTTTTCAGCATTTTCTATATTGGCGTCAAGTATGGCATTGATTGCGTCTGAAAAGTTTTGGCTGATTGTTGAAGCTTTTGTATCATCTTCTTTGATTTGTGCATTTTTTATAGTTTGAGTTCTATATAATTTAGAAAGCTCAGCTTCGATTTCTTCATCACTTTTCACCTTTTCACCTTCAAGGGTTGAAAGCTTGTTTTGATAGCCAAACACGAGAGCATAAAACTGCCCTTCATCAAGGTTGAAGCCATAGTTTTCTTTAAGTTCTTGTGATAATTTCATAAGTTGCACCTCTTTGATAATGGTTTTGATTATATCACAAATTTTTGCATAAATCAACCAATTTTTGCATAAATATACAAAAAATTTTAAATTTTTATTTTGATAAATTTTATCATTTTTTTTTGAAATTTTTGTTAAAATTTGTTGACATAGATTTTTATATATATTATAATATATCTGTCAATAGTAGATTGACACATCTTATTTAAATTCCAAAGGTGGTTCTTATGGCAAACGGTTTTTCTGTTTTCGCCTTGAATTGTCCATTTGTTTCTTTTGACTGCCAAGCAAAATTGCCAGCAGGAAATTACATAAATTTAATCACACAAGCGTCAGCTTATACATATATAAAAATTATGAAGTCAAAAGCAAAAGCGTTCTCTGCTTTTTTGGTGGGGTCGCAACATGGCTAACAAGACGAAGAAGTTTCAAGATGTTTCACTTGAAAAAGTGAGTGACAATACTATAGTTTCGGACAAGTCAGACAACAGCGTTGTGTTGCCTGTTGATTTTGTTGAGCAAAATGAGGTCTCTTCCCCTGCCAAAGAAAAAGAGGCTGATGGCAAAAAAAGGCCTCTTTTCAAGCATGATAAAAGCAAAAAGAAGAAGACTAATGTTGATGCGAAAGAAGAGGAAAGTCTGATTGACAAAGAGTTTGATGAGGCCATAAAGGGCAAGAAGCAGAAAAAGGAAAAGAAAAAGCTTTCATGGAAAAGACGGCTTTTGAACCTTGGAGCTATTACCATGATGGGCGTGGTGACTGGCTGCGTGCTGGGTTATTGGTATCACAACAACCTTTATAGCAATGTTGACCCTGAAATGAGCGAGGAAGACATTTTGCTGCTTTATGATGACATTGGAGACGCTTTTGTCAAGGCGACTGGAGGAGAGCTTTCTGAAAGCGAGCGAGCGGATTGGGTGGCAAAAGCCAAAGCTCATGGCACTACGCCTGCAAATTTAAGCGCAAGCGAAAATATCAACCTTGCACTGTTTAACATTGGCCTTGCTAAGAGTTATAGAATTGAAGGCAATGGTGCGGTTTCTACAATTGCAAATCAAAGTGTTTATGGCCTTCATGCCTTTGATGGGCAGACATATGAGAGCATTGCGATAAGTTTTGGTATGAAGAGCGTGGCACATCAGCTTGTGATGGATAAAGGTTCAAACATGGTCAAGTACACAAATGCTGCACCCAAGAAGCTTCAAGATGGCTCAGCCTCAGCTGACTGGGACAAAGGGAGCAAGAAAAGTTTGACTTTGGAGGAATGTAAAGCTTTTGCTGGTGGTTTGCCTTCGTCGATACACCCTTATATAATTTCGTCTAAGACCATTGTTGACGAAGCGAGTGTGGCGATTGAGACTTTGACTGATGAGGAAGGCAATTTGACTTACAAGATGCAATTTGACCTTAAGCCTTTTGAAAGCACGAGATTTTACGTTCGTCAAATGAAAATGGTCAGCACATTGCCCGATATGCCTAGTTTTGGTAGCGGGTACGTTAAACAGACTTTTATAATTGACGAAAATTGGCATTTGGTACAGATTGACGTCGAAGAAAAATATTCTCAAATCGCATTTGGAGTGTCGGCTAGCTGCGTTGGAACGCTTACTACGACATTTGAAAATGTAGTTTATTAAAAGGAGGAGGAAATGAAAAAGTTTTTTAAATTTGCGTCATACGCACTTTTGTACGTTTTTGTAACTTTTGCGTCTGCTTTTGGCGTTGTGCTTCTTATTCCTGCTCCTACTTCTGGCAACAATGATGACTTAGGACAAAATCAGACCACTACAATCCCCGCACAATTGACTGAGATGCTTTCAAGGCTTTCGAGCGCAAATGGGCTTGACGTATTTTTGCAGGCTGATATTGCTTCAGGAGAAGACAATTATTCTATTGTTATTGACGCTTTGGTTGACCTTGAAGATGGTTTTGATAGCCTTAGTGTTGATGGCAATATTACTGTCGCAATTAATGACGATGTTTTTGCAATTGATATAAAATATAGTGAAGGAACACTGTATTTTGATATGTTTAACGGCAAATTTAAGATTGAAACAGCAAACATTATGGACAGCGTAAGTCAAGTTTTGAAGATTTTGGATATTGAATTCCCTGATCTTGGCATTGACTTGTCACAGATTGATCTTGACATGATTATGGGCTTTTTGAGCAATTTGACAGAGACTAAAGGTGACAATTCAATTGCTATCAAGTTGAATATTCCTATGCTTGGCGAGCTTTTGATTGATTGCGACCTTGATTATGCAATAAGCAAAGTTGTTTTGCCTCAAAAGCAAATAACAAATGACACTATCATCAGTTTGACTAGTGAATTTGACTACCCTGACAACGTTGAATTGCCTTCGCCTGAAAAAGAAGAGTATATCAATATTTCTGACCTATTTTTGATTGCGGAGTCTGTGCTTGGCGTGCTTGACCAAGATGAAATTGGTTTGTCGATGAACCTTGGCTATGAAGGCCAAACATTTGAAGGGTTTTTGAGTGCAAACCTCAAAGAATTTGACTCTAAGCTTACTATAAACAATATTTTGGGTTATGACGTCAACTTGGTGGCTATTGATGATATTATTTATCTCGAATTTGGCAACATAAACTTGAAATTTGACCTTAACAAGAGTAGCCTTATCACTTCACTTCTTGACAAGCAATTTGGCATTAAAGTTCCGCTTGACGAAATATCTCAAGTGCTTGTGGCTATCAATAGCGGTAAACTGTTTGAGACAATTGGTGGACTATTCCCTCAAAGCGGCAAAGTGGACCTTGCTTCGATTGACCTTTCAATCATTGAAAGCTTTAGTCGTGACGGAGACAAACTTACATTTTCTCTTGCAAACATTGGTGAAATTGCTTGTGTGATTGACGGAAGAGATCTTAGAGAGATTTCATTCAACGGGTTTGGATTTGATGCTGGAATTTCAATTGAAGAGCCTAGAGAGATTGGACTTGAATTTGATACAAGCAGATATGTAAATCTTGAGGATATAATACCTGCACTTGATGCTATATTTACTAGTATTAAGTATCCTACCTTTACTGGTGGTATTTCAATCGACGTTGGTGGACAAAACTTTTATGCAGACTACGCCCTTTCAGTTGATGGCGACAATAGGATTGTCAAACTTGCAGCAACCCTTCTTGGCCAGAAATTTTCACTTGTCGCTGATAGCGAAAACATTTTCTTGCAAATTTCAGAGCTTAAAGTGAGATTTGCTTATAATGAATTTGATAAGATTGGAAAATTTATTGCCAAAAACTTTCCTTCTGAAAACGGCGAAGAATTGATTGATCAGATTTTGAATGAAGTAAAAAAATTGTTAAACCCTGAAATTCACCCTGATCTGATCACTTCAATCAAAGACGAAGATGGAAGCCTTATCATTTCTGTTTTTGGTGGAAGTGAAATCAAATTTGGATATAGCGATACACTTAACAGCATAAGTTTTGCAAGTGAAAATGCGTCAGTTCTTCTTACAATAAATGCAAGCAGCACACCTATTGAAGGACTTGGAATTGACACCACTGAATTTATCACTGTTGAAGAAATTTTAAATGTTGCACAAAATGCAATTGACTATGTTAAGGCTGGCAAATTCTATTTGGACATTTTGGCTGAATATGACGGATTGAATGTGGTTGGAAGTGTCAACTTTGACGAAAGCGGTCTTGAAGCTTCGATAGCAATAGATTATCAAGGCATAAATGGTGTTGTTAAATTTGCTGACAAGAAGATTTATATTGAAATTGGTGAAAATAATGTTGTATTTAACCTTGATGATATCGACCTTGTTGCAAACTTCATCGAAGAAAATTTTGGCGTAAATGTTGCTGAAAAAATAAATGAAGTTTTGGGCATTATGCCTTTTGCCAGCGTAACTGGCGATGAGCTTGAAATTGATAGCGAGATTATGGCCAATTTTGACATTGAACAGATCATAAGATCGCTTGCACTTGGATACAAAGATAACACGCTTACACTTGAAGTTATGGGCGGCAAAGTGGAAGTAAAATTTGATGATTATTCTATATCTAACATCAAAGCCAACTTTGAAAATATCAGTGTCCAAATATGCATTCGAAATCAAAAGGCAGAACTTAATTTTGACAAAGATTATGCTGATATATCTAAGATTTTGCCTTTTGCTGGCGTTGTAAAAGATTATTTGACTTCTAAGCAATTCTACCTGTCAGCAAGCGCTGAAGTGTTTGAAAATGGTCAAAGTATTTATACCACTAAAGACGCTAGAATTGAGTTTGATATAACTGATGGGCTGAAAATGTATGCTGCGGTCAAAGTTGAAGGCAGAGACAGCCATTCGATGGAAGTTTTTCTGCATGACGGATATTTGTACGCAAATTATAACGAACTTTTAATCAAGATCGACACTGCTGATTTAAGTGAGATTTTGGTGATTTTGATGAATATGTTTGGTATTGACCCTAACCTTCTACCTTTCCTTAAAGACATTGCTGGAAATATGGACGATTTTGATTTTGCGGCTATTAAGCTTCCTTCTGTTAACGCTGGCGATGTAAGCAGCGTGCTTGGCAAACTCGATGGCATCAGAGTTGACGAACACAGGCTTGAAATTGGTTTGAATATGTTTGGTCAAAAAGGATTGATTGTGATCGAACGTGACGGCGACAAACTGGTTGGAATTAGGCTTGATAATATTGGCGTAAGTAGCAAGCAGAAATTTAATTTGGCGATTGATTGTCTTGAATTTGCTGGCGTGCAAGTGCCTGATGAAAGCAAGAATTGGGTTGACATTTCAGGTTCTAACGAGCTTATAAAATCTGTCATCAATCTGGCAGAAAAGAAAGATTTTGGGCTTGCGGGTACTCTTGGCGTGAAAGCTGAAGTGTTGGGCATACCTATCAATATGAATGTGCCTTTTGATGTAAAAATCAAACTTGTAGATGGCAAACTTGAGATGATGGCGAAAGTTGGAGCGATACCAAGCATTACCTTTGTAAACAATGATGCCCCTACTGGATATAATGGAAGCGATAGAACTGCTTACATTTATCTGAAAGATGAGTTTGTTTATATTCACAGAACTGAAAAAGATGGCAAGTATCAAAAGAAGGTCAAAGTTCATTATACTGAATTTTTGAGCGATCCTATGGCTTATCTTCAATATATTGTTGGTCTTAGCGACAGCATTATGAAAGAAATTGACAAGGCTATGGAGCTTTCAAGAAACAGAACTACTCCTATTGACGTGAGCAAGATTATCAAAGAGTTTAATGTCAGTGAAGACAAGAAGCACTTTAATGTTAAGCTCAACCTTGCAGAGCTTTCAAACAATCCTCAACTTGACTATATTGGTGTTGGAATAAGCGTGGTTGAAAGTGCTGAAGGCAAAAACATTATTGGTGGCATATCATTTGAAATGCACGCACCTATTGCAAGTGTATTTACTGTAGATTTGAAATCTGACGACATTTCGCTTGACGTGAGCAAAGAGCTTGACATGAGTGAGATGTATGAATTTGTGAATAGTTACACTTATGGCGAAAATGAACAATGGATAATCAAAGATGGCAAAAGCAGTTTGGCTGCATCAAAGAAGTACACAATAGTCTTAAATGAAAATGGTGGAGCTGATGTTGCTGACATTGAAGCTGAAGTTGGAGCTGAAATAACCTTGCCAAGTTTTGAAGATCGCGTTGTTGATGAACTTGAAACTATGACAAGAAACACCTATCGTTTTGCTGGTTGGTTTAGCGATGAGGCTTTGACAAAGCAGTTTGAAGAGAAGGTTATGCCTAGATTTGGCGCAACACTTTATGCTAAATGGAATTTGATTGAAAGTCTTAGAATTTCTCAATTAAAATTTGAAACAAATGGCGGCTATGCAATTGATAGCGTAACGCTTATTGAAGGTCAAAGTTTTGATTTGGGCAGTCTTAACCCTACTCGTTATCGTGACGCTGTAAAAATTGGATACAATGGTTTGAAAGCTAAGAATGAGTGGCGAGTAACAAGATACACATTTGCTGGTTGGTATCTTGACAGCAATCTTTCTCAAAAAGTTGAAGGAAGTATTGATATAAAGGAAGACACCACACTTTATGCGAAATGGAACAGCGAAGTTTTGACTGAATATTACGTCACATGGAAAGAGCCTGCTTAAAACAAAAAAGAGCGAACTTTTATCGCTCTTTTTTCTTTAGTCATTTATAATGGTAGTTTTATTCAGGGTTTAAATTTTATATTTTTCAATATATATTTTTCATTTTAATTTTTTTATTTTGGTTTTGGGGATTTTAATTTTGGGGGGGGGATTTTTTGTTTATCTTAAAGATAAGGTAAATAGCCAAAAGATTTGACGCGTGAAGCTTCGATTTCTACGTTGAAAAGCATACGTTCACCTTCTTTATGGAAGCGAACTGAGATTGGCTGAGCGAGGTTTATATATGCTTCGATGACAGATTGAAGTTCTCCTTTCAAGATTTCGCAGACGCGGTCAGGGTCAGTTATTTTATCGCGTTGAAGTATATTTTCAAGTCGATTTTGAGCTATTTTTGCCTGCATAAAAGCCTCCTACACTTTTTTTCTTATATTACGTTTGAAGTAGCCCATAAGACCACGATATTTGTAAGTGCAATCGAAGATCTTTTTTGAGCCATTGTGGACATTTTCTGAAAGCAAGGTAAACGCTCTGGCGCTTTCGACGGAGTTCATATATCCTCCTACTGAGCATGAAGTGCCGATTGCGTCATCTTCTGGAATTACCGCCAGAAGTGGCAAGTTGAGCGAACGGACTATGCTTTCAATGTTCATAAGCTCGCCATTAAGAAGCAGATCGCCGCGCATTCTATTTATGACGAGGCCTTTGCTTTGGATATCATATTCGTTGAGAAGGCCTAGCACTTTGTCAGCGTCGCGAATTGAGGATAGATGAGGAGTTACCACAATGATCGCCTCGTTTGCAGAAAAAACGGCACGATGAAAGCCTGCTTCAACGCCAGCTGGGCAATCAATGAGAATATAGTCAAAGCTTTTGTCAAGGCTTTCGACTACTGACTTGATATGCTCGCCAAGAATTCGAGATTTGTTGTAAGAATGAGACGATGGTAGGCAATATAGCGATGGTATATTTCGATCTTGAACAAGAGCCTGTCTTGCACGGCATCTGCCCATGATAACATCGGTTATATCAAAGACCACGTGATTTTCAACGCCCATAACCACGTCTAAATTGTTAAGGCCGATATCGACGTCTATAAGCACTACTCTAAAGCCCAGTTTTGCCAGATTTGCACCAAGATTTGCACAGACTGTGGTTTTGCCGACACCACCTTTTCCGCTTGTCAAAACAATTTTTCTTGCCATGATTTTCTCCTACGACCATTTTAAGGCTTTTGTGAGAAATAACAAAAGAGATAATAATCATATTATCTCCTTTTTTGTCAGAATTTTGATTTTTAAAAGCTTTCTACAATTTTTTCAAGCAGTGTGCGATCGTCAAGAAGTTTGCCTGCACCTAGGATTGAGACATTTTCTGCATCACTTGCTATACTGAATGGAAAACGAAATTTGTTTTTAAGGTAGTTGTCGAGACCTGCGATTTGGCTCACTCCTCCTGCGAAGATCACGCCATTGTTGATTATGTCTGTTGAAATTTCTGGTGGAAGAGAGGTTATTGTCACATCAACCGCTTTGATAACTTCGTCAAAGAAAGGTTCTATCACAGGCAAAAGGTCACTTGAAGTGATTATGTATGAGCGAGGAGTTTTGTTTTCGATATCGACGCCAGTTACTTCCATATTTAATGTATCGTTGTAGAAGAGGCTGCCAACTTCGTTTTTTAGTGCTTCTGCTGAGCCAAGGCCTATTATTATGCCGTGATTGTAGGCAATTGTGTGAGAAATTGCCACGTCCATTGCCCTACCGCCAAGGCCGAGCGTTGCACCTTTTATGATTGAATTCATGTTTATAACTGCGATATCAGTGTTGGCGCCGCCCATATTGACTATCATATTGGTTTTGGTAGAGGAAATGTTTTTGCCAGCTCCAAGGCAGGTGCAGACCACGGTTGGAACAAGCACTACCTCTTTAAAGCCTACGTTGTGGAGAAGATTGAGATAAGTCATTTTTTCTTCTTTTGAGAGGCCGACATTGACGAGAACAATTACGCCGTCTTTTCTTTTGAATTCCACCTTTTTAAAAAGATGAATAAGAAGCTCTTTGCAATATTCATAGTTTTTTACCACGCCGTTGATGACGGGGCTGAAAACTTCTACGCTGTCATTCGTTTTGCCCATCAAACTTTTAGCGTCCTTGCCATAGCCGATAACTTTGTAGCCTTCGCTGGTTGGCTCAGCTGCTACGAGGGTTGGTTCACAAAGGCAGAAGCCACAATTTTTCATGTAAATTTTTGTATTAGCACCGCCTATTTCGACTGCGTATTTGTATTCTAACATATTTCCTCCTTAAAGCACGATATCTTTTGCCACTGTTTCGAAGAGCGAAGTTGTGCTTTTGTAGTATGTGATTGAGATGTTTTCATCTTTTTTGCAGTTAAGCAAGAAGTAGATGAGGTCATTTCTATCTTTTATTTCGCTTTCACCCTGACTATTTGCGACCTTGGTGATTATTGCACCTTGTGGAAGAAAGGACAGGGCTGAAGTTTTGTCATTTTTGTAAACATAGACACCCGACTTGGTGAAATTCAGTTTGTTTTTTTCTGAATTTTGAACTATTTGACCGTCAACATAGTAGAATGGATTGTTTGTGTTGTTGTGATGTTCGACTGCCGAATATGCCATTGTTGCATCGAAAACGCTGAGGCCGAGGTTTTGGTATGAATAGATTTTTTGGTTTGAAGAATTTTCATTGATTTCAATAAGTCTGTCGAGAATTGTTGCGGCTGGGTAGATTGGAACAGCGAAGTTCATAGCAGCACCATTTGTGCCTTCATGATCAAGCCCGAGTGTTGTCAAACCTACTAGGTAACCCTTGCTATCGAACAGCCCTCCACCAGAGTTGCCGTTGGTGATATCAAGATTGAGCATTATGAGATCATCATAAATATTTTCTTCGACCGTTGTTTCAAAATAGTTGCCTGAAATTGCTGATTTGTTTGCCGTGCCAACTATTGCGTCTGTGCTGCCTTTGTAGTAGAACTTTTTGCCTGTTGAAGAGGCCATTGTTTTTGAGTTTGAGACGTAGCCTTCTGCGTAAGTATTTAAAAAGCTTAAGTCAAGTGGCGTTCCTTGAGTGAAAACATCGTCACGACGCAAGCGTTCGTTTTCTTCGCAGGCTATAGTTCTGTCCTTCATTTTTACATAATGCAAGCCATCTATTGGCCTATTGCAGAAGAGGATTGCCATATCAAGTTCGCGACTTGACCAAAGCAGAGATGCTGGATAAATGTTGTCACTGCCATCATCGAACACGATTGAAATTTGAGTGTCGAAAGTTGAGGTAAAATCAGTGTCGACCGCATATTTTATAACATGATAATTTGTCACAAAATATGAGCCTTTTGCGACTTTGTAGCCTGTTGATGTTTGATAGTCAATTGAAGCTACGCAAACGCCACTGCCAAGCGAAGTTGCCGTGGCTTGACCGCCGAGTTCACGTTTGTAACTGCTTTCTGCAAGTACTGCCACGCAGGCCGCTTCATAACTTATAGAAATATCACGCATTGACATAGTTTCGTCTATTGCGTCAGTGAGACAAGTTGTTGGTTTGAAAGTTTGTTTTGGCAAAGATTGAAAAAGAATTGCCAAGCCGAATGACAAACATAACACAATTGAAAGAGAGATAGCCAAAACTGGAATAGTTTTTTTCATTTATAACCTCGTTATGATAGTTTGCCCAAGTTTTGCAAATTTACTAAATGATTTGCAAACTCTTTTTGAAAACTTTTTTATAGTCTGTGGCCACTTTCATTCCTTCCATAATTTCAAATGTTGGGTCGCCGTCGACAATTGTTTTCATAATTATTGAGTCGCCCAAAATATCACACACCACATCTGAGATAATATTTTTCTTTGAAGCATTGAGTGCATAGGCTAGTTTTACGATTACGCCAAGTTTACGCACTGCGTCAAGGTCTTCATCAGTGACAATATCTTTATACTTCATCCAGTCAGCAAGCGAGAAGTCGTCAAGGTTTTGGCAGAGACAAACAAAAGCTGCGATAAGAAGTTCGCGATGAGTTACGCCTGTAAGGCCTGAGTATAGGATTGTGTCAAAACCAAGTTTTGTATAGTTGTTGAAATTGATTTTTTTGCCAGCGTCATAGAGAGAAGCTGCTATTCTAAGAGGTTTTACATAGAAGCGTGGCAATTTGTGCATAACTTTGAGTTGTTTGAAGAGAATGAGTGCCATTTGGTAGACATTGTTGTTTATTGAGTGTTCGTCTTTATAAAACTCATAATAGTTGTCGATTGAGTTTGACAGAAGATCATTGAATTTTTCTTGAGCAGGAAGAGCTACGTTTGTGTGGACTATACCCTCTCGCACGCCTGCTGAAGAAATTGTGATTTGATTTATATTGAGTTTGTCATAGAAGGCGTTGATGATTGCAAGGCCGCTTGCTATTCTTGGAGCGTCACTCTCGTCTATGCCTTTGATTTTTGAGATTTTTTCAAGATCAATGCCTTTGATGAAGTCAACTGTTTGCTTCATTACTTCTTTGCTTACTTGATAGTTGTTGTCAAGATCGAGAGGATATCTTGCTATCTTCTTGGCAATTTTGCCAAAAGCTATAAAAGCTTTGCCTGTGCCAACAAAGTCAATTTCAACTTCACTTTCAAGCGTTATTTCTGCTTTTGCGATTTCTTCTGAAATGATTTTTGTCATTTCGTCTATTGTTCTGCTTTTGCCTGTTTTGTCTTGAAGAAGATTTGCTGAGCCATATGGCAAGGTGTAACTTGCTATGATTGTACGTCTATTGTATTTGATAAAGTTGGTCATATATGGTTCGATGTTTATTATATAACCTTTTGAATTGTCGATTGAGCCGATTGTGGCATTGTAGACTGACTTTATCACCTCTTCGTTTGAAAGAATAATAAAACTGATGCCTGTGTTGTTGTAGATTTCGTCAATAAAGCCGCGATAATTTCTGGCCGTTTGCAAAATCTTTGATGCATAGGCAATTATTTGAGTACACTTGTATGTTTCGATAACCTTGCGATAAATTTTAAGCACGCCTACTATATCACTTTTTGTTTTTGGTAGAAGCAGCTCTTCTTTTGTGATTTCATCGCCAAGCTTAAATGGCTGCGACTTTTGTTCTATAAGTGCAGCTCTGCCTGATTTTGTTTTGTAGATTGAAAGCTTAAGTTCACTGTCGTTAAGCTCGATTATTGCCAAATTTTCCACTTTTACCTCACTAGTCAAGTTTTATTGCGTTGACTGGGCAACTTGCCTCGCAAGCCCCGCAATGAATACATTTCTTTTTGTCAATTGTTGCCTTGCCATCTTTAAATGAGATTGCTTCGACTGGGCAAATTGCCCCGCAAGTTCCACAACCGATACATTTATTTTTGTCTACCATAGACTCCTCCAGTTGAGAATATTCTATCATAATTCGCCAAGAAAGTCTACTATATTTATCAAAATATATTTAGGAATTTTAATTTTTTTTGAAAGCCTTTGCCAGTTCAAATATTGAAAGCAGACAGAGAAAAACACCAAAAGCCATGCGTAGTGCTTTTGATGGAATATAGTTTGCAAGCACCGCCCCAAGAACTGAAAAAACAAGACCGCTTAGAATGACAATATAGATATTTTTTGTTTCGATCAAGCCGTTGTGGCTGTGAATTAAAAGTGAAAAAATTGCCATAACGAGAAAGCTTATAAGATTTATGCCTTGGCAAAGTTTTTGATCAAGACCTAAGAAAATTGTAAGAAGTGGTATCAAAAGCGTGCCGCCGCCCATACCCAGTCCGCCGAAAATGCCCGCTATTGCACCGAAGAGAATGTATAGAAATATTGTCAAAAAGCCCTCCTTGAGCATTTTTTTGCTTGTTTTTGCAAAAATTTTGAGTTTTTTGGTCGTTTTTATTAAATTATTCTTTTGATTGGTGATTTTGTTTTTTCGTGTTTTGAAGAGATTGATACCTATTTTTTTTAAACTTATTTAGAAGATAAGCTTTATGCCACCCGCAAACATTATTATTGCAAATATAATCCTTATAGCTTTTGGAGGAAGAAATTTGAGAGCGAAGGAGCCGATTATTCCGCCTGCGACCACGCCAGCACCGATTGAGAGAAGAGGCATTGATTGAATATATCCGTTGAAGACATAGATAGAAGCGCTGACGAGGCTTAGAGGAAAGATGACCGCTATTGCTGTTGCGTGAGCTTTTTTGTTTTCAAGATTAAGCACTTTTTCTAGAATTGGCACACAGACCATTCCACCTCCGCCACCAAAAAAGCCGTTGAGAAAACCTATTATGCTGCCTGCGAGGACAAGATACCATTTCTTTTTGCTTGTAAGTTTGGTCTGGCAAGAAAAGGTTTGATTTTTTGTCGTGAATGGTTTGGTTTTTGTTGTGTTTGACGTGTTTTTGTGTTTTGCCACACCCTTTTGATTGGTTTTTGGTTTAATATTCTTTTTCATGTCAATTATTATAGATAAAAATGCTAAAATTATTTGATATTTGGCTTAAAATATTATATACTATTCTAGTATTAATGATATAAAGGTGGCAGAATGCAAAAACTTAAACGTAACAAAAAAGCAATTGTTCTTGGGCTTGGCCTACTTATTCCTCTTTCGCTTATGGGTGGAATTGGGCTGGTTTCTTCTCGCACTGCAGGTGCTGAGGGTGAGGGCATTTTAAATTATTATTCTGAAAACGTCTCGGTTACAAATGGCAACTTTACAAATGGTGCCAATCCTTATGCCAGTGGCGAGCTTCAAGGCTGGAGCATTATTGAGAAAGAAAGCAAGGCAAACGGAATGATTATTGACGTTGAAGAAAATTATTCAAATAATCATGAGAACGTTTATCGTTTGGCTGAAAATCCTAAAGCTATTGGTGACGACAACAAGATTTTGATGATCAATTCGAGATACGACGCGCAGGAAAGCCAAGCTTCTGCAAGAAAAGGTTATCGCTCAAACACCATTACGCTTAAGGCCAATTCATATTACAAACTTTCACTCAAGGCACTCACCGCCCTCAATGGTGGCAGCAGTGTAAAAGGTTCGATTTATGTCAGCGGTCTTAAAAACAGTGAAGGCAACGATGTTTCATTTGCTTTTGAAGGCATTGAGAACAAAAGTTGGCAGAACTACTATTTTTATCTTGTGACTGGTGACAGCGAGCAGGAAATCACAATTGACCTTTATCTTGGAAGCAAAAATTCTTCATCTTACGGCGGCGTTGTTTTTTATGATGATGTTTGCCTTGAAAGATTTTCGCAAAACTATTTTTATAAGAACATTGACGATATGCAAGGCTCTTTTGATTATGTAAATGGTCAGAAGGTTGAAAAGCAAGTTAAGTATCTATTGACTGAGCTGACTAGTGAAGGTAGCAGGCTTGACATGAGCGGTTATAATTTTGACTTTGAAGACATCAATCCTTCTCAAAGTGCTTTGGGCGACAGCTGGAAGAGAGTGGGCGAAGGTGTCAATGCCTCTTATGGACACGCGATGATTTTTGATGTTGGTGAAGGCACTCAGCCTGTGCAGTTTAAAGAAAAAACTGGTTATGACTTTGCTGGCAACACCCTTTCGCTAAACAACAAGAAGGCTCTTGTGATGTACACCCAAGCTGGCCAAACTGCTCACTTTGCAGTCACTTCAAAAGACATTGAAATCAAGGCTCATGGAATTTATAGATTGTCTACTTTTGTGAAAACAACTGAAATGAATGGCGGCTTTTATGTCAAGGTCAAGGAAAACGATAAGATTTTCGATGCTGGACTAAGCAGTGAGAGTTATAAATTGATGGAAGGCTCTAGCAGTGCAATTTCATCAAGCGGGTCAGACAAATTCACAAATGGATATCAGAGAGTTGATTTTTATATCAAAGGGCATCAACTTTTTGACACATCTGTCAATTTGCAATTTGTTTTTGGCAGCAGTGATGCATCTGCTTCAGGTTGTGTGTTTGTTGATGATATTACACTTTCATATGTGACTTATGAAGAATTCAAAAATGGCAGCAATACACTTGAACTGACGACTATTTCAAGTGAGCCAACATTCAAAAACGGATTTTTCAACAATACTGAAAATGACAAGGTTGAGCTTAAATATCCTTTAAAGGCTGAAAATTGGACACTTGAACAGAATGACAATAAAATGGCTGTACAAGAAGCTGGCGTTGTTTATCTTCAAAACCGCAACAAATTTTTGGAGATGTATGGCGATGAAGACTGGGGCAAGGTTTATCCTAGTCACCCTAGCGGACAGGACTACCCTAACAATGCTTTCATGTTCTATTCAAAAAATGGATATCAAAATTTGACGTCTGAAAGTTATGCTTTTGAAAAAAACAGTTTTTATAAATTGACTTTTGATTTTTGGACACAGTCTTTTGGTGCTGAAAACAGTTATTTGACTATAGAAATTGTTGATGAAGATGGTATTTTGTTGTTCAAGCAAGGTGGCTATTCAAGCGAAACGACTTGGAAGCAAGGCGAAATTTATTTCCGCACTGCTGAGAGTTCTGCAAATAGTATCAAAGTGAAAATTCACTTTGGCGAAAATGAAAATAACAAGAGAATGAGCGGCGCGGCTTATATTGACAACTTTAAGATTTCTACTGATGTGACAGAAGAAGTTTTTGAAGGCGCCAAAAACAAAGTCGATATGACCAGCTATTATCTCAACCTTGACCCTACAAATACTATTGGTGCAGCTTTGACAGATTCAACTGCTTATAGTTTTGCAATTGATCATACTTATATCGAAACAAATGCGGTTTCAGCCAAAGGCGGTATTGTCAGCGGCAAAGAAAACGAATATGGCCTTGAGGTGGAAGACGCAAACATTCTTGTTTTGACTTCAATGTTAAACAGCAAATCAAGTTTGAAATCCAATTTTAAACTCGACACTGAAGCGTCAAATTATTACAAGATGACCTTTGAGTTGAGAACTATGTTGGAAAATGGTGACTTGGGCGGCAAAACTGACAAGCACGACTGCAAATTTGGAGCTAGTGTTGGACTTAGTGAATTTAAATTAGCTGAAGGACTTGTGAGCGAAGACAAATTCACCAAATATACAATTTATTTCAAAGCTGACAACAGCAAAACTCCTCAATTTGTTTTCAGTTTGAATAGTGATTGTGACGCAAGTATTGGTAGTGCCTTTTTAACTCACCTCACCTTCACTTCTGCCACTGAGGACGAATATACAAGAGCTAAAGATGGCGAAGAATATGGCAAGACAGTTTTCGCATCAGTTGAAGAGAATGTTGATGAAGATGCTACGCAGCCTGATGATAATGATACAACTGCTGGCGAAAACGACAATTTGAGATGGCTTTTGATACCTTCACTTATCTTTGGTGCAGCTATCGTGATTGCGATTGTTGGTTATGCTCTTCGCAAAATCAAAATCAAGAAAAGCGAAAAAGTTGTTGAAGAGGATTATAACAGAAAGATAAGCGTTGATCACGATTTGGTACTTCGTCAAGCTCAAGCTGAAAGAGATGAAGAAGTGGCTAGTTTGAAAGAAACCAAAGCAAATCTTTTGAAGCAGAAAGAGGAAGCTGAAGAATCTCATAAAGAAGCTGTAAAAGAAGCAAGAATTTCGAGCAAAGGCAAGATAACAAAAGATACTGAGCGTGAATTTAAGGCTTATGCAAGCAAGATTGCAAGATTGCAGGAGAAGCTTGATATTTTAGATGAGCAGATTGATGCTGCACTTTCCACTGATCATTTGATGGATATTGAGAAGCGCATTTCAGACGATGAAATAAGACGTCAAAAAGAGCTTAGAAAGGCTAGCAAATCCGATAGCAAATCCGATAGCAAATCTAAACAATAATGTTTGAATTTTTAAGCAATTTTGGTTTTTAGCTTTGATTTAAAAAATTTAAGAATTATAACAAAACTAAAACTTAAAGCAAAAAAAAGACTTCATAAATTTGAAGTCTTTTTTGTTTTTAGAAATATGATTGTGTTTTTTAGCAATTGCAGTTTTGGACTAAAGATTTTTACTCGTCATCGTCACCAAAGTCATCATCGTCGTCTTCGTCGTCAATATCGTCGAGATTGTCAAAGTCGTCATCATCTTCATCATCTAGGTCAAGCTCTTCTTCATCTTCCAACTCTTCGTCGTCGAAAGTTATGCCATCTTCATCGTCAAAGTCGATATCTGGGCCAATCTCGTCATCGTCATCAAGAAGCGAAGATTTTGTTATGTCTGTCACTGAAGCCATTTCCCCTGTTTCGTCATCAGCTGTAACAATGTCCTCGTCGTCTTCACGAGTAAGATAATCTTCCCAATCGCCAGTAAGTTCGCCATCTTCGTTTTGATGTTCCTTAAGGCAGCTTGCACACATTATTTCATCAGGTTGAATATAGTTTGTGCGGCAGATTGGGCAAAGTTCCAAATCGATATCATCTATATAATCGCTCTTGGCTTCGAGTTCTGCCTTGCAAACTGGACAAAGCTTATCTTTTTTTTGAATATAATTGAGTTCGCATCTTGGGCATCTGATATACACAGGTTTTTTCATATTGTCTCCTTATTCATCTAAATTGTTTGGGTGTTTGAAAAGCATTTGTTTTCCAATCAAACAGCAACCTCATTATACATATTACTTATGCAAATGTCTATTAATTTTTAGCAATTTTTTAAGAATTTTTCAATTTTTTTTCTTCGAGATTGGCTTCTGCTTGACTTTTGCGCAAATAGACAGCGCAAAGCTTGTGTGCGTTTATTTCTTCACCTTGTTTTTGGGCTTTTTGTGCATATTCTAGAAGGTCTTGGGCATTCAAATCGATGACATTTTCTGTCAAAGCTTCTTCCTTTAATGAAATCTTTTTGAGGCTGATTTGATCAAGTTCTTCTTTTGTAACAAGTTTTTCCTGCCCTATTTTGCTGCCAGTTTGGTCAAACTCACAGAAAAAGTAAAAGCCGCTAAGTGCATTGATGATTGTAGCGAAGTTTGTTTGAGGTGAGTTTTGTTTGATATAAACATATGCCATGAAAGACAAAGTTGACAATGGAACAACTTTTTTTCGTTCTCCAGCGCAGAAGCCTTTGATAAGAGCCATGCCTACACGAATACCAGTGAAAGAGCCTGGGCCTACCACCACCGCAAAGATATCATTATCTTTGATAGAAAGTGAAAGGCTGCCCAGAAGATTGTCGATTTGAGGCAAGATGTTTTCAGAATGTTTGATTTTTTCGTCAAGATCAAGGCAGGCTTTTTTGCCTTTTATGTCAATGGCAATCAAAGCTTTTTTTGTAGCCGAAGAGAGTGCAATCATAGTATTCTCCTTTGAAATAATGTGTTTTTTGTATTGATGTTGTTTTTATTTTTATATGATTAAATTTTAAATCAATATAAATGCACAATAGAGATTTTTCTAGTGCACTCGTCAATTTTATGGATTGAAACTTGATAGTAAGGTTTGTTTATCAGACCCTCGACCTGACTTGGCCATTCGACAATTGAAATTCCGTCAAGGCTTGTTGGATCAAAATATTCATTGAAGCCAAGTTCTTCTGCCTCCTCTTTTGAAGAAAGGCGATACATATCAAAATGATAGATTGGCAGAGTGCCATCTTCATAAGTGTTCATAATTGTAAAAGTTGGGCTTGTAACTAGGCATTTGCTTTTAAGGCCTTGAGCCAAGCCTTTTGTAAAGTGTGTTTTGCCAGCACCCAAGTCACCATCAAGCAAGATGATGTCACCTATTTTTAGTTGTTTTGCAAATTGTGAAGCGTAAGTGATAGTTTCTTTTTCGCTTGTGGTCAGTTTTTCATATTTGGTCAGTTTTTCATTTTTGATCGTTTTTTTATTTTTGGTCAGTTTTTCGCTTGTGGTTGGTTTTTCATTTTTGGTTGACTTTTCATTTTTGGTCGTTTTTTCCATGTTTGTTCTCCAGCTTTTTTATGATGATATTATACAGCAAAATGCCGACAAGTGCAAGCAAAGTTCCAACAATACCGCCTGCAAGAACATCTGTGAGATAATGTACGCCAAGCATCATGCGAGAAATGCAGATAAGCGCGTAATATAGAAGCATAGCGACGATTGAAATGGCTCGCGTAAATTTGTTTTTGCTGGCTTTGAAGGTCATATAACAGATAAACACACTTATCATGGCTGAACAAAGTGCGTGCGAGCTTGGCATTGAATAGCCGTCTTCATTTCCGAGATTGAGAATGTTTGAATAACTATCAAATGGTCTTGGTCTTGCGATAATAAATTTGAGAGCTATATTGATTGCAAGACCAACGAAGAAGGTTATAAAAAAGGCATAGCTGAGTTTTTTGTTTTTGCTATAAAGCACCATAAGTGCAATTGCAAAACCGAGCCAGCTTGCGAAAAGTGTGACGATTTTGAAAAATGTTATCCAGCCTTCCCCTGCTCCTTGAAGGAATGTGATAAGTTCTGCTTCAAACTTCATGGCTTTATTTTACCAAAAATGGCATAAAAAAACAATAAAATTTCAAATTTTTACATTTTATTGTTGTTTTTGGGTTTTGTTTTGGTTTTTTGGGGTTTTTAAAGTTATTTTTTTTGACTTATACTTAGTCCATCTTCGATATCTAGAAATTGAGTTTTTAAGGTTTGATCGACTGAGAGTGCGTCGATAAAGCGACGAAGTGCCATAACCATTGCACGATGTTTGTGAGGAATTTTTTCTTGGCTTTTTACCCAGCCATGAAGATAAATGTCATCAGCGAAAAGTATAGCTTTTGGTGTGAGAAGGTTTTTAAGGATTGGAAGATATTTTATATATTGTCCTTTTGGGCCATCGAGCAGGATAAGGTCAAATGTTTTTTGCTGCGATTGAAGCAAAAGTAAGCTTGTCATCGCGTCACCTTCAAGCAGTGTCACACGATTTTGGAGGTTTGCTTTTTGAAAATTCGCTTTGGCCTGTTCGATACGGAGAGGGTTCTTTTCAAGCGTTGTAAGAGTGCTTGTTTTTCCGCTGCCTTCAAGCATTAAAATGCCAGAGTAACCTATTGCAGTGCCTATTTCCAGAATGTTTTTAGGTTTGTTTTTTTGGCAGATTTGCAAAAGAATGTGTCCACTTTGTTCTCGCAAAATTGGCACATTATTTTCTTTTGCAAAAATTTTTAGTTGAGTGAGGATTGAATTCATTAGTCGAGCGTCACGATTGTCAAAATGATTGGGCGACGTTTTGTGCGTTTAAAGATAAAGTTCGAGATGTTTCGACGAAGTGTTGATTTTATCACTGATGGCTCTACGCCGCGAAGGTCTTGCTCTTTTAAAGATGCGATGATTGAAGCTTTGGCGTCTTGAACAAATGCTTCTTGTTCGTCTGCATAGACAACGCCGCGAGTGATAATAAATGGGTCACTAGTCACTTCGCCTGCGATATTGTTTATATTTACACAGACTACGCAAATGCCGTCTTCTGAAAGTTGTTTACGTTCTTTTAAAACATTGCTGTCCATGTCGCCAATGCCGTAGCCGTCTACAAGGCGTTGGCCTGCTGTGACAAAGCCCACTTCTTTGATTGAATTTGGAGAGAGTTCCACTTGCATACCGAGGCTTGCGATGACAATGTTGCGGCTTTCCATGCCAAGAGCCATGGCCAGTTCTTTATGAACTTTCATGTGGCGATATTCGCCATGCACTGGAATAAAGAATTTTGGTTTTACGAGTGAGTGCATGAGTTTAAGCTCTTCTTGGCAGGCGTGGCCAGATGTGTGAACATCTGCAAGTTCGTCATAAATCACATCAGCACCTAGTTTGTAGAGAGCGTTGACTACTTTGTAAACATTTTTTTCGTTGCCTGGAATTGGAGATGCTGAGAATATGATAAGGTCGTTGTCTTTAAGTTTGATGTTTTTAAATTCGCCTGCGGCCATGCGAGTTAATGCGCTCATTGGCTCACCTTGACTGCCTGTGGTGACGATGAGGACTTCTTTGTCGTCCATTTTGTTGACTTTTTCTATGTCTATTATATTTTCGCGATTGTAGTTAAGCTCGCCTAGTTTCATTGCCACTTCTGAGATATTTATCATGCTGCGGCCTGTGAAAGCCACCTTTCTTTTATATTTTTCAGCAAGATCAAGGATTTGTTGAAGGCGATATATGTTTGAAGCGAAAGTTGCAACAAAAATCCTATTGTCGCGGTGGCTGTCAAAGATGGCTTCAAGTGTGCGACCTACTGTTTTTTCGCTCATAGAATAGCCTTTGCGGCAGACATTTGTGCTTTCGCAGAGGAGAAGATTTACACCTTTGCGGCCTATTTCGCCTAGACGAGTGAGGTCGGTCATTTGTCCGTCAATTGGTTCATAATCTATCTTAAAGTCGCCAGTATGAACGATTGTTCCCGCAGGAGTGGTAATTGATAACGCGAGTGCGCCTGCGATTGAGTGTGTGACTTTTATAAATTCAACAGTGAAAGAGCCTAGCTTTAGAACATTTCTTGGACGAACAGCTACAGCTTTAAGTTTAACTTTTGGGTGTTCTTTGAGTTTGTTTTCAACGATGGCAAGGGTCAATCTTGAGCCATAGACTGGAGCGTTTATGTGTTGCAAAAGAAATGGCAATGAGCCTATGTGGTCTTCGTGGCCATGAGTTAACAAAATCGCCTTGACTTTGTCTTTGTTTGCGATAATATATGAAAAGTCTGGTATGACGATGTCCACACCTGGAAGCTCGTCATCTGGAAAAGTAAGACCAGCGTCTATGACTATAATTTCGTCATTATACTCTATAGCCGTCATGTTTTTGCCTATTTCGCCTACCCCTCCTAAGAATGTGATTTTTACTTTGTTGTTCATTTAATTGTCTCCTTTTTGTTTTAGTTTTGTTTTGTCGGCAAATATCATTTTGAGTTTTTGACAGAGATTGCAGCGGAAACAAGGGCGGCTCGAAAGAGCTTGTCCTTTTTTTTAAGGACAAGCGAAGCCGTCGTGCGAAGAGCCGACGGCTGCTTTTGCCTTCTTGGCAAAAGCCTTTCGAGCCGCATTTCTCCTCACCCAATCTTCTCTGCAAAGTCTAGTCAAACTTGCTGTTACAAAAGATATTTCGCGTTTTCGATTTTATCTACTTCTTCAAGTCTTTTTGGTGTTAAAATAGTGTCAGTATCCACATAAAATCTCATGCCTTGGCTTGAAAAGAACATCACCA
>CARTDZ010000016.1 GCA_949067325.1 uncultured Eubacteriales bacterium | reverse complement strand
GATGAACCAACTGGAGGTCCTGGTGTGGCTTTACCTGCTGGCAATTGGAGTTTTACCATTGCAGCAACTTTTTTCTCTGCCATTTTTTCCTCCTTATTAAGTGGTATGATGACGGGTTGCAGTTCCCATCTCCCACAAAAAAACGTCAAAACCTTAGTTTCAACGTTTTCATTATACACTTTTGCTTTTGCTTTGTCAAGCGTTAAAGAAGAAAAAGCGTAAAATTCTTTGCAAAATTATTCGCCAACTTCTTGTTCATTTTCAGCACGTTTAACTTGTGCTTCGATAAACTTGTTGTATGCGTCCTCTTCTCTTTGTTTTTGAACATTTTTGAGAACTCTGATTGTTTCTGAGCTATAACGTTCTGCATCGTTTTTCATATTATCCATTTTACCCTCCTGTATGCCCATATTTTAGCATAAGAAATCAAAAAAGTCAATACCCTTTTTTTGTATTGACTTTGAGTTTTTGTTGTTTTTTGCAGAAAATTTAGTTGTTTACCTTGCGAACTTGAGCAAACTGAAGATCAACTGCAGTTTCTCTTCCAAACATTTCAACAAGTGCGGTAAGCGTGCCATTTTCGCTGTCAACTGACTGAACTTTGCCTATCATTCCGTTAAGCGCACCATCTACAACCTCGATTGTGTCACCTGCTTGAAGGTCAACTTCAACTTTGATTTTTTCAAACCTGAGCTTAATCACTTCTTCTTCAGTAAGTGCAAGTGGGCGACCATTTGGGCCAACAAAGCCTGTGATACCACGTGTAAGGGTCACATTGTGCCAAAGGTCATCTGCATATTTCATCTTTACAAAGATATAGCAAGGCATACTTTTTCTTTGAACAAGCTTTTTCTTGCCATTCTTTTCTTCCACGACGTCTTCCATTGGAATAACGATATCAAAAATTCTGTCGTGCAGATTGAACTTGTCAACAACTGTTTCAAGGTTTTCTTTCGCCACATTTTCATAGCCTGAAAATGTGTGAAGTGCATACCACTTTGCTTCAAGCTTGCTTACATCGACATTTTTACGTTTTAATTCTTCTGGTATAACTTGAGAATTTTCACTATTAAACTTTTCTTCCATAATCCACCTTTATTTAAACAATCCAAAAACAAATTCAAACAAAACATCTATTCCAAAAAGAATAACGGCGAAGATGAGAACAACTGCAAGAACAACGCCTGTCCTTTTGACAACTTCTGCAAAGGTTGGCCAAGTAACTTTTTTAAGCTCTGACATTGTGCCTTTTGCGTTTTCTTTGAGATTAAGCTTGTTTTTCTTCTCTTTTTTCTTTTTTAACTTTTTGTTTTTGTCAGTTCTGTCAGCTTTTTCAGCTTTTTTGTCTGACTTGTTTTTAATGTTTTCTTCTTGTGTAGGGACTGCTTTTTCTTCTGTCACGTTTTGTGACTTGTTATTTTTCTTTGACATATTTCCCCCAAAAAATTTTTGATTATTTTGTTTCTTTGTGAACAGTTCTCTTACCGCAACGAGGACAGAATTTTGTGATTTCAATTCTTTCTGGATTTGCTGTTGAATTTTTGCTTGTTGCGTAATTTCTCTCTTGGCACTCAGTGCAAGCAAGAGTGATGTTTTTGCGTTTTGGTGCTGCCATATTCTTTTTCTCCTAACATAAAAACTAACACCCCACGAAGGAATGTTAGCCTATTCTATCACAATCAATAACTTTTGTCAACAAATTTGTTTGTTTTGCACAAATTATTTTAAGTCTTTTTTTGTCACAAATGCGTCAACCAGCATGACAACATCATCTTTTCGACTTGATGCTTTGACTTTTTCAAAGCTTGATGGCAAATTGTAGTCAAAATCATATTTCTGCACTTGCACAAAATATCCTTTCAAAGCCGCCTTAGCAAAGAGAAAGGCCTCTTCTATAAAAAGTCCGTCAGTGATAAGTTCAAGGTCTGGAAAAAGCACCTTGACATCATTGTCTTCTTTAAAGAAAATAGCTGGATAGATGTATCTCTGCATTGAAAACTCCTAATCTTAACTAAATGTAGTTTATCACAAAAATATGCGTTTTCAAAACAAAAACACGATTTTTTTAGCTTTTTTCAACATCTTTTCTTATTTTTTGTGCCAAACCAGCTTGCAAAACTATTTTTTCAATATGTTTAAGCTGCAAATTTATATTGGCAAGTTTTGAGATAATGTCATATTTTAATTCTAGCTTTTGCTGAAGGATTTTTTCATATTTTGCACAATTTTGACAAGTTTTGGCTTGCCTTTTTACGCAGTGCCAGCTATCCACTTTTATCATTCTTTGCAAGCTTTGATTGTAACAAAAGTGCTGTCTAAAAAACTTGCAATCTTCTTTTTTTATCATACTCTTCCTCCAATTTTTGCCATTATAGCAAAAGAGAAAGAAAGTTTGCTGCTAAATTTAGCATTTAAGCAAGATATTTAAAATTTTATGAATTTTTTATAAAAAGCTATAAAAAAAGCCTCGTTTGAGGCTTAGTTTTCGTTTTTGCCGCAGCAGTTTTTGTATTTTAAACCACTTCCGCATGGGCAGGCTTCGTTGCGGCCTATTTTACGCTCTGTGCGAACATCTGTCTTCTGCACAAAAGGTTTTTGTTTTTGCTTTGCCCTCTCTTCTGGAGTAAGCTCCTTGCCAGTGATGACCACGTTATAGCTTGGCTGTGGTTGTGGCTGTGGTGGAGCTTCGACCTTGACTGAAAGAAGGACTTGGCAAGTCATCTCTTTGATCTTATCAATCATCTTGTCAAACATTTCAAAGCCGTCTTTTTTGTAAGCAAGGACTGGGTCTTGATTGCCAAAGCCGCGAGCGAAGATTTCATTCTTCATGATTTGCATATCTTCAATGTGGCTCATCCAGTTGAGGTCGACCATACGAAGGAGAACTGCCCTTTCAAGTTCTTCAAAAGGATAGCCGCTTTCTGAGACGTTTTTCATTTGTTCTTTGAGACGTTCGTCAACTTTTTTAAGCACTTTTTCAGCCACTTCGCGCACGTCGCAACCTTCAACAAATTTTTCGTCAACTAGGTTTGTTCCTTTTTCGAGGAGGCCTTTTTCGAGAGCTGAGTTTATGGTTGAAAGATCCCATTCAAAGTATGGCTTGTCGTCATTGAGGCAATCATAGACTATTTTGTTGACTTGTTCTGGGATCATGCGTTCTATCTGATCGTGGACTGGTAAGCCTTCAAGCACTTTGTTGCGTTCTTCATAGATAATTTCGCGTTGTTTGTTTAGCACATCGTCAAATTTGATAACAGTTTTGCGTTGTGAGAAGTTTTGAAGTTCTATCTTTTTTTGAGCGCCTTCAATTTGCTTTGAGACTATTTTCAATTGAATTGGCGTTGTGTCATCAATTCTAAGTACGCTTGCCATTTTTTTGAGGCGATCGCCACTAAAGCGTCTGATGAGGTCATCTTCTAGCGAAAGGAAGAATACTGAGCTGCCTGGGTCACCTTGACGGCCAGCACGACCGCGAAGCTGATTGTCGATACGGCGAGACTCGTGACGCTCTGTGCCTATAATATGAAGTCCACCAAGGGCTTTGACTTCTTCTTTTTCTTTGTCAGTGACTACTTTGTAGTCTTTATAAAGCTCGTTGAAGCGGTCTCTTGCCTTGTTTAGTTTTTCATCTTCTACAGTATTAAAAGCGGTGGCGTAAGAGATTTCTTCTTCAGTGAAGTTTTCTGCCTTCATGCGTTTTTTTGCCATAAATTCAGGGTTGCCGCCAAGGAGAATGTCAGTTCCACGACCTGCCATGTTGGTGGCGATTGTAACTTGACCTTTTCTGCCTGCTTGGGCGACGATTTCACTTTCCTGCTCATGATTTTTTGCATTCAAGACAGTGTGTGGTATTTTTGCACCTTTTAAAGCTTTTGAAATAAGCTCACTCTTTTCAATTGTGACTGTGCCTACAAGAACTGGCTGACCAGTTTTTGCGCATTCTTTGATTTCTTCTATGACAGCGTTGATTTTGCCTTCTTCAGTCATATAAATTATATCAGCTTCGTCCAATCTTTTCTTTGGCAGGTTGACTGGAATGGTAACAACATCGAGGTTGTAGATTGTTCTAAACTCACCTTCTTCGGTTTTTGCTGTACCCGTCATGCCAGAAAGCTTTTTGTAAAGTCTAAAATAATTTTGGAAGGTTATTGTTGCCAGCGTTTGGTTTTCGTCCTTGATTTCAACGCCTTCCTTGGCTTCGATTGCTTGATGGAGACCTGCGTTAAAGCGTCGACCTGGCATGATACGGCCTGTAAACTCGTCAACAATGACTATTTCGCCGTCTTTGATGATATAGTTGTCATCTTTGTGCATGATGTAGTTTGCTCTTATCGCGTTGTTGATATAGTGGTTAAGCTCAATATTTGAAATGTCAGAAAGGCTTTCGACCTTAAAAAACTTTTCAGCTTTTTCAATTCCGCTTTCAGTAAGGTTTAATTGTTTTGTTTTTTCGTCAATCTCTACATCTTTTTCACGATTTAATGTTTTGACAAATTTTTGCGCGTTGATATAGCCGTCACTTGACTTGTTTCCACGACCGCTGATAATAAGTGGTGTTCTTGCCTCGTCAATAAGGATACTATCCACTTCGTCGACAATGGCAAAGTTGCGTCCTCTTTGAACGCGTTGGTTTTTGTTTGTCGCCATATTGTCACGAAGATAGTCAAAGCCAAGTTCGTTGTTTGTGCAGTAAGTTATATCAGCATCATATGCCATTTTTTTGAGTCTTTCATTTTGTCCTGAAAGTGTCACACCAACTGTGAGTCCCAAAAACTTGAAAATTTTTCCCATCCACTCAGCGTCACGCTTTGCAAGATATTCGTTGACTGTGACGATATGCACGCCTTCGCCTGTCAAGGCGTTGAGATAAGCTGGCAAGGTTTCAACCAAAGTTTTACCTTCACCTGTTGCCATTTCAGCGATACGACCTTGATGGAGTGCAATTCCGCCCAAAATTTGAACGTAATAATGCTTCATGTTAAGCACGCGAGAGGCCGCCTCACGCACAACAGCAAAAGCCTCTGGCAAGAGTGAGTTTAAGCTTTCGCCAGTTTTATATCTGTTTTTAAATTCTTCAGTGCAGGCACGAAGCTGCTCGTTTGAATAATCCTTATATTTCTCTTCAAGTGCGACAACCTTGTCTGCAATTTTTTTAAGTTTTTTTACTTGAGTTGCGTTTTCACTACCAAAAAGTCCCATTTTAACTCCTATTTTTTCCTATTTTATCAAACTTTTGCCTCTTTTACAAGTTTTTTGCCTTGATTTTTGCGTTTTTAAAGTTTTAAATGAAATATTTTTCAATTTTTGACAAAATTTTTGATAGGCGTTTTTTCAATCCTACAGCCCACTCGACTGCTTGACAATATATTAAATAAATGTTATAATTATATTAATCTATATTTTACGACCTTAAACTAGGAGGAAAACTTTGATGGAAGCACTTGATAAAAACAAAACAAACAGTCTTTCAATTGCCAACAATGTCATACTTGATGATGGAACAAGTTTTAAACAAAACTTAACCATGTCTGATGGTAGCGACGTTTTGCTTACCTTTGAGCTTGATGGTCAAAAACGGCTTGAGATCGTTGAAGAACAAAGTGAAAATAGCAAAAGTGACAACATTTTTGTCAAGTTTGATAAGGCTATGTTTGAAGGGCTCGAAATTGACGATATTGACGGCAAGGTTACGCTTGAAGTCAAGGCCAACAAGGACAAGCCTCCTATCAGTTTGTCATCGACAAACAATTCATTGACACTCAATGTCACTTCAAAAGACGGAACTGTCAAAGAATACACACTCACCGTTGGACCACTTGGTGCAAAACTTTTTTGCGAGGGCAAAGAATACACATACAAAGCACAAGATGGAAATGGCAAGCAAATGGTGCTTAACCCTACAATTTCAACAAAACTTGTTGAAAAGCTTTTTTCGTCAAAAGACAATTTTGTAGACACAAAAAAATTGAACACTAGCAAAGATGGTGTAAAAGACGCTTATCTTAACCAGCTGCTTTTGCTTTATGCAGGCGTGAAAAATGTAAAGGAGGAAGGTTTTAAAAAATTTGAGTTTGGAAATTCCTCACTTGCCGTTTTAAACTTTGACCTTGGAATTGACGCAAGCGGAAACAAGAAATTTGATTCCTATTATTTCACAAAGCAAGGCAAAGATGTTTATCTCAATGTTGGCAACAATAATGGTAAGAGTGAAGGCAGTTGGATAAAAGTAAACAAGATGTTGAAAATGTATTCTTCTGACGAGAACAATTCTCATGCCACTGGCACATATTTGATGTTTGAAAAAGGCGGCAAGGAGATGAAGAGTTATTACAACATATCTCTTCCTGCAAGCGAAGACAACAAACTTAGCGACGAGGTTTTGAACGCTTTGAAAGCTTTTGACGAAGAATTTTTGCCAAATGAAGCCAAGGCAGCAGGGCCAGTCAAATCCTCTCTTAATGATGAAAGCAATGACAAATATTTGGAGCTTGGCAATGACACATATTCTTTTGCTGCGACTTGGCTTGATGATCGAAAGTCAAACGATGTCAACACGCAAGAAGTTGCGCCAATAAACTTCAATATTGCAAATGAAAACGTTGTCCAAAACGAAGTTGCGGCAACTGAAGTTGCAAATGCTCCAGAAGACGAGGATATAATCATTGACAACCCTATCTCTGAAGAGGAACAAATTGAAGAAAATGGAGCAGGCAATGTCAAAAATTTACCTTTGAATATAAATTTTGCCAAAACTCCTCTCACTGTAGAGGCAGAAGATCGAACAAAAGTCAAACATTCAACCACACCAGCTGAAATTGCCATTGTGCTTGGCATTGCAATGATGCTTATCGCACCACTTCTTGGCATTGGCATTGTTGCAGCCACAATTGTAAGTGGCGTTGCTGCAGCGGCTGCTGTGGGCGGCATAATTTATTCTGCCAACATTGACAAAATAAACAACCCATTAAACAAAACTATAAACCACTATATTGACCCACTCAAAAAGCTTGAACGCGAAATTGAAAATCAGCAAGAAAGATTTTGGGAAAACTTTAAACAATACAATAATGAACTTGACATTTATAACGCTCACAAGACAGACATGAATGGTGAAATTGAAAACAATGAGTTTTACAACAACTTTATCAAATTTGCGATTGAAAACCAGATGTTGTTTGGTGTGAACAATATTGAAGAATTTTTGTCAGAAGACAACCTAGATTTCAGACAGGCTATGCTTTATGACCTTAGGCTTATAAGCGAAAAAAGCACTGAGCAAGAAAAAGCTGAGTTTATTGACAAATACTTCCGCCTATCCTCTTTTGACGCTGAAGGCAAGCTTATTTCAAAAGACATTTTGATTTCAGATGAGCAGAAAGAAGAGCTTTTAGGCAGGCTTAATTTTGCTGACAAAGACAAAACGCTTGACACTTTGAGCGCTTTCAACAAATCACAAGAACAACAAAAAAATAGATATGCCAAAATTGAAGAAATGGTTATGACTGGCAGTGAAGAGTTTTTGAAAAAAGTTTTGCTTGGAGAAAATTCTATGCCTGATCCTAGTGATCCTGAAGGCAAAAAGATGAAAAAGGCCAACACGTTTTCTCCAGAACAAAGCATGAAAATGTTTGAGACTTTTGCGCCAGCTATTGCAAAGCGTTATCTATTTGGTGCGAAGTTTGAAAAAAGCAGCGTTGAAAATATAGTCAAAATTTTTGATAATGAAGATATGCAGGCAAAAGCCGCTGAAATTTTGCTTGACGCACAAAAGAATTGTGAAGTCGCCCTTGAAAAAGCAGCAGAACTTGGACGTTATCAAAAGCTTCGCGACCAAGACTGCTTGGCAAAGGAGGCTTTTGCGAAGTCTCTTGCATCTACTTTTAAACTTGCAAACGATGAAAATGCTCCAGTCTACCCTACTTCACAGGCAATCGTTGAAACAGCAAAGCAATATGCTTATGCAAGCGCTGTAGTTGAAACATCTTCTTCTATCGACGACATCATAGACAAACTTTATAGCCAAGAAAGTGAAGATCGCAAAGCTTTGATTGCTTCTGTTGAAGAATTTGCAAAGTCAATGTCGCAAGCTGACAAAAACAAAGTACTTGAAGCGGTCAAGAAAAGAGATGAAATATTAAATAAAACAGACTTTTTTGCGTCAATTGCAACAAAATACAACCCTTCACCTATCGAAAATGGCACGACTGAATTTTCTGCCAGAATTGATGAGCCATTTGCAAACCTTGAAAGTGCTGTTGATGATTATATCAAGCAAGTTTTTGTGGCTAAGAGTGGAGATTTTCAGAAGAGCGCAAACAAGAATGTTGACGACCTTATTGTGATGTACAAAAATATGGTCATGGCTGGCGATTCTAAGAAAGACGACCAGCTTGAAACTTTAATTCAACTTCACGTGGCAAATAAGGTTGTTGAGCGCAAAGAAAATGATATCATGAAAAGCAAGGAGCTTAAAGGCGTCGATTCGTCTGTTGCGGCAAACGCTTTGAAAAGAGCTGTTGTCAAAGATGAATGTTTGGCTGATTATTACATTGCTTGTCAACAGGCTATTGACCAAGTTCAAGCAGAGACAATTGACGACCAATTCACTGGCAGACAGATAATTGCTTCTGCAAAAGCCAATATGAAAAAAGAATTTGTCGCTCAGCATGAGTTTGCGTCAATCGTTGCCCCTATTGTTGAAAATATGCCAGTGCAGATTAGAAAAACTATTCAAAATGACCTTAAAAATGACGAGATACAAAACTTTGGTGATTTTAGAAAACACTTGCTTGAGCATAGCAAAGATGTAACTATGCTTGACGGCACAACTTTGGCAAGCGACGTTGAAAAGCTTTATAACTCAAAAGTTTCAGGTGCTAGCCTCGACACTTTGGAGAAGCTGGTAAATCATATAAACATTCAAGCACGACAAACAGGAGTATCTGAAAAGGTTATTCTTGAAGCTGGTGATATTGCAGGCAAAAACGTTGATGGCAAAAAGATCTTTGAGCAACTTGAAAAAGGCAATTTGTCTATAAAAGAGTTGGGTGATCTTATTGCAAAATGCACCAAAAATGACAGTTATGCAAAAATAATACAAAAAGTTGTAAAGGATCCACTTTTGGCAAATTCTATAGCACTTGGCGACAGCAATATTCAAAAGATTGTCAATGTAGAGGCCAATCGTGGCAGAGCTGACACTTCAAGACAGCTGAAAGGTTTTGAGAAAGCAGCAACAAAAGAGGCTATAAAAGCCCATATGAATGCAGCAAGAAGAGGCGAAGAAAACAAGGCGAAGAGAATTGCCAAAAAAGGCGAAAATGAAAAAGAAGGCAAGCTTTACACCCCTGCTCAATCAGCAAAAGAGGTAAAGGTTATGCTTGACGAAGTCATGGACAACATATCAAGACTTGACGGAGGTGACATTGCAGGCATGGCTATTGCATTTGAAAAATATCTGCAAATGCCACAAATGCAAGCTCATCTTAAAAACATGGGAATAAACCCTGACAAAATAAAAGTTTCACAAAAAGATTTTAATCTTGAAGCAACAATGAAGACTTTTGACAAGATTTTAAACAAAAGATCTGTTAAAAAGGAAAATCGTCATGATGAAAAATTTCAAAAAATCATTGCCAAAAAGCAGCAAAACAAAATGAAGCGTGGCAAGATAAACGAAAAGACAAAACAAGGTTTTTCCAACACTTTGAATAGCGTCAAAGACAGCCTCGAACAGAAAAAACTAAGAAAAAAGAAACAACTTGAAGCAGAAGAAGTAAGCGTGCAAGAAGTTGAGCAAGTTGCAAGTCATGATCAAGAGTTAAGTTAAGCTTTGCCGCTTATAAAAAATTTTTGCAAAAAAAGCAAAACTTGAAAAAGCAAAATTTTAAGCTTTAATATTGAGGCAAAATACAAAAACAATCAAAAAAAAGGAAACAAACATGAAAATAGGCGTAGTAGGACTTCCAAACGTAGGAAAAAGCACTCTTTTCAATGCCATTACTGAGGCTGGTGCAGAGAGTGCGAATTATCCATTTTGTACAATTGAACCTAATGTAGGCATAGTTGACGTGCCTGACCCAAGGCTTGAAGTTTTGGGCAAGCTTTACAACACAAAAAAAATCACGCCAGCGTCAATTGAATTTGTTGACATTGCTGGCCTTGTAGCAGGCGCAAGCAAAGGTGAAGGGCTTGGAAACAAGTTTTTAAGTCATATTCGCGAAGTTGATGCTATTGTTCACGTGGTGAGATGTTTTGAAAATGAAAAAATCATTCATGTAAGCGGCAGGATAAATCCAATTGAAGACATTGAAGTCATCAACTTAGAGCTTGCCCTTTCTGACCTTGAACAAGTGACAAAAAAGCTTGAAAAAGACGCAAAACTTGTAAAAACTGGCGACAAAAGCCTGATTGCGGGTGTGGAGCTTATGAAAAAGCTTAAAGAAGCACTTGAGAACAATCAGATGGCCAGAGGTCTTAGTTACAACGAAGAAGAAATGGCCATTTTGAAGAATTTGCAACTTTTAACTGCAAAACCTCTTATTTACGTAGCCAATATTGGCGAAAATGATATTGGCAAGCCTGACAACAAATTTGTTGAAAGCGTAAAAACTTTTGCAGCAAAGGAAAACGCAAAAGTCATCACACTTTGCGCTAAGATAGAGGAAGAGCTTATTGGATTGCCAAGTGATGAGCGAGCAATGTTTAAAGAAGAGCTTGGAATCAATGAGAGTGGACTTGAAAAACTTGTTTCTGCAAGTTATGATCTTTTAGGACTTATGAGTTATCTCACAGCTGGCGAAAAAGAAGTGCGCGCTTGGACTATCAAAAAAGGTACAAAAGCGCCACAAGCTGCGGGCAAAATTCACAGTGACTTTGAAAAAGGTTTTATCAAAGCTGAAATCGTCTCTTATGACGACCTTGTAGAATGTGGAAGCTTTGTCAAAGCACGCGAAAAAGGAAAGGTTCGAATTGAAGGCAAAGACTACGTTTTTGCTGACGGCGACGTGGTACTTTTTAGATTTAATGTGTGAGGCAAAAGCCGTGGAGAAAAAAGAACTTTTACAAAAACTTATCACAGACAACCTTTTGTCACTCGCCTTTTTAGGAGACGGCATTCACACAAGCTTTGTGCGTGAGTATGTTTTAAAAACAAACGTTGGCAAGATGGACGACTTTCATCATAAAGCTGCTGCTTTTTGCAAAGCCTCGTGCCAAGCGAAAGTGCTTGAAGAGATCGCTCCCCTTTTAAACGAAGAAGAAAGTGAAATTGTGAGACGTGCAAGAAACGCACGACCAAAACATCAAGCGAAAAACGCGACCAGCAAAGACTATTCTTATGCCACCGCTTTTGAAGCACTGCTAGGCTTTTTATACTTAAGTGAAAACCAAGAAAGGTTGAATGAAATTTTAAACATTTCTGTTGAGAGAAATTAAAAGGAATTACTATGAATATTGAAGGCAAAAATGCTATCAGAGAGGCTTTGTCTAGTGGTTTGACGATAAACAAAATTTTGGTAGACAAAAACTTTCAAGGCAGGCGAGATGACATTATTGCACTCGCACTTGAAAAGAAAGTTAAGCTTGAATACCTGCCTCGACAAATTCTTGACAAAAAGTCAAAAACTTTTCACCACCAAGGCTACATAGCAGAGTGCGTAGACTTTGCTTATTCAACTGTTGAAGAGATCTTGGAAGAAGCCGCTAAAAAGCAAGAAAGTCCTTTTGTTGTGCTTCTTGATGGCATTGAAGATCCGCACAATTTTGGTGCGATTATACGAAGTTGTGAATGTGCTGGCGTGCATGGAATAATTATTCCAAAAAATCGAGCCTGTCAGGTCAATGAAACGGTAATTCGTTCAAGCACAGGTGCAATTTCAAACATGAAGATTGCAAAAGTAACAAACCTTAAAGAAGCGATTGAAACCTTAAAAGACAACGATGTTTGGGTTTATGCGGCTGAAGCCTCTGGTGAAAACATCTTTGACAAAACTTTTAAAGGCGGAGTGGCTGTGATTATTGGCTCTGAAGGCAAAGGAGTGCGAGCAAGTGTGCTAAATTATTGTGACGGTGTGGTCGCACTTCCGCTCAAAGGCAAAGTCAACTCGCTCAATGCGTCTGTCGCTTGCGGAATTGTTCTTTTTGAGATTTTAAGAACAAGAAAATAATTTGCAAAAGGAGGAAGAAAATGTCTGAAGAACTTGCTGAAAATGCCATATCTGAAGAAGAACTAGTCGCCGCAGCCAAAAATGGAGATGTGGAAGCTATGAACGAAATTTTTGCAAGCTACAAAAGCATTGTCACGCGTATTTCGCGAAGATACTTCCTCTTTGGCAGTGACATTGAAGATATCATTCAGGAAGGAATGATTGCCTTATACAAGGCTGTACAAAGTTTTAATTGTGAAAAAAACAACGCTTTCAAACCTTTTGCAATATTGTGCATAAAACATGGCATATTCACTGCGATAAAGGTTGCAAGTTCACATAAAAACATGGTGCTTTCCTCAGCCGTGCCAATCGTGAGCGAAGATGAAGACGAAAAGGGCTTGCTTGACATTTTCTTAGCTTCCGACCTTCCACTGCCCGACCAGTCTGTGCTTGAAAACGAAAGAGAAAGTGAACTAAGAGCTGAAATCAATAAAAAACTTTCAGTGCTTGAAACTAAAGTTTTGTCACTTTATCTTCAAGGTTATTCTTACATCGAAATTTCGCACAAATGCGGCATAACTAAAAAGAGTGTAGGAAATGCACTCACTAGGATCAAAAACAAACTTCAATTTATTAAAAAGGAATTTTAATTATGGAAAACACTGGAAATTTTGTTAGACCAAGACCTTATTGTCCTAAAAAGGCAGTTATAACAAGCGGAATGCCTTATGGCAACAAACTTCTTCACTATGGCCATGTAGGAATGACTGTGCGAGCTGACTTTTTTGCACGCTTTATGCGTGACCGCATTGGCAAGGAGAATGTTGTTTTTGTCTCTGGAACTGACTGTTATGGCTCACCTGCTTACGAGTCTTTTCGTGCGTTAAAAGAAAAAGGTCTGCTTGAAGGCAAGACGATTGAAGACTATGTTGAAGGCAACCACCTTAAACAAAAAGAAATTTTTGAGAAATTTGAAGTGGGGTTCAATCTTTTTTCAGCTTCTGCTTTTGGTAGAGCGGGCGAAATACACAAAGAAGTAAGTCGCGAGTTTATCGAAAAATTAAATGAAAATGGTATGGTTTCAAAACGCACATCATGGCAATTTTTTGATAAAAAGCATGGCTGTCTTTTAAACGGCAGACAAGTTGTTGGCAAATGCCCTGTTGAAGGCTGTCAAAGCGAAAAAGGATATGCTGACGAATGCGATCTTGGGCATCAATATCTGCCGCAAGACTTGATTGATCCTGTAAGCTCTTTAAGCGGCGAAAAGCCAGAACTTGTCAAGATTGAAAACCTATATTTCAAGCTTGAAGAATGTGGTGAAATTTTAAACGAGTGGATTGCTTCGATTGAAAGACGCAGCGACACGCCATCGTTTATGGTCAAAGAGATAAAAGAATTTTTCAAAAAGCCAGAAGTTTACATTAAGCGAGAGTTCTTTGAAAAGTTTGCAGAGATAAAAGACAGATTGCCAAAGTTTGTTGAACTTGAAAGAAATGAAAAAGCGCCAAGCATGACTATTGTTTTTGACAAGCTTGAAGATCGAGAAAAGGCCTGCGAAATACTTGCCGCAAATGGCATACGTTACCGCACTGGCAAAACCTTGACGCCGTTTAGGTTGACTGGTGACATAGCATGGGGAGTTCCATGCCCAGAAATTCAAGGGCTTAAAAATCAAACCTTTTATGTTTGGCCTGAAAGCTTGTGGGCGCCAATAACTTTCACCAAAACATATCTTGAAAGCAAGGGTTTTGACAAAGATGAATGGAAAAAGTTTTGGTGCAATCCTGAAGCTGAAGTTTATCAATTTATGGGCGAAGACAACTTGTATTTCTACGGCCCAGCACAGCAAGCGATGTTTTTGTCTTTGCAAGGCAAAAAGCCAACACTTAAAAGCGAAAACACTTTGCAAGTCACACGCATTTGCCCTATCAAGTCAATTTTGTATATGAACGCGAAAGCAAGCTCGTCAGGTTCAATAAAGCCTCCTATGGCTGAGGAATTTTTGAATTTCTATACGCCTGAGCAGTTTAGAATGCACTTTTTGGGCATGAACCTTGCAAACAACAATGTCAGCCTTTCACCTAAAGCTTTTGACAAAGAAGCCGCCCCTGAAGCAATTGATCCAATGGTTAAAGAAGGCAATCTTCTCACCAACGTTTACAACCGCATTTTGCGCACACTTTTCTATTCAACTCAAAACAATTTTGATGGAATTTTGCCAAAAGTAAAAATTGACGAAAAGATTATGGCCGACTGCAACAAGGTCATTCTAGATGTTGAAAGATTTATGTTTGACAAGAAGTTCCACCAAGTTTACAACGCGCTTGATGTGTTTGTGCGAAATATCAACAAATATTGGGTCAAAGAAATTGCAAATGCTGACGACAAAGCAAAGCTTGAAAGTATGACAGCAAACACCGCCCAAATGATTTTTGTAGCAAATGCTCTTCTTCACCCTATTGCGCCTTCTGGCTGCGAGAATGTAGCAGAATATATGGGTTTTGACAACGAAAAATGCTTCGACTGGAAATATATCTTTGGAGAATTTTATAGCGTTTTAAAAAGCGACGAACGCAAGCTTAAAACATTATATGAAAAGGAAGACTTTTTCAAACGTCACAAAGTTCAACTTGAAGAACTTGAAAGAAAAAATAGCGGAATTTAAGCTGCTATTTTTTTTAAGGTTTAAAGCTTTAAATCTTTAAAATTTTTAATTGGCAGATATATATTGCTTTTTTAGGCATTTTTATTTTGATTTTTTTGGTTTTTAGGTTAAAATATATCTATGATACTTGCAGCTTTTATTATCCTAGTATTGGTCAGTATTATCTTAGGTGTTTTTTACCTGCTGACCAAACATTCGCCTTCTTGGCAGAGCATTGTTCTAAAGTGCCTGCCAGTTTTGTCAACTGCAGTGCTAGCACTTGTTTCAGCCAATCTTGCCTCTTCATACGGCGCGGCTACTTTGATGATAACTATCGCCCTGTCAATTTTAGTTACATTTGAAGCTTTTAAATGTGCAAATCAAAGTGAAAAAGCTGCCGTTTACTTTTTGTCAAGCGCCAATTTTGCAGCGATTTTGCTCCTTACTTTTGCCTGTGTAAGTATGACCAACTTCTTACCTTGGGGGCTTTTGGCTGGTTTATTTTTGGGGCTAGGTATCGCTTTTGTTATAAGAATTGTCAAAAAAGACTGGGCGTGGGGAAAAGTATGTATGGTTGGGCTAAATTTGATGGCTACTTTCGCTTTTATGTTGCAAGCCGTTGGTACTATCCTTGCCACAAAAACAATCATTTCTGCAATGCTTCTTCTTTTGTCAGCGTTATTTTTAAGCGTGCATATTTTGCTTGAACTTTTTGCCACAGATACCAAAACTTTTGTAATGATTTCAAATGCTTTGCGAATTTTGGCGTTAATTTTAGCCGCCTCATCAATATATTTCTTGTAAATTGCAAAAAATCTCTTGACTTTTGCTTTTTGATAACATATACTATATATTGTTGACGCGGAGTAGAGCAGCTCGGAAGCTCGTCGGGCTCATAACCCGAAGGCCGTTGGTTCAAATCCAACCTCCGCAACCAAAGGAAATGACGAAGTGTTTGGCTTCGTTTTTTTATTAGGGATATATCGGTAGATATAACCCTCTTTTGCGGAGCGGTTCAAATCCAACCTCCGCAACCAAAGGAAATGACGAAGTGTTTGGCTTCGTTTTTTTATTAGGGATATATCGGTAGATATAACCCTCTTTTGCGGAGCGGTTCAAATCCAACCTCCGCAACCAAAAGTAAAAATCGCTATTCTCCTTTATTTTAAAGGTCTATAGCGATTTTTTATTTTTGTTATAAATCCTCATTTTTGAATATTTCTATTTAAAAAATTGCAAAGTGTGCCAAAAGTGTGCCAAATCAACAAAAAAGAGGCAGGATTTTACTCCTTGCCCCGTTTTTTTATTGCAATATCTTTAAAAAAAGCAAAAAATAAGTGGTGATATATTTGCAAGTTTTTAAGAATATTACTCAAAATATAGGTATGAGATTTTTAAAGGACTTATTGTTATATATTTCAGCCTTTGTGCCTATGTATGCACTTATTTTTGTCAAGCTTGTAGTGGAACTTATCAATAACAATCTGACTTTTAATGTTTTAAACACAATAAATTTTGTTACCCTGCTTCTTTTGATGGCTCTAGGCGTGTTGGGTATAGTTTGGAATGTTTTTTTGAACACTGATGAATCTTGCGAAGTTGTTATACTTTCAAAAAAGAACATAACTGACCAGCACTTTTTGGGGTACTTTTCTCTTTTTGTTTTCTTTGCCATTCCTATTGACCTGTCTTACATGAGTGGTTATTTTATTTACGTAATTGTAATTGTGCTTATTGGCATTGTTTATGTTGGCAATGGACTTTATTATATAAACCCCCTGCTTAACATTTTGGGCTACAACTTTTATGACATCACCTTTCGTGAAAAAGGAAGCGAACAGGTAAGAAATGCAAAGATGTTTTACAAAGGCGACTTGCAAATTGAAGACAAAGCATATTTTATCAAACTCAAAAACACCAATTTCACCTTTATTGACAAAAAGCATAAAAAAATATAAGCTTTGTTTGAATTAAGATGATAAATTTTTTATAGATTTTATTAAAAAAATTGAATTTGCCTATTGACTTGACTGCTTTTATATGTTATAATCCAAACATATTTACAGGAGGAAAAAATTATGAAAACAAATTATAGCAATAGTCTTTTGGAAGACACTCATGCACTTCCTAAAAGAGAAAGACTGGGTGGGGGAATAGCTAAGAAAAATTCTCCTTGCAAAACCCGCGATTATGACAAAAAAATCAATCCAAAGGATAAAACTAGAGTTACTGCTTCAAGAATTTTCAAAAGAAAGACAAATAATTCTTTCAAGAAAAATTATCTTGAAGACGATTATGGCTTTGATTATCTTCTTACTGCTGAGGAAGAAGAATACATTAATCAAAACCCAGATGTTATTGTTGTTGAAGCTTTGGGCGTTGAAGACGAAGAAAACATTGAAATTGTTGAAGAATAATATCAAAAAGCGAGGATTGTTTCCTCGCTTTTTTTCGTTTTTTATTGTTTTTTTATGTTTTTTTCGTTTTTTATTGTTTTTTGGTCTATTTTTTAGGGTTATTAAGTTGTTCGAGTTCTTCTGCAATAGCGTCATAGTTTATTTCGCCAAGTCTTTTTGGCTTTGAAGGTGTGCGAGCAGCTTTTGCTTGTTTGGCTTGTTGTGTTTGAACTTGAACATTTGATTGCTGCTGAAGTTTTTGTTGTGACTGCGATGTGGTTGCACCACCAAGTTCTTCCAAATAGTTTTGAACAGGCGTTTTTTGAGTGCGAGTTTGTTTGAGAAGTTCCATTTCGCGTTCTATCGCCTGATAATTGATATGGCCAAGCTTGCCAGACTTGTTCTTTTCTTTTTTCGCTTTTTGGTCAGATGCAGCGTCATCAGAGGAAACCATTTCTTCATTTTCGTTTGAAACTGCTGAGTTTATTGAATTTCTGAAAACAACAAAACGTTGCCACAAAAATTCAGTTACAAAATTGATAATCATAAAGAAAGCTGTAGATAACAATCCTAACCAACCATGAACGGCCACAAGTTGTTTATCGCCCCAAACCGAAATAGGTGTAAACACTGCATAATATAACGCAACCAAAGTCATTGCTACAGGAATATTGTTTGCCGACTTAAAGGTGAATTTGCGATTGAAGGTAAAGTTCCACAAAACTGATGCGACGAGGCCTATGCCATATGCTATCCAATGAAGATCATCTTTCAAGCCTACAAGCTCTAAAATTGCCGTTAAACCGAATTGAATAACCCCTGCTGAAATTGAAAAGCCTATAAATTTGAGAGTTCTTAAAATTTCTTCGTTTTTGGAAGACTTAGGTTGTTTGCTTTCTTCTAAATTTTGTTCTTCCACTTTATTTTTATTTTCTGCCATATTTCTCCCCTACATTTTCAAGGTATATGATATAACAAATCTTAAAAAAATGCAAAAGATTTTGACTTATTTTTAAATGATTTGACAAAGCTTGATAAAAAGTGTTAAATTTGTGATATAAGTAAATAATTGCTAGATAGGAGGAAATTATGAACTTTTTAAAACAAGATTTTTGTTTTTCAAACCCAGATGACGAGCGTTTTGTTGAGCTTAGAGAAAACTTTGATAAAAAATCTGTTGATTGCCGTTTCAAATTTAAGCAAGTTGCAAATGAAACAAATACCTTATTTACCATTTTTAGAGATGATGTGAATTTGGGGGATTTTAGTTTTGCTCACAACTTTAACGATGGTTATTGTTTGGTTGGTGATGAAGGCGGATATTTTTTCATTGACATTTGTGGTGACGCTGTGATTGATGAAATGCTTGTGAAAAGCAGTAAAGACCTTGACAAGCTTATGCAAGTTGCACCAAAATCTGTTGCCAAATACGTTTCTAAGGATAGATTTAAGCAGCTTAAAAAAGCTTATAGCGACGAGATGGCAGAGCTTGCCAGTTCTTCAAACCAAGAAATTGATGATTTAATAGAAGCAAATTCGATTTCAGACAAAGAGCCTCTTCAGTCATTGTAACATTTTAAGAAAGGTTTATAGCCTTTCTTTTTTTTGTGCATACAACAAAATTTCGTCAAAAAAACACCCGCGTTTTCAGATAAAACACTTGCCTTTTCTATATTATTATATTATAATATTATATATAATATATATAAGGGGAAATTTATGGAAGAGAATAGACCAGTTGACGCTGTAAAAAACGAGGAAGAGCTTGAAATAGGAAAATCTGTCAAATATGACGCCACAGATATACAGGTGCTTGAAGGGCTTGAGCCAGTGCGCAAAAGACCAGGTATGTATATTGGCTCGACTGACGAGCATGGTCTTCATCACCTTGTGACCGAAGTTGTTGACAACTCTATTGACGAAGCTTTGGCTGGATACTGCACTCAGATTGATGTTTGTCTCAACAACGATGGCACTTGCTCTGTAACCGACAATGGCCGCGGCATTCCTACTGGCATGATTGCAAAGGAAGGCAAGAGTGCGGTTGAAGTTGTGCTTACAAAGCTTCATGCAGGCGGAAAGTTTGGTGGCGAAGGCTACAAGATTTCAGGCGGACTTCACGGCGTAGGCGTATCTTGCGTGAATGCCCTTTCAAAATATATGAGAGCTGATGTTTATCAAAACGGCAAACATCATCAAATTGAATTTTCTCGCGGCAAGGTCACAAACCAGCTTAAGATTGTTGGCAATACTGACAGACGCGGTACTGTTATCACCTTCTTGCCAGACGACGAGATTTTTGAAACTGTTGTATTTAATTACAACACCATGAAAAATCGTTTTCGTGAAATTGCCTTTCTAAACAAAGGCCTTGTTATCACACTTGAAGACAAGCGTGAAGGTCAAGAAAAGACAGACAGGTTTGAATTTAAAGGCGGCATTGTTGAGTTTGTTGATTATCTCAACAAAAACCAAGAAACAATACTTTCTGCACCTGTATATTTCAACAAGTTCAACCGCAGCTCAAAAGGCGAACTTGAAAATGAAATTGAAGTTTGTTTTCAATTCAATTCAGGCTATAGTGAGATTATAAACGCCTATGCCAACAATATCAACACCGAAGAAGGTGGCACTCACCTCGAAGGCTTTAAGAATGGTCTTACAAAGGTGATAAACGACTATGCGCTTGCAAACAAGATAATAAAAGAAAATGAAAAACTTTCTGGTGACGACTGCCGTGAAGGTATAACTGCTATTATTTCAGTTAAACTGCGAAATCCTCAATTTGAAGGTCAGACAAAGACAAAGCTTGGAAATAGCGAAATGAGAGCGATTGTCAACAAAGCGATGCAGGACGCTTTTGGAGACTATCTTGAAAACCACCCAGTTGAGGCAAGAAACCTCATATTAAAAAGTATCAACGCTAAGCGAGCAAGAGACGCGGCGAGAAATGCAAGAGACCTCACAAGAAGAAAAGGAGTGCTTGAAAGCACGACCTTGCCTGGCAAGCTTGCAGACTGCTCTGAAAAAGACCGCAAATTCTGCGAAATTTACATCGTAGAGGGCGATTCAGCGGGCGGAACTGCTAAGACTGGAAGAGACAGACGCTTCCAAGCTATTCTTCCTCTTCGCGGCAAAATCTTGAACGTTGAAAAAGCAAGGCTTAACCGTATCCTTGAAAACGCTGAAATTAAAAGCATGATCACAGCGTTTGGAACTGGAATTGGTGCTGAATTTAACGAAGACAAACTTCGTTACAACAAAATCATCTGCATGACCGATGCCGACGTTGACGGAGCGCACATAAGAATTTTGCTTTTAACCTTCTTCTTCAGATATATGAGACCTCTGCTTGAGCATGGCCATGTGTATGCTGCAAAGCCACCTCTTTACAAGGTGACTAAGAATAAGGAAGAATACTACTTCTACTCAGACGAAGAGCTTGAGACTTGGTATGCCGAAAACGGCAGAAAAGGCTGCGCTCAACAGCGATATAAAGGTCTTGGTGAGATGAACGCTGAGCAGCTTTGGGAAACTACTATGAATCCAGAACACCGCATTCTCATTCAGCTGACCATGGACGACGCGATTGAGGCAGAAAAGATGTTTAATGACCTCATGGGCGAAGACCCTAACCTCCGCCGCCAATTCATCGAAGCAAACGCCACCCTTGTAACAGACCTCGACGTCTAGTGCGGATTATCCGCTTTTCTGACGGGCTGAACAAATACTTCGATTAAGTTTTTCCAGACGGAATTATATCAATACTTTATGGAGGAAAAATGAAAACATCTTATTACGCAAGATTAAAGACTATTGATACAAAAAAGTATGTTCCGATTGCGATTTCTGTTGACCAAGGTAAGCTTGTCGGTTTTGGTGGAAGAGCCGAGCGAAAATTATCACCCTATACATTCTTCAAAATTTGGAAAGCACGAGAAACCGAAATTGAAAAATTAAAAGACGCGATTGGTGAACAAGAATATCAAAAGCTTAAAGAAGAAAATCAAGATGACTATATAAACAAGTTTTATAACAAAGTCCTTTTGCCTCTTGAGGCCAGCGAAGTGTATTCCTCTTTGGGCGAGAATGCAGTACTATTATGCTTTGAAAAACCAACCCAGTTTTGTCACAGGTTTTTGGTTGCAGCATGGCTTGAACTTAACCTTGGCATTGAAATTGATGAGCTTGACTTTGAAAACGACAAAGCAGTAATTGAAAATAAACAAAAATTAAAAGCAAAACTTGAAAAAATGATAAAAAACACAAAAAACCAAGCCTTTCATGGGTAAAAAATGGAGAAAAATATGAAAAATTTTGAAAGCAAGAAGTCGCTCGAGGAAATCTTCCAAGAGACAAAAGTCGAAAAAGTTGACACTGTTGACAACCTTAAGCGTTCTTTTATTTCTTACGCTATGGCTGTCAATGTTTCGCGTGCCATTCCTGACGTGCGCGATGGTTTGAAGCCTGTGCATCGTCGCATACTTTATGCAATGGGCGAAATGAACAACTTCTATGACAGACCAACCAAGAAATGTGCGCGTATTGTCGGTGATGTTATGGGTAAATACCACCCTCACGGCGACAGTTCTGTTTACGACGCTATGGTTCGTCTTGCTCAAGATTTCTCTATCCGCTATCCTCTTGTTGACGGACAAGGCAACTTTGGCTCTGTTGACGGCGACCCTCCTGCTGCTATGCGTTACACTGAAGCACGCCTTTCAAAAATAGCAGGACTTATGCTCGAAGACATTGACAAGGACACTGTTGACTTCTATCCAAACTTTGACAATACTGAAGTCCAACCAGTTGTTCTTCCTGCAAAAATTCCAAACCTCTTGATAAATGGCTCTGACGGCATTGCTGTTGGTATGGCGACAAATATACCACCTCACAACCTTACCGAGGTTTTAAATGGCTTGCAAGCCCTTATAGACAACCCTGAGATTGATATTGAGGAACTTATAAAGATTATTCCTGCACCAGACTTTCCTACTGGCGGTGTTATTATGGGCAGAACGGCCATTAAGCACGCATACAAGACTGGTCGCGGCGGAATTATCGTTCGCGGCAAGACTGACATTGAAGAAATGGCAAACGGCAGAAGCCGCATTATTATTACCGAGCTTCCTTACCAAGTCAACAAAGCTCAATTTATCATTCAAATGGCCGACCTTGTAAAAAACAAAAAACTTGAAGGCATCAGCGATATTAAGGAAGAGTCTGACAGACAAGGTATGAGAGTTGTGGTTGAAGTTAAGAAAGACTTTAATGCTCAGGTAGTGTTAAACTCACTTTACAAACACACCCTACTTCAAAAAGGCTCAGGAATAATCTTCCTCGCGCTTGTTGGCAATCAGCCAAGAATACTAAACCTCAAAGAGATGCTTTACTATTATCTTGAACATCAAAAAGAAGTTTTGGTGAGAAGAACAAAATATAATCTTGCCAAAGCTGAGGAGCGTGAGCATATTGTACGCGGGCTTGTGATTGCACTTGCAAACATTGATGAAGTAATCAAAATCATCAAAGGCGCTGAAGATAGGCAAGCGGCAATTTTAGGGCTTACTCAAAACTTTGAACTTGATGAAATCCAAGCAAACGCAATCCTTGACATGAGACTGTCTAAACTTACAAGTTTGGAAGTTGGCAAGCTTAATGACGAACTCAAAGAGCTTGAAACAATGATTGCTGATTATAAAGACATTATCGCAAGACCAGAGCGCGTGCTACAAATCTTGCGCGACAATTTTGAAGAAATCAAGCTTGCTTATGGTGATGCGAGAAAATCTGAAATTTCTCTTGATGGTGGCGGAATTGATATTGCAGATCTTATCGAGAAGGAAGACGTTGTTATTTCAATGACAAATCAGGGCTACATCAAACGTATGTCAGCCAAAGAATACAAAGCTCAAAATCGTGGCGGCGTGGGCGTGACTGCACACAAAACCAAGGAAGAAGACTACGTCAAGTCTATGTTTGTGACCTGCACGCATGATGATCTCTTATTCTTCACCAACTTTGGCAAGGTGTACTGCATAAAGGCTTATGAAGTGCCTGAAGCTCAAAGAACTGCCAAAGGCAGAGCAATCATCAACCTCTTGCAGCTTTCGCCTGAAGAAAAGGTCACAACAATTATCGCAAGACACGAAGACGACAAAGGCAATCTCATCATGGCGACAAAGAAAGGCCTTATCAAGAAAACACCTCTTTCTGAGTTTGTGCTTATCCGAAAGGTTGGCAAGATTGCAATCCGCTTGCTTGAAGGCGACGAGCTTATTGGCGTTGAAGTTTCAAGCGGAAATGATGACATTCTTGTTGCATCACACGAAGGCAAGTGTATCCGCTTTGCAGAAGACGATGTGCGTGAAGTTGGAAGATCAAGTCAAGGCGTTCGCAGCATGAAGCTTTCTGAAAAAGATTTTATTGTAGATATGTGCGTTGTAAAAGAAAACAGCCAAATCGTAACCATTTCTGAAAAAGGTTATGGCAAACGTTCAAACGTTGAAGAATACCGCTTGCAAGGCCGTGGCGGAATGGGTGTCAAGGCTGGCGTATTCAACGAAAAAACTGGCCTTCTAGCCGCCCTAAAACAATCATTTGAAGATAACGACATCTTGCTTATCGCTGACAACGGCGTGATTATCAGAACTCCAGTCGATCAAATCAGCAGCCTTTCACGCGTAAGCCAAGGCGTAAGAGTTATGAAACTAAGAGATGACGCAAAAATTGTTGGCGTCGCCCTTGCTGAAAAAGCACCTGAAGAAGAACTCACTGACGAAGCCGCAGCAAGCGAAGAGCAAACAACTGAAAATATAGTTGTTGAAAATCCAGATAATGAATAACAAAATAATGAATAACAAAATAAGAAAAAGTTTTGACAAACTTATATCATGTTGTTACACAAGAAAAAAGGCCTATAGCTAGGTCTTTTTTTTATACGCAAGGATAAGGCAATAGAAGCGTTTGATACCCTTCAACAATTTCTTGCGTCATTTTTCTTTTACTCTGTTTTTAATTGTTATCTTATTTAAAGATTTCGAGTAGGCTTTCTTTGCTGTCGTTTTCAAGTTTTTTTTTAAATAAAACCAAATTTTTTCAATAGTTTTTTTTATTTTTTAAAAAGT
>CARTDZ010000015.1 GCA_949067325.1 uncultured Eubacteriales bacterium | reverse complement strand
GATCTATCCATCCACTTGTATTTTGTTCTTTCTTATTATGGTCTTAACTGCTCCTACCAATCTTTGTACATCTGTGAAAGTGTTGAAATATGATATTGACGCTCGCACAGCACCGCCTGCAAGTGTTCCAAGTGCCTTATGTTTGAGTGATGCACAATGATATCCGCCTCGCACGCAAATTCCCCAATGCTCATCAAGCAGAGTTGCAACTTCACCAGATCCTAGCGACGGAATATTAAAAGCGATAACTCCATGCGAGTTTTCAGGCTGCGTATAAACGGGCAATCCAAGCTTTCTAAGCTCATAATTTACAAAAGTTGTCAAATCATCAATCTTGCCTTGAATTTCATCAAAATGACTTTCAACAAAATCAATTCCTGCATTAAGTCCAATAATCGCAGGTGTAGGCAATGTTCCGCTTTCAAGACGCTCTGGAAATATATCTGGCTGAACAAGCTCCAGCGAATTTGTGCCAGTTCCACCAAAAAGTATAGGCTCTGGCAGGATATCTCCGCTTGCAATCAAAGCTCCAACGCCTTGTGGCGCATAAAATCCTTTATGTCCAGCAATAGTCAGCAAATCAATACAACTTTCTGTCATATTGATTCTCTCATGTCCGCCACTTTGTGCTGCGTCCACCAAAAATATCAGCCCATGACTTCTGCAAAACTTGCCAATCTCATCAATGTCAGCTTTGTCACCATTGACGTTTGAAATATGATTGCAAATGACCATGTATGTATTTGCTCGAATACAACTTTTAATAGCTTCAACGTCAATTCCACTTCTGCCATTTTGATAAGCTATAGAATAATCTATAACGCCACTGTTTTTTAACCATTCAAGCGGCCTTAAAACAGAATTATGTTCATTTTCAGTGCAAACAACATGACCACCATGCCTTGCAAGCCCCAAAATTGCCATGTTTAAAGCTTGAGTGCAACCCATTGAAAAGAAAACTTGCTCACTTTTCAAAGCTCCAAAATGTCTGGCCAGTTTTTCTCTCGTCTCTTCAACAATCATGGCTGTACGTATGCTCGCATTATGCCCACTTCTGCCAGGATTGGCCGAATAATGCAAAAGCCCATCTTCAACTGCTTTAATCACTTCACGAGGTTTCACAAAAGTCGAAGCACTGTTATCTAAATAAATCACACAAACACCTTCCTTTATACTTATAAATATAGTGTTAAAGAGGGCAATGTGTGCATCATTGGAGGCATCTTATGCAATATGGAATATGTGTGTTCCGCTCACGAACAGAAACACTATTATTTTCAAATTTTCTGCGAAACAACGGCATAGCAACAGCAATCGTAAACACGCCAAAAGAAGCAGGGCAGGCTTGCGGAATATCAGTCAAATTCAACCTGTCTTCACTTGAAATAGTGCGAAGTATGCTTGCTCTGCGTCGCTATCCAAGCTTTGCTGGTATGTATAAAATTACAAGTATGGGTATGCGGACTTCTTGCGAACGCATTTAATAACTTCATTCTAAACCAAATACTAAACTTGCTTCAAAAACAAAATACCAAAAGCTCAGTTCAAAAACCCAATTCCAAATTTATTTCGAAAATTCAAACGAAATACAACAACCCCAATTCCAACCCCAATTCCAAATGAAATACAAAAAACAAATTCTAAAAAACTCTATCTCAAACCTAAAAAATATAAAAAAGCTATCGACATCTTAAAATGCTTCAAAATAAAACCATAAAACTCAAATTTCTTTTCTAAAAGCAAGCGAAATATATGATTTTCGCACAAACAAAGATTTGTCGCTGTATTATTTAAAAAATACTCCATACAATATGTTATGAAGTATTTTTATTCTGTCTTCTCACTTGCAATTTTGGTCACTATTCTAGCCTTCTCTTTAAGCTGCTTAAATGGCTATTTTTATCCTGTCAAATATAAAGATGAAATAACTATTTCCGCTCAAGAATTTGGCCTTGATCCAGCACTTGTGGCTGCGGTGGCAAATGTAGAAAGTGGATACAATTCAAATGCCAAATCATCAAAAGGTGCAGTAGGCATTATGCAGCTCTTGCCTTCGACAGCCAAGTGGCTGGCTGACAATCTTGGCGAGCAATACAGCGAAAACTTGCTCTACAATCCTTCATACAATATTCGCTTGGGCAGTTATTATCTTTCATATCTTACAAAATATTTTGAAGATGAAAAAGCGGCAATCTGTGCTTACAATGCAGGGCAAACAAATGTGCGCTCATGGCTGACAAACCCAGAATATTCAACAGATCAAACCTCGCTTACAAAAATACCATATCCTGAAACTCAAAATTATCTCTCAAAAGTGCAGAAAAACATTCATTATTATCAAAAAAGATATAAATAATTTGACAAATTTTTCCTTTTGTGATAACTTAAAAAGAAAGGAGAAATAAATGGCAGAAATACAAAATTTGGCAAGCGAAGTAGAAGTTCGTAGAGCCAAAATCAATACTCTAAGAGAAATGGGTGAAATCCCATACAAAGGCAAGTTTGAAAGAACGGCTACCATTTCTGAAGCACGCGAAATGGTTGGACAAAGAGTTAAAGTCGCAGGACGCGTTGTTTTCAAACGTGTAATGGGCAAATTCGGCTTTATTCAAATTCGCGACATAAATGCAAAGATACAGATTTCAGTTGGTCGCAACGAACTTGATGAAGAAGCATACGATTTCTATAAAAAAATGATAGATATTGCAGACTTCGTGGGCGTTGAAGGTGAGGTGTATCTCACTCAAACAGGTGAAGTGACAGTAAAGGCAGAAAAAGTTACGCTTTTATCAAAAACTTTAAGGCCGCTTCCAGAAAAGTTCCATGGTCTCACTGACACTGAAACAAAATATCGTCAACGCTATCTCGATCTCGTCGTAAATGAAGAGGCAAGAAAAGTCTTTCTCACAAGAAGCAAAATTGTGTCTTTTATTCGTCGCTATCTTGAAGATCATGGCTTTATCGACGTTGAAACACCAATCATTCAAACCAGCGTGTCAGGTGCGTCAGCAAAACCTTTCTATACTCACCATAACGCACTTGATCTTGACTGCAACCTTCGCATAGCTACTGAAACTTGGCTTAAACAATGTATAGCGGGCGGCTTTGACAGGGTGTATGAACTTGGCAAAGACTTTCGCAATGAAGGTATGGACCCTTCACATCTTCAAGAATTTACTCAAATTGAGTGGTATGCTTCATATTGGGACTATGAAGACAATATGAAATTCTTTAAAACGCTTTGCGTAGAACTTCTCAAAAATGTTCTTGGCACAACTCAAATAAGCTATCAAGGCCAACAAATCGAATTTGATGGTGAGTGGGCAAAAATAAACTATGTTGAAAAAATGAAAGAAATCCTTGGCTTTGACTTTTTGGAAGAAACTGATGTTGACAATTTTAAAGCCAAAGTTGCTCAAAAAGGCCTCTTCACATTAGGCGAACTTGAAGAATGCAAAACTATCAGAACGCTTGTTGACTACATCTACAAACGCAAAATCAGGGCGGATATTGTCAATCCAACAATAATCTACAACTACCCAGAAGTTCTCATACCTCTCGCACGTCGAAATGATAATGATCCAAGAATAATCGACGTATTCCAAGTCGTAGCGGGCGGTGCGGAACTCGTAAAAGCGTATTCAGAACTTGTTGACCCAATTATTCAACGAGAAAATCTCGAAAAGCAACTTGCTGAAAAACTTGCGGGAGATGAAGAAACTATGGACGTAGACGAGGACTTCCTTCTTGCGATGGAGCATGGTATGCCTCCAATCTCAGGCCTAGGCTTCGGTATTGATCGCTTCGTTCAATTTATCTTCGACCTGCCAAACATTCGTGATACTGTATTATTTCCACTTATGAAATAAAGTAAATACAATCTTGCTTTCACTTTGTTCTCAAACTTTTCTTTTACTAAATAAAATAAAAGGAAAAAAATATGCAAACTAATAAGATAAGAGAAGAACTTGACAAAATTTTTCCAAACCCAAAGTGTGAACTTGAATATCAGACGCCTTACCAGCTCTTGGTCGCAGTCATCTTGTCAGCTCAATGCACTGATAAAAGAGTGAATATTGTGACAAAAGAACTTTTTAAAAATCATGGTTCGCCGCAAAAACTATTTTCACTTTCTCAAGAAGAGCTTGAAGAAAAAATCCACTCTTGCGGTTTTTATCACAATAAAGCAAAAAACATTCTTTCAATGACAAAAGAGCTTCTTGACAAATACGACGGACAAGTTCCTAGTGATCCAGACAAGCTTCAGTCTCTGGCGGGGGTGGGGCGGAAGACAGCAAATGTTGTCATCTCAGAAGCTTTTGGCGGCAATGCCCTTGCGGTCGACACTCATGTTCTTAGGGTGTCAAACAGATTGGGGCTTGCAAATACCTCTGATCCAAACAAGTGTGAAGAAAGCCTAAAACAAATCTTTCCACCAGAAAGCTGGGGTAAATTACATCTCCAACTTGTGCATTTTGGACGTTATCTCTGCAAAGCTCAAAAGCCAGATTGCAAAATATGTCCATTCACATCAATTTGCAAATATTACAACAATTTGTAGCTTGTCTTTTAGACATCATACAATATCTTGTACTAGTATGCAAAAAAACAAAATCTCAAATCAATTTTATAAAAATCTAAAAAAAGATAATCTAAATATAAGCTTAAAAAACACGAGAAAAAAAAGAGTGTTCAGCAAAAAAAACAAAAGCACTAAAAAAGGAGCAATCGAGCATTATGTTTTTAGATAGAGTGAAAATATCAATAAAGGCAGGCAATGGCGGCAACGGCTCGGCATCTTTTTTACGCAACGCTCAAACCATGAAAGGCGGCCCTGATGGTGGCGAAGGTGGCAATGGCGGCAGTGTCATTTTCAAAGCTACCAATTCAATGAACACGCTTTACAATTTTCGATTCAAAAAAAAGTTTCTTGCAGGCGATGGTGAAAATGGTTCAAAAAAACTCAAAACTGGCGCAAACGGCAAGGATATGATTATAGATGTACCTTGCGGCACAGTCATCATCGATGCTCAAACAAACAAGATTATTGCAGACCTTTATCAAGATCAAATGACTTTTGTGGCTTTAAAAGGTGGGCAGGGCGGCCATGGCAACGCTTACTACAAATCTTCAATCAAGCAGGCTCCAACTTACTCTCAAACTGGCGAACTTACAAAAATGCGAGAGGTGATTTTGGAACTTAAAACAATAGCTGATGTTGGTCTTGTGGGCTTTCCAAACGTCGGCAAATCAACACTTCTTTCTTGCATTTCAAACGCCAATCCTAAGATTGCAAACTATCATTTCACAACCCTATATCCAAACCTCGGTGTTTGTGAGGTCAAAGGCCAGACTTTCGTTGTTGCAGATATTCCTGGACTTATCGAAGGTGCAAGCGAAGGGCAGGGGCTCGGCCACTACTTTCTTAAACACGTCGAAAGAGTGCGCCTGATTATTCATCTCATAGACGTCTCTCAAACAGATGGTCGAAATTTTATTGAGGATTATTACAAAATAAATTCTGAACTTGAAAAATATAGCTCATTGCTTGCAAAAACGCCTCAAATAGTTGCGTTTTCAAAGGTGGATCTCATTGATGAACAAACTTTGCAAAAACGTAAGGAAGAATTTAAAAAGAAAACTGGTATTTCAGTGATTGAACTTTCTGGAGCAACTTTTAAAGGTGTTGAAAAACTCAAAGAATTGGCTCTTGAAAAACTTTCAAAAATAGAGAAAAAACCACCACTAGAAGTTGAAGAGTTTGACTTTGATAAGAGAGAAATAGATAGCATTGAAATCACTCGTGAAGACGACGGCACTTTTGTTGTCAGTGGCGGAAAAATTGACAATTTTATTCGAGGAGTTATACTTTCTGATAGTCTTTCGTTTGCGTATTTTCAGTCGCGACTTCAAGATATGGGTATTATTGATATGCTCAAATCTCGTGGGCTTAAAAATGGCGATAGCGTAAAAATCAAAGATTTTGTTTTTGAATATATTGACTAATCTACTTGGCAAAAAGCAAAACCTTCAGGCTTATTTTTGGCTGGGTTTTGGATAAAGCTTGAAAAATAAAAGTTATATTTAATAGGAGAAAACTATGATAACAACAAAACAGCGAGCATTTTTAAGAGGACTAGGCAATGCTCTTGATCCTGTCATGCAGGTAGGAAAAGAAGGGCTGGGTGAAAATTCTTTGATTGCAATACGTGAGCTTCTTGACGCTCGTGAACTAATAAAAATCAAAGTGCTTCAAAACTCACCATCTTCTGCAAGAGAAGTTTGTGACCTTGCTTGCAAAAAACTTGACGCTGAACCAGTGCAGGTGATTGGCTCAATGATTATACTTTACAAAAAATCAACCAAAAAATCTTTTAAGCATATAGAACTGCCATAAAGCTTTAAGCCGTTTTGATTTTGCGGTTTTTTTTGTCGTGATGTTTTTTTCTAAACCCCGCCTTAACAAAAACACAATAAGGGGAGTTTTTGTTAAGGCGGGGTGATTGCTTCGTCAAAACTTTATTTCGTCGCACCAATTTTAAAGCACTTCATTTGAAACTTTGACGTTATAAAAAGGATTGACAAAAGAAACAAGTGCAAACACAAGTAGAAGTGAGGCGACTATGCAATAATAAACGCTTGGCCGTATAAACAAACTTGACAGAAACAGGATCAAAGCAGAAATAATGTACCCTTTAGCTCTTGCTCGATTAAACGAAAACGCAACAAGCTCCTTAAAGGCAAGCTTCTTATCTTTCTTTACCACAAGCGTCTTTTCAGGATAAAAATCATACTCTTTATATAGCGATATAAAGGTTTGAAATTTGTCTAACAAAAGTATTTTCATTTCAAAATTTTTGGCAAATGAAAAAGTGCTTTTTTCAATTTCGCCGCAAACTACAACAAGCTTTTGACAATTTTCTTTCTGAACGCAAGAGATAATCTTAGCCAAATCATTGGAATTGAGCGGCACAAAACTTAAAAAAGGATATAATATAACCTTATCATTCTCGCCATGTTCGATCTCAACAAAACCTTCCTTTTTCTTTGCATTTTTATATCTCGATTTTGCCAGCTTCAAATAAAAGTCAAGACTCTTCTCTTGCGTGGCAATCGATAAGAACAAATCTTCAGCTTCTTCCTTTTCTTGCACTTTCAGCTCTTTGCGTTTGTTCAACTTCTTACCAACAAACCTAGTCAAAAAATCTATTGCAAAGGTCAAGCTTAAAGCTACAACAAAGCTTAGCCAAAACTGACGAATAAAATATCTTGCCCAAATAAAAACTGCAAAAAATATCAATAAGAATTTTAATAACGCCTGCAAAACAAACAAAAACTTTTTCATGTCAAGATTTTTAACCATTTTTCTAAATTTTAATCAAATGAATTGACATAAATAATTTTTTGATATAATATTTTAATGTAACAAAACTTAAAAAATTTTAACAATAGGAGGGTGTATGCAAGAAAAAATTTCGGCGATTTTAGATTTTCTAAACAATCAAAAATGCAAAGATGTCGCTTTGTATGACCTCGACGGCGAAAAGCGCCTTACAAAATTTATCATTATTGCAACAGTATCTTCCTTTCTTGAAAACAAAAAGCTTGCCCAAAACTTTATGGAATTTGCAGGCCTTGACAATCAGCCAGAAGGCTTTAATAAAGGTGAATGGATTATATTTGACCTTGGCGAAATTGTCGTTCACACTTTTATTCCTACCGCTCGCGAAAAATATAATCTTGACAAACTTTGGCAAAACAAAAAAGTGGTCACAGATAAACAAAGCAAAAAATCTAAAAAATAAGGTTTTTGCTTTGTTTTTTTTTAATATTATGCTAATATTAAATCATGGAGCGATAAATGATAAAAATTTGTTTCGTCTGCACGGGAAATACTTGCCGTTCTGTTATGGCTGAACGCCTTGCCAAAAAAGAAGCCAAGCTTGCAAAAATCCAAGCAATCAAGTTTTCTTCAAAAGGAATAAAAGCAAAAGGCGACAATATCTCAGAAAACGCAAAAGCTGTGCTAAAAGAGAAAAAAGCTCTTTCATCAAACCGCAAAAGCGTGCTTCTAAAAAAACTTGACAAAGACACACTTTATGTAACAATGACCGAAAGCCAAAGGCTCTATCTCAAAGAAGCTTTAAAAGCTCAAAAAGCAATCTCACTAGCCTCACTTATTGGCCATGATATTGTAGACCCCTATGGCGGTGACCTTGAAGAATATCGCCGCGCCGCACAAGAAATCGAGCAGGGCATAAAAGTGCTTTTAAACAAAATAATAGCTTGTAAATAACAAATTGCCCAAAAGTCCAAAATTTTCAAAAAGTCCAAAATTTTCAAATAGTCCAAAAGTCCAAAATGCCAAAAATGTCCAAAAGTTCAAAATGTCGTTGAAAATATTTGTTTTAAGAAAAATGCTTTTGGCAAAAAAACGTAAAACATAAAACCGCTAAAATAAAAAACAAAAATAAATTTTTAAGCAAAAAGGAGATAAATATTATGATTATTCTTGCAAGTGACCATGCAGGCTACCTTTTAAAAGAAGAAGTTAAAAAATTTCTCAATAAGGAAAATATTATTGCGATCGACGTAGGCAGTTATAGCCGTGAACAACTTGACGACTATCCTGATTTTGCTAAAGCTGCAAATCAAAAAGTCACTGAAGACCCAAGAAATGTGGGCATTTATATCTGTGGCACAGGTATTGGTATGTGCATGGCAGCAAATCGCAACCCAAAAATTCGTGCCGCCGTTTGCGAATCTATCAAATACGCCTCACTTGCACGTATGCACAATGATGCAAATGTACTTTGCCTTGCTGGCCGCTTTATGAAAAGCCGCAAAGCTATCAAAATAATAAAAACCTTCTTGACAACTGACTTTGAAGGCGGTCGTCATGCTAGAAGAATTAAAAAGTTGTAATCGCAAAAACTCTATAGACAAAAAAGTAAAACTAGGAGGAAAAAGAGGATATGACAAACCTCATTATTCCAATCAACAAAAATGTAGAAAGCTACACCCAAGGCATCACCAAAATTGCACTCAATAGTGATGCCCAAATTTATATTGGCATAACAGAAGATCTTGCCTCAAAACTAGATCTAAATATGCCAAATGTCGATATCACAATATTTGAAAAGGGTAGCAAAAAAGAGGAAATCTTGCTTTCAATGCAATCGCTTTTAACTCACCAAAAAACAATCATTGCTCGCCGTCCTATTTCTTTTGATGAATTTCTCGAATTAAAAAACTCAAAAGCTCAAATCACATACTGCTCACAAGGCAAGTCAAACAAATTAAAATCATATCTAAACAAACTTTGGCAAAGCCTTACTAGGTTGCTTTTTGGTATCAAAACTTTTGGCGGTGACACATCGCTCATCGCATTCGACAAAGATGTGGTCGATATCCTCGCTGAGGCTGAAAACTTTTCTTTTGCAACAAGAGTGGATAGGTGGAAAGGGTTTTCTCAAAACACAATTGAAGCCAAAGCCGCACCTGTTAGATTTGAGAGGAATAAAAAAAATACTGCCATGCTGTTGCTTTGTGCAATCTTGCCATTTGCAATCGCAGCTATACTTACAACTTGTCTTGCATTATTCGCAAAACTTTCAATCATCACAGGCTTGCTTCTAGCTTGTCTAGACATTCTTTGTCTGTCAACCACCATTCTCTCGCTATTTGTACTATTGCTAAACTCCAAAATAGGTCAAAAAAATTTTAAAAAAGCACAAATTGTCAACAATCCTTTGCAAGAACTTGAACTCGAACAAAAACCGACTGTCAGTGTTGAGCGAATAGAAGAACAAGAAAGGTCTTTCGAAGAGGAAGAACAAGAAAATCTAGCAAAAGAACAACAAAACAAAGAGGCTTTTATGGCGGTGTTGAATGAAGAAGAGCTTCCAAACTCTTCTCGCAATAAATCTATTGCAAAAGCAAAAACAACCAGATCGTCTCAGCTTGCGTCCAAAAAAACATCAAAATCTTCAAGCAGAGCTTCTTCAAAGGCTTCTACAAAAACTTCATCAAAAAGCTCATCAAAAAGTTCAACAAAAGCCTCAAAACAAGCTTCTACAAAAACTTCATCAAAAACTTCTACTCAATCTCAAAAAGGCGGAAAAAAAGGAGAATAATATTATGAAAAAAGTAAAGATTGGCATAAATGGTTTTGGCAGAATAGGCAGGCTGGTGCTTCGAGTTTGTTCAAAACGTGATGACGTTGTGGTAGTTGCGGTCAACGATCCTTTTATTGATCTTGAATATGCTCAATACCTTTTTACTCACGACACAATTCATGGCGCTTTTGAAGGCTCATGTCAAGCAAAAGATGGCAAACTTTTTGTAAATCGCAAGCCAATCACTTTCTTTGCGGAGAAAGAACCTCAAAACATACCTTGGGGCAAGTTTGACGTCGACGTTGTCATTGAAGCTACAGGCAAGTTTACAAATTATGACGACGCAAGTCTTCACTTAAAGGGTGGGGCAAAAAAGGTCATAGTCTCAGCTCCAGGCAAAAATATGCCAATGTTCGTTATGGGTGTCAACAATCATGAATATAAAGGCGAAAAGGTTGTTTCAAATGCTTCTTGCACAACCAATTGCCTTGCACCTCTTGCAAAAGTCATCAATGACAACTTTGGCATTGAAGAAGGCCTTATGACGACAGTCCATTCAACCACTGCAACTCAGCTTACCGTCGATGGCCCTTCAAAAAAAGATTGGCGTGGTGGAAGAGCCGCCTCATACAACATTATTCCATCTTCAACAGGTGCTGCAAAGGCAGTGGGTGAGGTTATACCAAGCTTAAAAGGCAAGCTTACAGGCAAAAGCCTACGCGTTCCAACGCTGAATGTTTCAATAGTTGACTTGACCGTTCGCTTAAGCCGTCCAACCACTTACGAACAAATTGTCAAAACAATCAAAAAAGCTTCAAAGGGTGAACTAGCAGGTGTGCTTGGCTGGACAGAAGATCCTGTTGTCTCTAGCGACTTTATCGGCGAGGCAAGAACTTGTGTCTTTGACGTTTCAGCAGGCATTATGATCAGTCCAACCTTTGTTCAGCTCGTTGCTTGGTATGACAATGAATGGGGCTATTCAAACAAAACGGTCGACCTTGCATGGCAAATCTGTCAAAAATAAATGGAGGAAAAATGGAAGAAAAAGACCTGAAAAAAATAGAACAATCAGGCAAGCCAAAGCCAAAATCACTAGTATCAAACAAAATTCTCTCATTCTGTGCCTATATAGGCATAGCTTGCATTGCAATCGCACTTCTCTTGTCAGCCTGCTTTAAGGGCAACACAAATGTAGGAAATGTTTTTCGATCGATCGGTGAAGTCATTGCCTATATTTTGGCAATAATCCTTGCCTTCTTCTGGGTAAAAAGCCACAAACATATCGCTTGGCTTATCTGCTATATTATCTTTGTGGTTACAATTGTCGTTCTGTATATTCTTGTTATAATTTAAGCCTTTTATTTCTGTAAAAAATATAAATTAAATTATACATCAAATTAAATTATACATCAAAATTATAAATTAAAATATAAATTAGAATATAAATTATATATTTTGTTGTTAAATGGAATTTTATAAAATCCAAATCCAATTAAAAAAACTCAAATTCAATCAATCAAATGAAAAGAAAATTTATTATCTCAACAGTTTTAGTTGCTCTTGCCTTGCTTTTTGCACTTTTAAAAGATGTTTTTGGTGCAAGCATTTATTTCTCGCTGGCGTGTCTGATAGCTCTTTCTGCTTATCTGGCCTGTGAAATACTATACTCCTATTATGTAAGCTTTTTTCTAAATTTTGAAGAACGCTTTGAATACTACCTTGCAAATCTCGTCAATTCCTCAAATATTACAAGCCAAGACGTCGAAATGGGAAGAGAAACTCTCAAAAAAAAGTATAAAAAGTCGCTAAGAAGAGAAAAACTGTATGAGCTTGCCAAACTTATCCTTGTGGTGATGATTATGGTGACGGCAATAGTTGCGATAATTCGACATTAACAAAAACAATGTGTCAATATTTCTTGGCACATTTTTTATGTTTTTGCTTGCCTAAAATGTTATAATTGTGCTATACTTAAAGTCGAAAAAAGGAGAAAAATATGCATACATATGAAAACACACCAAAAGAAGGAAAACTAAAAATCACAATCGCAAAAGAGGAATGGGAAAAGGCGGTTGAAGAGGCCTATCAAAAAACAAAAGGCAAATACAATGTTCAAGGATTTCGCAAAGGCAAAGCTCCAAGACGCGTGATCGAACAAACTTACGGCGACACAATATTCTTTGACGACGCATTTGAAGAAGTAGTCTCAAAAGAATATTCAAAATTTCTTTCAGAACACAAAGAAGTCAAGCCAGCTGAAGCACCTCATGTTGAAATGAACTCTTTCACAGCTGACAAAGGTATAGTTGCAACTCTTACATTCGCACTTATGCCAGAAGTGAAACTTGGCGCTCTTTCTGGCTTAAAAACAAAGATGAAAGAGACCAAAGTTACAGCAAAACAGGTTGAGGAAGCAATTTCAAACTTCGCAAACTCACATTCTCGCTATGAAGAAACTGACAAGCCAGTCGAAAACGGCGACTTTGCAACAATAGACTTTTCAGGCTCTGTTGATGGGGTTAAGTTTGAAGGCGGCACAGCAGAAAATTATAGACTTGAAATAGGCTCTCATACTTTCATCGAAGGCTTTGAAGAACAAATCATTGGCCTCAAAAAAGGCGATAAAAAAGATATTAACGTTACTTTTCCAGCTGGCTATCAAGCAGAAAATCTTGCAGGCAAACCTGCAGTATTTGCAATAACTGTAAACAAGGTTGAAAAGAAAATTTTGCCAAAAATTGACGATAAATTTATTTCAGACACAACAGAATTTGAAACTTTAGATGAATATAAGGCGAGCGTAAAGGATACACTTGAAAAGAGGGCAAAACAACAAGCAGAAAGAGACTACGAAGCAGCACTCATTGATGAAATCGTTGATGGCTGCGAGGTTGAAATTCCTCACAGCATGACACATCACGAAGTTCATCATATTATACACGACTTCGAACATCGTCTTGCTCACCAAGGCCTTGACCTCAAGTCATACCTTTCTTATCTCGGAAAAACTGAAGAAGAGTTTGAAGCTGAAAGAATGCCAGACGCTGAAAAGAATGTAAAAACTCGTCTTGTTCTCCAAAAGATAATAGAAGAAAACAAACTTTCTGTTAGCCAAAAAGATCTTGACGCAGAAATTGCAAACTATGCAAACACTTACGGCGTGAAAGTGGAAGACGTTAAAAATGGTCTTTCAAATGACGAACTTGCTTACTTTGAAAACCAAGCTCTCATGACAAAACTTATCGCTTTTATCAAAGAGAAAAACGCATAAAAATATGCAAACATCTCTAAAATCGGTTAAAAAATCTATTTAAAAAAAGAAACATACCAAATCTTAAAAAAATAATGGAGGCTGAAAATTATGTTAATTCCTATGGTCGTGGATCAAAACGGTGCGTCAGAACGCTCTTACGACATCTATTCAAGACTGCTTGAAGACCGTATAGTCTTCCTAAATGGTGAGGTTACTGACGAAACAGCAAACATAATCGTCGCACAACTGATCTATCTTGAAGGCAAAAACCCAAACAAAGATATATCTCTTTATATCAACAGCCCAGGCGGAAGCGTATCGGCTGGCCTTGCAATTTATGACACTATGAAATATATAAGATGTGATGTTTCAACAATCTGCGTAGGACGTGCAGCGTCAATGGGCGCATTTCTTCTCGCAGGCGGAACAAAAGGCAAAAGATTTGCTCTTCCAAACAGCGAAATCATGATCCACCAGCCGCTTGGTGGGGCTCAAGGACAGGCTAGCGATATCCAAATTCAGGCAAATCATATTCAAAAGATCAAAAAAGATTTGAACAGAATGCTTAGCGAAAACACTGGCAAACCAATCGAAATTATCGAAAAAGATACTGACCGTGACAACTATATGAGCGCGGAAGAAGCAAAAGAATATGGCGTCATTGACGATATCTTTGTGTCTAGAAAGAAAAATTAACAAAAAATCTTTTCATCGAGTTGGTTTAAAACAAAATATCTAAAAATTTAAACAAACCCAATCATAAGAAAACAGAAATGTAAGAAAACAGAAATATAAGAATACAGAAACATAAGAAAACCCAATCAAAAGAAAAATGAACATAAAAAATCGAAACAAAGAAAACTGAATCAAAAGAAAAACTAAAAAAATCAAAAAAGGAGAATTTTAGTGGACGGAATTGATTGCAAATGCTCTTTTTGTGGAAAAGCCCAAAAAGACGCAAAAAAATTGATTGCAAGCCCTGGCGGTGACAGTTATATTTGCGACGAATGTGTCGCAATCTGCAAGGATATAATAAGTGAGGTTGACAAATCTTCAACTTTTGAAAATATTGACCTTCCAACTCCGCAAGAAATAAAAGCCAAGCTTGACGAATACATTATCGGCCAAGATGAGGCAAAAAAGGTGCTTGCGGTTGCAGTATATAATCACTACAAAAGGCTGAATTACAACTTCGGCACAGCCGCTCATGAGGACGGTGTCGAACTTGAAAAAAGCAATATACTCATGATAGGTCCAACAGGATCAGGCAAAACCTTGTTGGCAAAAACACTGGCAAGAATTTTAAAAGTGCCATTTGCAACAGCTGATGCAACAACGCTTACTGAAGCTGGCTATGTCGGCGACGACGTTGAAAACATACTCCTAAAACTTATCCAAAATGCAGATTATGATATCTCAAAAGCTCAACGTGGAATAATCTATATCGACGAAATCGACAAAATTGCCAAAAAAACTCAAAATGTGTCAATCACACGCGATGTGGCAGGCGAGGGCGTTCAACAAGCACTTCTCAAAATTATCGAAAGCACCATCGCTTCAGTTCCGCCTCAAGGTGGAAGAAAGCACCCACATCAAGAAATGCTTCAAATCGACACAACAAATATTCTCTTCATCTGCGGAGGCGCTTTTGTTGGACTTGACAAGGTTGTAGAAAGTAGAAAAGCTGACACAACGCTTGGCTTCAATGCTGCAATCAAAGTTGAAGAAGAAAAAGAAACTTCAGCTTTCTTCAAAGATGTTCAACCAGATGACCTTATCAAATTCGGTCTCATTCCAGAGTTCGTCGGCCGTCTTCCAGTTATGGTAGGCCTTGACAATCTTGACGAACAAGCTCTCACACACATTCTGGTCGAGCCTAAAAACTCTATCATCAAACAATACAAATTGATGTTCAAAATTGACGGAATAGAAATAGAATTTTCTGACGCAGCAATCAAAGCTATAGCCAAAAAATCAATGGAACTTAAAACAGGTGCAAGAGGTCTTCGAACAATTCTTGAAAGCAAGATGAACAAGCTCATGTATGAAATTCCAGGTCAAAAAGACATAGCAAAAATTATCGTGACCGATCAGTTTATAGAACTAGACAACGCTGAGCCAAAAATAATCAAGCTAGAACATAAATCAAACAAAAAAGAAAATGATAAAAAAGAAGAAGTCTGCTAAAAAGATTTCTTTTTTTTATTTTAAAAAATTAATTTCATTATATATGCGAATATGCGAATCTGAAATATTTTCAAAATAATTATGTCAGGGCTCTCTATACTATCATAATAAAAAGGAGGGGGTAAACGAAAATGTACAACGAAAAATATCAAAATATTATTGCAAGGGCAAAAAGTCAGACACCAGCTCAAACATCATTCACCCAAACTTTCACTTCAAATACAACCTTAACAACTCAAAACGCTCGTGCGGATATTATTGGTGAACTTGAAGCAATCATTCAATATCAAGCTCATTTTGACGAAACAATAGACGAAAGCGCAAGAGAAACTATTGCAGATATAATGAAAGAAGAAAAACTCCACGTCGGCCAACTTTTCGGCCTCTTGTTTAGTCTTGATGAAGAAGCAAAAACACAGTTTGAAAAAGGTTTGCACGAATTTAACTCAACAAAATAAAAATCAAAAAACAGGCTGATATATTTCAGTCTGTTTTTTCAAAGCAAACTGCAAATCTATTGTATGAAACAAAAGTCAATACAAAATACTTAAAAAAATTATGAAATTATGCAAATTTTGCTTGACATTATGTGCTGGATTTTATATAATAATCAAGTAGCATATAAAACTACAAAAGTTGAAAAACAATCAACAAATTACATATTCGGGCGTGGCGGAATATCTCCGCTTGGAAAATTTTGCCAATCCTCCAATGCTCGATGCGTTCGCCGTTTTACAACGGCTACCTAGTGCAGACGGACGTCTGCCAAAACAATCAAATCCCTTAAAACAACTTTACAATCAACAAATTACATATGCGGGCGTGGCGGAATGGCAGACGCGCACGTTTAAGGGGCGTGTTCGAAAGAGTATGGGTTCAAGTCCCATCGCCCGCACCAAAACTCAAAAAAAGAAACAGTAGGATTTTGCTATTTCTTTTTTTTAATTACAACTTACAATTTTTTAATATCGTGTTATTTCAAAAAGAAATCTTTTGGCAATGGAGTAGAAAAGCTCAGCTGCTCTTTTTTAAACTTATGATAAAAACTTATATTTCTGCAGTGTAGGGCTGTTCTGTCAATAAGTTCACTTTTTTCACCATAGAGAGGGTCTCCAACCAACGGGTGGCCAATATGAGAAAGATGTACTCGTATTTGATGAGTTCTGCCATGTTCAAGTTTTATTTCAAGAAGAGTGTGTTTGCTATCATTCTTAATCGGCTTGACAAAAGTCTTTGCCTCTTTGCCTAAAGCAGAAACTTCTCTTTTCATTATATTAAAACCGTTCTCTTGTCTTGTCAAAATCTTCTCATCGATTATAGTCTCTTTTTCAAGAACGCCTTTGCAAATGGCATAGTAAGTTTTTTTAACTTCGCCCAACTCCTTCAAAGCTATGCTATCTTTTGCAACAATAATTATGCCTGACGTCTCTTTGTCAAGTCGTCCTGCAACTCGAAGCACAAAGCCTTTCTCTTTTTCCATATAAGCGCAGACAGCCCCAGCAAGATTTAAAGAATAGTGCGATTTGTTTGGCATACACGAAATTCCGCTTGGCTTGTTTATTAGTAGGTAGTATTCATCTTCATATACAATATCTAGTGGTAGTACGCAATGCATAATAGTTGTTTTTGCGTTTGGATTGGCATTTATTTCAAGCAAATCGCCAGCTTTAAGCTCTTTTCGAATATTTACATTTTCACCATTTACGACAAAATTGCCCCAACTTTTTCTAAGGTTTTTGATAAAATTTTCAGAAAAGGAATGCGTTTTTAAAAAATAATAAATGTTTTTATAATCTTCTTTTATTTCAAAAGTTTGCTTTTTCATATGATTATTTTATCACTTTGAAAAATTATTTTCAAGTTTTTGCAGCATTAAGCAAGTTTTAGTTGACAAAACTCCTGAAATTAATGTAAAATTTAGTTGTCAAATAAAAGCGTTTGATGAAAGATAAGTAGCTTGAAACAAATCTTTTTACAGAGAGCTTTCTTTAAGCTGAAATGAAGGCAAAAGTGGTTTGAGGCGAATTCACTTTCAAAGCTGCAATTATGAAAAGGATTCTAGTTTTTGTTGAAACTTGAAATACTGACTAGTTTTTGCCGTAAGCCTGCGTAAAAGGTATAATGAGGTGGCTATAAAAAGCAAGCATTCAAAAAGAAATTAGCCTGCTTTAAGCTGCGAATTTAGGTGGTAACACGGAGCTTCCTTTCGTCCTAAGTGATGAGGGGATTTTTTGATTTCTGAAATTTTATCAAAATTAAAATCGCTCAATTTGATTAAAATTTTGCTCTATTTAAATTTATAAATTTCAGTGTCAGTCAATTTCAGCGTTCGTGAAAACATAAAAAATAACCACAAAAAAACGTAAACTCCCACAAAACAAACTGCAAAAATTCAAAAAAAACTACAACAAAACTACAGGAAAGCTAAAACAAAACTACAAGAAAACTGCAACAAATTTTCAACCAAACTACAACCAAACTGCAAAAGGAGGCCAAAATGGCAAACATGATAGAAAATCTTAAAAGCATAAAGGAAAAGGCGCTTGCTGAAATACTGATGATTTCTGACAAAAAGACTTTGAATGAAATCAAGGTGAAATATCTTGGCAAGCAAGGTGAACTTACTGCAATTTTGCGTGGAATGCGTGATGTCGCAAGTGAAGATCGTCCTAAAGTGGGGGCCTTGGTCAATGAAGTTCGTTCGGCCATTGAAGGCCAAATTTCTGCAAAGGAAGAAAAATTTGCTGAAGAAGAACTTGCTCACGCTCTCGCTTCTCAAAAAGTCGATATAACTGAGCCAAGCAAGTTTGTTAAACGTGGTGCTATTCACGCTATTCCAATGATAACTGACAAACTCATTGACATCTGCGTTGACATGGGCTTTACTGTTGTTGATGGGCCAGAAGTTGAAACAGATTATTACAATTTTGAGGCGATGAACATTCCAAAAAACCACCCATCTCGTGATATGCAAGATTCGTTTTATGTGACAGAAAATATTTTGCTTAGAACGCAAACTTCTGCCGTTCAATCGCGCGAACTTGAAACAAGAAAACCGCCTTTTAAAATCATCTCTCCTGGCAAAACTTACAGAAATGACAGTGACTCAACTCACTCGCCAGTTTTTCACCAGTGCGAAGGGTTGGTTGTAGATGAAAATGTTTCAATGGCTGACCTAAAAATTATGCTTGCTGAAATGATGAAAAGGCTTTATGGCCAAGGTACACAAGTGCGTTTTAGACCTTCTTTCTTTCCGTTTACAGAGCCAAGTATCGAAGTTGATGTTTCTTGCCCAAACTGTCATGGTGAAGGCTGCAAAACTTGCAAAGGAACAGGCTTCCTCGAAATCTTGGGTGCTGGTGTTGTAAATCCTCGTGTGCTGGAAATCGCTGGCATAGACAGCAAAAAATATACGGGTTTTGCCTTTGGTATGGGTATAGAGCGAACTTCAATGGTGCTTAATTCTATTCCAGATCTGCGCACAATGTTCAAAAACGATATAAGATTTTTAAATCAACTTAAATGACGTAAAGTTCAAAATCAAACAAGTTGAAGATCTGTAAAACTAAAAATCTGAAAGATTTAAAATTTGAAAAAATAAAATTCTGAAATAATAAAATTCTGAAATAATAAAATTCTGAAATAATAAAATTCTGAAAAATTAAAAAAAAGAATTTTAAAACAATCTAAAATTAAAAGTAAAAAAATAAACAAAAATTGGAGAAGTAAAATGAAGATAACATATAATTGGCTCAAAGATTTTGTTGATATAACAGCTACGCCAGAAGAAGTGGCGAAACGCCTCACAAGTGCTGGAATGGAAGTTGAAGAAATTGTTTATCAAAATCAATATTTGCATGATGTTGTTGTTGGCAAAATTGTAAAAATTGAAAAACACCCACAAGCTGACAAGCTTGTAGTTTGTCAAGTTGACATTGGCGACAAAACAACTCAAATTGTTACTTCAGCTACAAATGTGTTTGAAGGGGCTGTTGTTCCAGTGTCGCTTCCTGGTGCAAACCTTATAAATGGTGTCAATATTCAACCATCAAAGTTTCGCGGAGTGGATTCTTTTGGTATGTTCTGCTCTGGCGAGGAACTTGGCATAGACGAAAACTATTTTGAAGGTGCGGGTGTCAATGGTATTTTAATCTTGCCTAAAGATATGAAAATAGGCCAGCCAATAGATAAAGCTCTCATGCTTGATGATGTTGTTTTTGACATTGGTGTAACGCCAAATCGTGCGGATTGCCTAAGTGTTGTTGGTATCGCACGTGAGGTCAGTGCAATCTTTGGACTTCCTATCAAAAAGCTAAACTTAAATTATCCAATAGACATATATTCAAAGGATACAGTTCGCAACTATGTCAATGTGGAAGTTCAGACAAAAAATTGTAAAAGATATATGGCAGGAGCGGTTACTGATATCAAAATTGAACGCTCACCATTGCAAATGAGAGCAAGACTGAACGCGGTGGGAATAAAACCAATAAACACAATTGTAGATATAACAAATTATGTGCTTGTTGAAATTGGACAACCACTTCATGCCTTTGACCAAACTTTGATCGGTGGTGAAAAAATTGTTGTTCGTCAGGCAAAGAAAGGGGAAAAGATTGAAGCTTTAAATCACAACACTTATTCGCTTGACGAAGAGGTTATGGTTATTGCTGACGCTGAAAAGCCTTTGGTCATAGCGGGTGTTATTGGAGGAACAAATTCCTGCATTAATGAAAATACCAAAATAGTGGTGTTTGAAGGCGCAAACTTTGACCTTAAGTGTATCAGGCTTACTTCTCGCAAGTTTGGTGTGATGACTGACTCCGCCGCTCGCTACTGCAAAGGTGTAAACGTCGCTAACGCTGAACTTGGCCTTCTAAGAGCCTTGCATCTTGTATCCAAACTTGGCTGCGGCAAAGTCGCTCGCGGCATTATCGATGTCTCAAATGAAAAAAACGAGGCCAGAAGTGTTGTTGGCTCCGTCAAAGCGATCAACAAAATACTTGGAATAGAAATAAAACCTGAAATCATCAAAAACATCTTAAACAATCTTGGCATCGAAACAAAAATAACAGGTGACAGACTTGAATGTCTTGTTCCACCATATCGTGAGGATATAGTGGGCAACAACGATCTCGCTGAGGAGGTTATAAGAATTTACGGCTACGACGCCTACGACAAAATTGACAATGCTTTGTTTGAAAATGCTTCAGTCAGTGAAGGGCAGGTTGATCCAAGAATGGCTCTCGAGCGCAAAATGAGAAACTCGCTTGTCGACTATGGTTTTTATGAAACTGTCAACTATTCGCTTTGCCCATCAAACATTTGTGAAAGACTGTTGATTAAAGATGGCGACCCTCGCACAAAAATGGTGAAAATTTTAAATCCTATCAGTGAAGATATTTCTTGCTTAAGAACGGCTATGGCTTTCTCGCTGCTTAGTTGCCTCTCATACAACAACAGCGTCGGAAATAAAGAAGCTCGTCTTTTTGAGTGCGGAAGGACTTATATTCCAAAAAGCCTTCCTATCAAAGAACTTCCAACTGAGGAAAACTTCCTTGCTTTCGTCGTTCAAGAAAGCGGCTTTGATTTCTTCCATGCAAAAGGTCTGATCGAAAACTTGCTAGCTTTTGCTTGTGTGGACTACACTTTGCAGCCATCAACTCAGCCATATCTTCACCCTGGCATTTCGGCAGATATCATATTTGATGGTCAAATAATCGGGCATTTCGGTCAAATTCACCCAACGGTTGCTAAGAACTTTGAGGTGGGCGCTGGTGCTATTTATGCTGAACTTAATACATCTTACTTAAGCAAACTTCCTGCAAAACGCTTTGTTGTTAAACCTGTGCCAAAATACCCAGTTGTAGAACGTGACTTGGCTGTAGTGGTCGATGAGAATATCACCGCAGGCCAACTTCTCGATGGTATAAAATCATCTTGCGGCAAACTCTTGTTTGATGTCAAATTGTTTGATGTTTACAGAAATGCAAGTGTAGGAGAGGGTAGAAAAAGCATGGCTTTTAATATAAAGCTGTCTGATGAAAACAAAACTCTGACAGATGAAGAGGTCTCAAAAACAATAAACAAAACTATAAAAGCACTTTCTTTCAGATTTGGTGCGGCTTTAAGATAGTTTTACTTAAAAATGCAAGATGTGCCGTCTTGTATGTAAGACATAATACTAAATATTGATTTTTAAATTTTAAAAAATTAATGCTATTATTTGCTACCATATGGTAAAAATAAAAAAGAGGCAAAAAAACATGCCAAAAAATGCTATAAATAAACTGCGTAGGGGAAAATGATTTATCTTGACAATGCTGCAACTACAAAGATGTTTGAAGAATGTGCAATGGAGTATCAAAAATACGCTTGCACAAACTTTTTCAATCCTTCAACAAACTATATTTATGGCGTGAATATATCCAAAAAACTTGATGAGGTAAGACAAAAGCTGCTTTCAAAACTTGGGGCAAAAAAAGGTGATATTATTTTTACTGGTGGGGCGACTGAAAGCAATAATCTTGCAATACGAGGCAGTTTAAGAAAGGGGTGGCAACATGTCTTTTCGCTGGGTGAACACCCAAGCGTGTTTAGTCTTGCAAAAAATCTTGAGGAAGAAAATGGCGACGGGTTTATAAAGTTTGTTCCACTTCAAAAAAATGGCCAAATCGATTATCTCATGCTTGAAAAAACACTTTCGCCAAAAACACGCTTAATTTCAACCATTCATGTAAGCAACGAGACGGGAGCGATAAACGATATCAAACGCATATCACTTCTTCGTGACAAGATCTGCCCAAAAGCTCTTCTTCATGTTGACGGAGTGCAAGCTTTTTGCAAACTCAACTTTTCGCTCGATGACCTTGGCGTTGACCTTTATACCATTTCAGCTCACAAATTTCATGGCCCAAAAGGGGTGGGTGCTTTGTATGTGCGCAACAAAAGCTCGCTCAAAAACATTGTTTTTGGCGGTGGACAAGAGTTTGGGCTGCGTTCTGGCACTGAAAATGTGGCTGGAATTATGGCTATGGCTTGCGCGATTGACAAGATTGATGTAAATAGCAACTTTTTAAAAGTTCAAAAACTGCAATCTGTTTTTAAAAACAGGCTTTCTTCGGTTGAGGGCGTAAGCTTTTTGTTCGATGAAAATGATATAAATGAAACTGAAAATTCTTTTGCGGCAAAAGCAAACGTTGCTAATTTAAAGGAAGGCGAAAAAAATTGTGTAATTTCTAAAATTTCTAAAATTTCTAAAACATCAGAAAATTTGATAAGCCCATATATTCTTTCTCTTTCGTTTGATGGCGTAAATGGCGAAACGCTGATGCGGGCTTTAGAAAATGATGTTGTGGTTGGCATGGGTAGTGCGTGTTCTGCCAAAAAGGCGGGCAATCGAGTGCTTGAAGGTTTAGGGCAAGAAAAATCAAAAATTAAATCCTCGCTTAGGGTGTCCTTCAATGCCTATCTAAGTGAACAAGAGGTTGAAAAAGCGGCGGATATAATAGCTGAAAAATATAAAGAAGTGTGGGAGAAAGTTAAATGAAAGTGCTTTTGTTAAGATTTGGTGAACTTTACCTAAAAGGCAACAATCGAAATGTTTTTGAAGGCCAGCTTATAAACAATATCAAAGAGATGCTTAAAGGTGAAGAATATAAATTTTCAAAAACCTTTGGCCGTTACGTTATTTCAAATTATGATCCTTCTCGAGAGACTGAAATTATAGATAGGCTGTCGAAGGTGTTTGGTCTTCACAGCTTTTCGCCAGCTGAAGAGGTTGATGCGAATGTAGAAGAAATCGCAAAACAGGTTTTGCAATCGCAGGTCGATAACAAAACTTTCAAAGTTATTGTCAAACGTGCTGACAAAAACTTTCCATTAAAATCAATGGATTTCGCAGCGTCGCTAGGCGGAAAAATTTTGCAAAAATTTCCAGACTCATCAGTTGATTTATATAATCCTCAACTTGAAATCAATGTTGATATAAGAATGAATGGCAAGGCCTATGTTTACACTTCTTCAATCAAGGGGCAAGGTGGCCTTCCGCTTCATACTGCTGGCAAAGGGCTTCTTTTGCTCTCTGGCGGAATTGATAGTCCAGTTGCAGGCTATCTTGTTTCAAAACGTGGGCTTGCACTTGAAGCTTTGCATTTTCACAGCTATCCTTATACGTCAGAACGCGCAAAAGAAAAGGTGCTAAACTTAGCAAAAATTCTTTCTTCATATATAGGTGAAATAAAATTGCACGTCGTTTCTTTCACAAAAATTCAGGAGGCAATTCATGTAAATTGCAAACCTGAATATATGATAACCATAATGAGGCGTATAATGATGAGGATTGCTGAAAAGCTTTGCGAGAAAAATAGTCTTGGCGCAATCGTGACGGGCGAAAGTCTTGGTCAGGTTGCAAGCCAAACTATGCAAAGTATGACTGTGACTGGAAGTGTGATAAAATGTCTTCCAGTATTCAGGCCTTGTATCGCTATGGACAAAGAAGAGATTATGGCAGTGGCAAACAAGATTGATACATACGAGACTTCAATCCTTCCTTATGAAGATTGCTGCACAGTCTTTCTGCCAAAAAATCCAGTGATAAAACCTACAATAGAAAAAGCGCAAAAGGAAGAAAATCATCTTGATATAGACGCGCTTGTTGCAGAAGCTCTCGAGACTGAAGAGGTTGTTTATATAAAATAGTAGTTTCAGTAGTTTATTTAAAAAACAAAAAAAGCATACCAATTTTGGTGTGCTTTTTTTGTGAAGTCTCTTCGCAAAAACTGAAAGCTTTTTTTTATTGTTTCGTTATTAATTATGCAGTTGCTGTTTTTGCTTTGAAAGCGGAGAGGTATTTTTGTCAAATTGTTTTTTTGTCAAACGCTATTATTGCTTTAAGCCCACAAAGGTAATCATCTTGGCGCGAATGGCAAATTTGTGCTGGGCTGGTTAAAAAAAATGAATTTTGTCAACTTCGTCTGGAGGGTAGTTTGTTCTAAATTGGAATGCTCCTCATACTTTGCTTTGGCTTCAGTAAGGTTGGCTTAAGAGGCTGTTATGATTTAAGTTTTTTAAAAATGTATATTCACTTATAATTATAAAAACAAAATTTGTAAAAATGCATAAACCTAA
>CARTDZ010000014.1:9150-25777 GCA_949067325.1 uncultured Eubacteriales bacterium | reverse complement strand
CCTTTTGGTTGTGCATTTTGGTTTAGAAAGTGTTGCATAAGTTCACCAATAAAAGAAGAAGTGAGCCTAACAATAGAAAAGCGAGAAAGACAAAAGGATAGACTTTTATTCTATCTTTTAATGTGGGTTTTTGATAGATATTGTAGACGTCATCAAAAAGGCCTTCCTCTTCTTCCTTTTCAATAAAATAAGAAAACGGCAGCGGTATTTTGCCGCTTACGCCGTTGTTGTTTATATAATCATTTTCGATAAAATCTTCTATTTCTTCTTGCATAGGCTATTGTATGCGAGAAGGAGTGCAAAAAATGTTTGCTTTTAGCCTATATTTGGTTGCTCGTCACCCTCTTCAGTTTTGAGTGAGGCAAGTTTTTCTTCAAGAGCTTTTTCGCCGCTTACAAGAGTTACATTTTCGCCTTTTAGGAAGTCTGGAAGTTCCTCATTAAACTCAAGGTCCTGAACATCTTTGAAGAGGCTGTCAGATTTTGTTTCCTCCTCTTCTTCAGCTCGAAGAGTTTTGATACGCTGCATAAGTTCTTCATAATCAGGCAGGTCTGAGAGGTTTTCGATATTAAATCTTTTCAAGAAATTGTCAGTTGTGCCAAAAAGCAATGGTTTGCCAACAGCGTCTTTGCGACCCACCACTTCAATCATGTCTTGGTCGAGAAGGATTTGAACGGCATAATCTGAATTTACACGACGCACATCTTCGACTTCAAGCTTGGTGATTGGTTGTTTGTAGGCGATAATTGCAAGAGTTTCAAGAGCAGCACGAGTGAGAGATTTTTCGCGAATTGGGTTGAGAACGTCGCTTATAAGCGTTGCGTAATTTGGATTTGAAGAAAGCTGAACTTTGTTTTTGTAACGTAGCAAATGCACCCCACAAGAGCCTGAGAGTTCTTCTTCAAGTTCTTTGAGTGCCTTTTCAACTTGCTTTTCGCTTTGATTCAATTTTTCTGCCAAAAATGACTTTTCTACGCCGTCGCCAGCAACGAAAAGTATTGAATAGATGACGTCTTTGAGATTGTAAGTTTGCTCTTTGTTATCCATTGTTTACCTCATTTGAAATAATACTGATTTGATTGAATTGACCCGCTTGTTCCACCCTGATTGACTGCAGTTTTAATAGTTCAAGTAGTGCCAAGAAGACATTTATCATTTCTGACTTTGTCATATCTTCGCTATAAAGGTCTTCAAAGACAAAGCGTCGATTTTGGCGAGCGTAGTCGCGAATTGAAAGCATTTTTTCAGCGACTGTGAAGCGGTCTTTGACTATCTTTTTTGGTTGTGGTTTTTCTTCACCGCGTGCTTCTTTTTTTGCAAGAAGGTTTGCAAAAGCGTCGAGAAGCTTGTCAAGCACCATATCTTTTATCACTATTTTGACTTTTTCAGTTTCCTTGCCTGGTGCGCGATAAAGTTTGTTTATGTCTTCAATTTCTTTCAAGCGTTGGCCTGTTTGTTTAAAAAGTTCGTATTCCTTAAGTCTTTGAAGAAGAAGTGCCTCGCTATCCTCTTCTTCTGGCAGTTCTTCCTGCTCTACAGGAAGAAGACTTTTTGATTTGATTTCGATAAGAGTGGCTGCGACAATGATAAACTCGCTTGCCCTATCCATGTCAATACTGTCGATATCAGTCATATACTCAAGATACTGCTCTGTGATGTCTGCAAGCTTAACTTGCATGATATCGAGCTTTGCGTCTTTTATAAGATGTAGAAGAAGATCTAGCGGCCCTTCAAAGTTTTCAAGACGAAAACGATATTGTTCAGATTGATTTTGTTGATTTGCATTTTGAGAACTTTCAGTCTGAATAGATTGTTCTGTTTGTGGAATTTCATTGGTCAAGTTGGACATTTTGTGCTTCCTCTTAATCTTTTGATCGACTTTTGTTTTTTTTAGGTTTTTGTGTTTGATTGTTTTTGTGTGATTACGTTTGTGTGAATACGTTTGTGTAATTGAGTTTGAGTGCTATTATTACTAAAACAAAAATATTTTAGCAAATATTGAGGCAAAAGGCAACTAAAAAGTATCATTTATTTTTTTTGTGCGAGAAAAGCAATAAAAAGCAGCAATTAAAAAAAAAGAGAACAATTTTTGGTAGAATTGTTCCTCTTAAAATTTGGAGAATGTTTTCAAAACATTTTTGCTTAAAAATTATTCTTATATTTTTTTGCTAAAATTCTTTTGCATTTCTTTTGCTTGTTTCTTTTGCTAAAGTTCTTTTGCATTTCTTTTGCTTGTTTTTTTTGCCTATATTTTTACATAAACCATTTTTCCTTAGATTGGCTTTTGCTTAACTGTTTTTGCTTAACTGTTTTTGCCTAACAGGTTTGTGTCTAAATGGTTTTTGCATATTTGGTTTAAGTTACCAACCTGCTACAATTTTGTCTATGCAATTTTTGTATGAGAGTTTTTCGAGATTTTCTTTTACTACAAGCTCAACCTCTTTGACTACTACGCCATCTTTTGAAACAATTGCTTTGCCAACAGCGTCACCTGCTTTGGTTGGAGCTTTTATGTTTGATGGAAGAGCATAAGTCACTTCATAGCCGCCTTTTTCACCTTTTTTGAGTACTACGGCAAAATTTTCTTTGGCGTAGACATCAACTTCTGCGACTTTTCCTTTTGTTACTGGCAAGGTTTGACAAGAAGTTGTGTTATCAACAAGTGAGCGGCTTTCAAAGTTGGCAAAACCATAATTGAACAGAGCTGAACATTCGTTAAAACGAGTTTGGCTGTTTGCCGCACCAACGATGACTGAAACAAGACGCATATCATTTCTTTTTGCTGAAGCTGAAAGGCAGCAGCCCGCTTCATTTGTTGAGCCAGTTTTTCCTCCGTCGCAGCCTTCATAATATCTGATAAGACGATTTGTATTTACAAGTTCAGTCTTGCGGCCTGAAGGGTGCAAAAGTTCGTCCATCCAAATGGTGCTATATTTGTGATAAAGATCGTGTGAAGAAACTTCTTTAAGAAGAATAGCGCTGTCGTATGCACATGAATATTGCTCTGGTGCTGGAAGACCTGTACAGTTGACGTAGTTTGTGTCGTTCATGCCTAGTTCCTTTGCCCTATTGTTCATTTTGATAGCAAAGGTTTTCTCACTGCCGCTCATGTGTTCTGCCAAAGCAACCGAAGCGTCATTTGCTGATGCCATAATCACACTTTTAAGCAAATCGTCAGTTTTGTATTCAACATATGGGTCAATAAAAACCTGTGAGCCGCCCATACCTGATGCGTTTTCGCTTGTTGTTATCATAGTGTCAAGCGTCAGGTTGCCATTGTCTATTTCCTCAAGTGTAAGGAGGATTGTCATCATTTTGACCATGCTTGCAACTGGCAAATGTTCTTTCTCATTTTTTGCAAAAAGAATTTCTCCCGAGCTATATTCCATAAGACAAGCTGACTTTGATTGAAGATCAATTTCTGCTTTTGCTGGCATTATCGCTGTTGTTGAAATCGTAAGACTAGCACAAAATGTTGTAGCAAGTATGCATAGCATAATACCAAATGTAGCAAAACTTAAAAAAAACTTTTTCATAGGCACTCCTTTTTCTAGAAGTTAGTCTTTTCAAAAAAGTTTCTTTTATACTTTGCAAAATCAAAAAAATTTTAAATGACAAGTATCACTTTTGCGTTAAACAAAAGGAGAAGCAGAGTTTCCAAAATACATACAAGAAGCAAAGCAATAAGGCCGAGTAAGAGAAGTCTTACTTTTTCGCCCCCGCCCTTGTGGCAGCAAGAAAAATCTTTTGTGCATTTGCATTGCAAAAGGTAGAAAATGGATAAAACGGCAAGGCAAATAAGCTGGCAAGGCAAGGCCACAATGACAGAGATGATAATGCCTGAAAAACCAAAAAGGAGAAACATTATGGCAAGATTGAGACCCAAAAGATAGCTTCGATAAGCAATGAGAAGAAGGGCTAGCGGCAAACAAAACTTTGTGTATGAAAAGCCAAAGAGAAGCAGTAGCACAAGTATCATCGAAAACAGACGAGCGAAAAATGGTGAAGAGAGACCTTTTGACAGGTCGACAATACCATAGTCACTTAGTTTGTTTATTGAAGCTGAAGAAAAGCATTTTGCAGCAACTATAATACCTGTTACAAGAGCGATTAAAACTACAAAAAGAGTTAAAAAAAACTTGAATTTGCTTTCAAAAAAACAGTCACAAATGAGGTCTTTTAGATCATGAAAAAACCTATTTTTTCTTTTTGATTTGCTTAACATATTTTATCTTTACGAAAAATGACGAAAAAAAAGAACAAACAGCTTGTCCTCTTTTTCTTTTTATCTAATTTCGTTTTGGTATTGTTTAAGTTTTTTTATATTGTTTAAGTTTTTTTATATTGTTTAAGTTTGAAAGCGAAGTTTTCTTTACTTATTTAAGATCAGTTGAATTTTAAACTTTTCAATTTTTTGTTATAAAGAAAGTCTTAGTAAAGTGAAATGAGTTTTTCGGCGAATATTTTTATATGTTCGTAAGTTAGGCCGCCTTGAAAGTAGGCAATATATGGTTTTTTGATTGGGCTGTCGCAACTAAGTTCTATTGACGCACCACCTACAAATGTTCCTGCAGCCATAATTACCCTATCCTCATAGCCTGGCATATCCCATGGCATTGGCGTAACAAAACTATCGATTGGCGAGATAGACTGAACGGTTTGAACAAATTTGACAAGTTCTTCTTCAGTATTGAAAATCACAGATTTGATTATATCAAAAGCTTGTTCTTCGTTTGTTGGAATAATTTTGTAGCCCTTGAAAGACATCACTTGCCCAACAAGCATCGCACCTTTGATTGCCCCTGCTACAACGTGAGGAGCGTTGAAAAGGCCTTGATAGAAGAGGCGATAGCCTTGTTCAAATGAGCCAACTTCACAAAGTAAAGATGGGCTGGTAAATCTGGCAGCGATTTTTGAAAGGGCGGCGTCCCTGCCTACGATATAGCCGCCGGTTTGAGCAAGCCCACCTCCTATATTTTTTATAAGCGAGCCAACGCAAACATCTGCACCAACTTCGGTTGGCTCAAGTTTTTCTACAAACTCACCATAGCAGTTGTCAACCACAATAAAAGAGTTTGGGCTGTTTTTTTTGACAATTTCAAAAGCTTCTTTCATTTTTTCAACGCTTAAGGCTTTTCTGCTAGAATAGCCTCTTGACCTTTGAAAAAAGACCACTTTTGGTTTTATTTCACTCACCTTTTCTGACAAAGCTTGAAGGTCGATTTCATTGTTTTTAAGTTCAATTTGTTGATAAGAAACCAAAAAATCTTCAAGCGAGCCGTTACCCTTGCCAAAAATAGTATCTTGCAAAGTGTCATAAAGGCTGCCAGTAGCGGACAAAAGCACATCGTTTGGTCTAAGCAAGCCAAAAAGCACAGTTGAAATGGCGTGAGAGCCGCAAGTTATAAGCGGAGAAACAATAGCATTTTCAGTTTTGAAAACTTTTGAATATAGTTTGGCAAGATTATCGCGGCCGACATCATCATATCCATATCCTGTTGTGCCAGCAAAGCTAGCTGTTGAAATGCGGCAGTCGATAAAGGCATTTAAAACTTTTTTCTGATTGAAATATGCTATTTCATCTATTTTTTTAAATTGCGAAGAAAGCTCCTCTTCAAATTCTTCAATTGTTTTCATTAAACCACTCCTTTACTATTTTTAATGTGTTGCTTTTGGCCTCGTCAAAATCTGTGACATCTATTGTTTCTATATTTTGGAAGCTTCTCAAAAAAGTCAATTGTCTTTTTGCATAATTTCTGGAACGCTGTTTTATAAGTTCTGTCATCTTATCAAAATCAATCTCTTTTTTAAGATAAGCCACCACTTCTTTATAGCCAATCGCTCGCATTGCTTGACTTTTTTCGCTTACACCAGACTGCAAAAGGTTTTTCACTTCATCAACTAAACCTTCTTGCAACATTTTGTCAACCCTCTTATTGATGCGTAAGTAAAGCTCCTCCCGCGGCAGCAAAAGTGCAATAATTCGGCAGTCATAATTTGGAGCTGCCGCCCTTTCTTGCTTTTGGCCAAAAGTTGCGATTTCCAAAGCCCTTATAAGTCTGTTTTTGTTGTTTACATGAACTTTTTGTGCCATTTCTGGGGCAAAAGCAAGAAGTCTTTTATAAACCTCCTCGCTTCCCTTTTCTTCTATTTCTTTTTCTAGTTGTTGTCTAAAAGCTTCCTGTTTTTCAGTTCCGCCAAAGTTGTATCCTTCAGTCAAAGCTTTGACATACAAGAAAGTTCCTCCTACAATGATTGGCAGTCTGCCACGTGCTGAAATTTCTTTTATTTTTTCTTCTGTCAACTTTACAAATTCAGCTACTGAAAATTCTTGACCACTTTCGCAGATATCAATCAGGTGATGTTTTATGCCCTGCATTTCATCTTGCGTTATCTTGGCAGAGCCTATATCAAAGCCTTTAAAGACCTGAACTGAGTCAGCAGAAATAACCTCGCCGTTTAATTCTTTTGCGAGGTTTATTGCCATTGCACTTTTGCCAACAGCTGTTGGGCCTAAAACAAAGAGGACTTTTTGCATTTACAAAACTCTTTTAAACATTTTTTCAAACTGGTGACGGGTCATTGTCAAAGCAATTGGCCTGCCGTGAGGACAAAGCATGACACCCTTTCTTATTTGTTCGATAAGATAGGCACAATCTGCTTTTGAGATTTGGTCACCACCTTTTATCGCGTGCTTGCAAGCGTGTTGACATAGCTTTTCGTTTATAAACTGGCTGGGCTTGCTTTCAAGAAGAGGCATATCTTTGACAAGTTCTTCCACAAAGGTGTCAAGTTTAAGTTCGCCAAGCGCCAAAGGAATAGCTGTGATTTCAAAGTTATAGCCACCTCTATCTTTCAAAAGAAAGCCGAGTTTGTTAAGATGTGGCATCACGTTTTCTACTTTTGCGTAGTCTTTTGCACTCACCTTAAACTTGAATGGCACAAGCAGTGGTTGACTATGAGCTTTGTTTTCATTTATGCCAGCAACGAGACGATCATAGAGAAGACGCTCGTGCGCTGCGTGCTGGTCGAGGAAGTAAATTGAATCGTCAAACTCGACGAGAATGTAAGTTTTGAATATTGTACCCAAAATTTTCATTTCGCTTGAAACATCTGCTTTGATAAACTTTTCTTCAACAACCTTTTCTTGAACATTTTTGTTTTTGGTTGAATTTTTTATTTCGTCAAGATATTGTTCGTTGTCGTTGTCGAAAAAGAATGGGCCGCCAAGTTTGTTGACTGGAACGTCGCGTTCTGGCAATTTGACATCATTGAAATCTTTGTCTGGACGTGGAGGCTCTTTGTGGTATTCAATCTCATAAGGGTTGAAATCTGGAATTGGGTGAGAGGTGTCAATTGTTTTGATTGTGCCATGATAGCTGCTGCCCTGAGTATCTGAAAGAGGCTCATTTGGCTTTTTGTACATTGGGCTGAAAGACTGTGAATTGAACTCACTATGCTCTTCTGGCATAGGCTCTTCATCATTTGCCACAAAAGAGACAATTTGATTGATTGAGAGAAGTGCTTTTTCAATAGCGCGCCTAACTAAGCCAAATATTTTGTTTGAATTTTCAAACTTCACCTCGCGTTTTGATGGGTGAACGTTGACATCTACGCAGTCTGTTGGAACGTCTAGTTTAAGTACATAGATTGGAAAGCGGCCTTTCATAAGAAAGCTTTCATAAACGCCTTGAACTGAAGATGAGACAAGGAAGTTTTCAACATAGCGACCGTTGACAAAAAGGCTTTGATATGTGCGATTGCTTTTTGAAAGATTTGGTTTTGTGATAAAGCCAGAGAGCTTGATACCATCTTCTTCATGATTTACTTCTACAAGATTTTCGTAAACGTCACGACCATATATCGTATATATTATGTCTTGCATAACACAAGATGTTGTATTGTACACCATTTTGCCGTCGACATAATATGTGAAAGCAATTTCGCTGTGAGAGAGCATAATTTTTTCGATAAGGTGGGTGATTTCACTTTCTTCTATTTTTGGCTTTCTTAAAAATTTGGCTCGAACTGGAGTGTTGTAAAAAAGGTCTTTGCATGAGATTGTTGTGCCGTTTGTGCGAGCAACTTCGGTTATGTCTGAGAAAGTTCCGCCATCAATTTTGATGCTATGTCCCGTTTCAGAAGACGCTGTTTTTGACGTGAGATGAACGTGACAAACAGAGGCTATACTTGCAAGAGCTTCACCGCGAAAACCAAGGCTTGCGATATTGTCAAGGTCTTCGACACTTTTGATTTTGCTGGTTGCGTGTGGCATGAAAGCTGTTTTGATGTCTGATTTATCTATTCCGCTGCCATTGTCAGAAATTGTAATTTCACTTATGCCGCCGTTTTCAATTTCGATCATAATTTTGGTTGCACCTGCGTCAATGCTGTTTTCAACGAGTTCTTTGACGATTGATGACGGACGTTCAACCACCTCACCTGCTGAGATACGATTGAAGACTTTTGGCTCTAGAATATTTATTTTCATTTTTCCTCCTTAGCGCGATTTACAACATCGTTTAAGATATCAAAGGCTGTCATTGGTGAAATTCTGTTCATATCAACATCTTTTAGAGTTGAGAGAATTGAAAGAGCGAGCTTTGAGTTGTCAGCTGCAGTTTCTTTTTTGTCTTCAAAGATGTTGAGGTCAAATTTTGTGTTGAGTTGTTCGAGACTTTTGCAGATTTGTTTTGCCCTTGCAATGACTTCTTTTGGTACACCTGCGATTGTTGCAACCTCGATACCAAAGCTCTTGTTTGTTCCGCCACGAAGAATTTTGCGAAGAAAGACAACTTGGTCTTCAGTTTCTTTGACTGCGATTTTGTAATTTTTGATGCCTTCTAGCACTCCTTCAAGGTCAGTAAGTTCGTGATAATGAGTTGCGAAAAGTGTTTTTGAGGTAAAGTTTTTGCTGATGTATTCTATCACCGACCAAGCTATGCTTAGTCCGTCGAAGGTTGAAGTTCCCCTGCCCACTTCGTCGAGGAGAATCAAGCTTTTGTCAGTTGCGTTGGCAAGGATAAGAGCCACCTCGCTCATTTCCACCATGAAGGTACTTTGACCTGAAGCCAAGTCATCGCTTGCGCCGATACGTGTGAAAATGCGATCTGTGATTGCGATTTCTGCCATTCTTGCAGGAACGAAGCTTCCGATATGGGCAAGGTAAGTTATGAGAGCCACTTGACGCATATATGTGCTTTTGCCAGCCATATTTGGGCCAGTGATTATCATCACGCGATCAGTTGTTTCGTTGAGATAGGTGTCATTTGCGATGAAAGCGCCATTTTTTGAAAAAGTTTCAACTACTGGGTGACGGCCGTCGACTATTTTGATGTGTTTGATTTTGTCGTTTATGATTGGTTTTGTATAGTTGTTTGTCACTGCACATTCTGCAAGACCGACGTAGACATCAAGGCAGCCGATTGCATATGAGGTCATTTGATATTCGTTGAAAAATTCTTTTAGATGATTGAGGATTGAGGTATAAAGCATTTCTTCAAGTTTTAAAGCATTCTCTTCAGCTGCAACCACCTCTTTTTCTATTTGTTTGAGGTCTGGAGAGGTAAAGCGTTCGTTGTTGGAGATTGTTTGGCGGCGTTCAAAATGAAGTGGCACTTTGCCGATTTGGCTTTTGTTGACTTCAAAGAAATAGCCGAACACTCTGTTTCTTGCGATTTTGAGGTTTTTTATGCCTGTAGCTTCAATTTCGCGTTGAAGAAGTTTTTCGAGCCAAATAGTGGCTTCTTCTTCAGCATTTCTGAACTTGTCAAGTTGTTCGTGAAAGCCTTTTTTGAGGAAGCCTGTTTTTTCTTCTATTCGTTCTTCGTTAAACGCCCTATCTATGAGATCGCAAATTGCGCTAAAGTCATAAAGTTGATCTGAAAGTTTTTGAATTTCTGGGCTTTGGAAGTCCTTTAAGATTTCCTTCATTTGAGGAATGCCTACGAGAGAGTCGCGCAGTCTTAGAAGGTCGCGAGGCTTTACATTGCCATAAGAGAGGCGACCGACGAGGCGTTGAATATCGCTGATCCTTGAGAAGATATCGCGGAGTTTGTCTCGAGCAACGATTTTTTTGATAAATTCCTCAATTATATTCAGTCTTTCGTTGATTTCTTTTGCGTCTTGGAGTGGTTCCTCAAACATTTTTCGAAGACGCCTTGAGCCCATTTTGGTTTTTGTTTTGTCGACTACGCCAAAAAGAGAGCCACGTTTGTTGCGACTTGAAGAGTTTTCTATAAGTTCTAGGTTGCGGCGAGAGTTGAAGTCGATGGTCATATAATGTGTGTCTTTGACCACTTTGATTTTGTTTATTATTGAGAGATTGCGTTTTTGCGTTTCGTTTATGTACTCTAAGATTGCACCACTGGCACGTGAGGCAAGGCTATCTTCTGGAAGTTCAAAGATGTTTGAGTAGTTTATGCCCAATTGTTTTTTGAGGTTGTCGCTTGAGCGTGATTGCGTGAACGACCATTCAAAATACTCCTCACATTTTGGCATAATATTTTTGATTGATTGGTCTAGGCTTTCATATATTTTGCGACCGTCGATGTTTGCGATAATTTCGGCCGGCAAAATTCTGGCAAGATGGTTTGCAAGGTTTGTTTTGGTTGCGCCTGTGATGTCCAGTGTTTCAAACTCACCTGTTGAGATGTCGATATAGCTTATGCCCACCTTTTCTTCTTCTCCGCAGATGGCAAGAAGATAGTTGCTGCTTTTGCCGATAAGGGTTTCTTCGTCAATGAGCGTGCCTGGAGTGATAATCCTCACTATTTCACGCTTAAACTGTTTGTTTTTGTCGTCTGGTGCTGCAACTTGTTCGCAAATTGCAACTTTGTAGCCGAGGTTGACAAGTCTTGACGCGTACTGCATTGCTGAGTGATGTGGCACGCCGCACATTGGGGCTTTTTCTTTGAGGCCGCAGGCTTTTTTGGTGAGGACAAGATCAAGTTCGTGAGAGACGATTTCAGCGTCTTCATAAAACATTTCATAAAAGTCACCAAGGCGATAAAAAAGAATGCAATCTGGGTTTTGGTGTTTGGTGTTTAGGTATTCTGTCATCATTGGTGATGCTTCGTTGGGGTTTTTCTTCATTTGTCCTCCTTTTGTTGGTTTTTGATGAGAGCGAGAAGCTTGTTTACGCGGTCGTGTTTTATTTTTTCATCTATCTGCCCTTCCATTTTGCTTGCAACAGTGCCTTCGCGTGGCGAATACATAAAGGCAAAGATATTGTCATAGTGGCAATATTCAACGAGTGACATGGTGCGAGAAAATTCTTCTTCTGTTTCAGTTGGAAAGCCGACGATATAGTCAGAAGTGATGCGGCAGTTTGGAATTTTTAAGTGGATTTTGTCGATGATTTTTATATAGTCCTCGCGAGTATATTTTCTGTTCATCAGTTTTAAGATGCGATTGTCACCGCTTTGGGCTGGCAAGTGAATATATTTTTCAATCTTTTCTTCATTTGCGACAGTGTCAATAACTTCATCAGTCAGGTCTTTTGGGTGTGAGGTCATAAAGCTGAGAGAAAAGTCTCCGTCAAGGCGGCAGATATCTTTGAGTAATTGGGCAAACGACACTTGAGGTTTTAGGTCTTTGCCATACGAGTTTACGTTTTGGCCGAGAAGGGTTATTTTTTTGTATTTGCCTTCATTTATAATTTGCTTGATTTCTGACAAAATTGCATCTTCTTTGCGGCTTTTTTCTCTGCCCTTTACGTATGGAACAATGCAGTAAGTGCAGAAGTTGTTGCAGCCCTGCATGATATTTACCCAAGCGTTGTCGCCGCTTGTTCTGGTATAAGGAATAGTCTCATCGATATCGCCTTCTTGCAAAATCTCGCTTTGGCGACGGCGGCCTGCTTTTACCGCTTCTATATAGTCACCAAGTTTTGGAAGGTTGAAAGTGCCGATGCAGATGTCGACGAAAGGAAAAGTTCTCATAATATAATCTGCCGTTTTTTCTTTTTGGGTCATGCAGCCGCAGAGTGCTATTATGAGGTTTTTGTTTTGTTTTTTGAGTTTTTTTAAAGCACCAACATTGCCAAAAACGCGGTCTTCTGCACCCTCTCTTATTGCACAGGTGTTGAAGACGATTATGTCAGCTTCTTCTCTTGTTTGGCAGTTTTGATAGCCCATTCGCTCTAAAATTGTGGCAATTTTTTCTGACTCATGGACGTTCATTTGGCAGCCGTAGGTCACGATATAATATTTCATACTTTTCCTCTGTAAAGACGCTATAGAAATTGCGTTACACTAAATTATACATCTTTTTTCACTTGAAATCAAATGAAATTATGCATTGCGTAAATAATTTCTTGGTCTTTGACCATAATAAGCCCGATGAAGAAAATTGTCAAGGGTGTTTTTTTAAGTTTTTTTCTTGTTCTAGTGGTTGGCTGTTTTGCTCTAGGATTTTATATCGTTTCTGCTTATGCGGCCGCCGCAAAAATCCCTTTAGACGAAGAGAAATTGACTTCGCCTAGCCTGTCAGTTGCAATTTTTGACAGTGAGAACAAAGAGATCAAGGAAGGCAATATGGTCAGCGGCAGATATGTCAAGTTTGACAGCATACCCGAGGCGACGAAAGAGGCTTTTATTTCAATCGAAGACAAAAATTTTTATACGCATAATGGTGTCAATTACAAAAGAATTGTGGGCGCAATGCTTAAGAATTTGAAAAGTGGAAGTTTGAAGGAAGGCGCTTCTACCATTACGCAGCAGCTTGTGAAAAACACTCAATTGTCGAGCGAGAAGACTTTTAACCGAAAGATAAAGGAAGTGGCACTAAGCAAGAAGCTTGAGAAGAGATTTTCTAAAGATGAAATTTTGGAACAGTATTTGAACATTATTTATTTTGGCAATAATTGTTATGGAATTGAGAACGCTGCAAACTATTATTTTTCAAAGCCTGCTCACGACCTTACGCTTGAAGAGAGCGCTTTGCTTGCTGGAATTATAAAGTCACCGAGCAAGTATTCCCCTATCACGCATTATGACAACGCTTTAAAAAGGCGAAATTTGGTGCTTAAAGAGATGGAGAAAGATGAGAAAATTACACCGCAGGAGCTTTTGACGGCTGAAGCAAAGCCTATTGAGCTTGATTTGAATTGTGAGAAGGAGAACAGATTGAATTCTTATAGTCAAGCGGCTATTGACGAGGCTAAGAGTATATTAAATATTCCTGCAAGGCAGATTGCTTTGCAAGGGTTTAAGATTTATACCTATCAAAATTCTCAAAAGCAGGAAGCTCTTGAAAATGCTTTTGATGGCGTCGCTTCTGACTGTGACCGTGCGGGCATTGTGCTTGACAATAGGCGTCATGCTGTTGAGGCCTTTGTTGGAGAGAGTGCTTACAAGATTTTGGAGGCAAAAAGGCAGCCTGGGTCATTGATCAAACCTATTCTTGTTTATGCCCCTGCTTTGAATGAAGATATAATTTATCCTGGCACGCAGCTGCTTGACGAGAAGACGACAATAAACGGATATAATCCGAAAAATGTTGGTGAAGTTTATAGAGGTTATGTAAGTGCGAGAGAAGCTTTGTCGAAGTCGATAAATATTCCTGCTGTCAAAGTGCTTTCATATGTAGGAATTGACAAGGCAAAAGCTTATACCGAGAGTATGGGCATTGAGTTTGATGAAAGTGATGACTCTTACGCTTTGGCACTTGGTGGCATGACTTATGGAACAAATCTTTTGTCGCTTGCTGGAGCTTATTCCACTTTTGCAAATGGTGGTGTTTTTGGAGAGGCCAAGTTTGTTTCATTTATTACAGACAAAGACAACAAGCTTGTTTATGTGCATAAAGCCGAAGAAGAAAATGTTTTGCGAGAAGATGCGTCGTATATGATAAACGATATGCTCAAAACTTGTGCGACTTCTGGCACTGCCAAGAGGCTGGCTGGGCTTGAAAAGGAGATTGCTGCCAAGACTGGCACAGTTGGAAAGCCGCAGTCGAAGCTTAATCTTGACGCGTGGAATATAAGCTATACCCGCGACTGCACTTGTGGTGTTTGGTTTGGCAACCTTGACAACACGCCGATTAGTTATGCTGGTGGAAATCAACCGACTGAAGTCGCCAAAAGGTTTTTTGGGGCAATTGACGATAATTCCCTTTTTGATAAGCCTGACTCGATTGTTGAGCGTGAGATTGACCTGACTGAAATGGAAGAAAATCACCGAGTTGTGCTTGCAAACACTTTTACGCCTGAAAGGTTTAAGGGCAATGAGATGTTTTCGCTTTTCAATCTTCCTAGCGATATTTCCAGCAAGTGGACCAAGCTTGAAAGGCCTGAGTTTAAGACTGTAGTTGATGGAAGCCGCGTAATGATGACGATAAGCTGCAAAAGCTATGTTGATTATGACATATATCAAGGAGGACTGAACGAAAGCGACAAAGTTTATTCAATTTCTGGCAAAGAAGGAAAGCAAAATGTGAGCCTGATGTTGCCAGAAGAAAAGGAAAAGTTTTATATAGTTTCAAAATATGCTGGCGGTACTGGTGATGAAAATGTTTATGACTTTGAAGTAATCAGAACGACCAAAAAAGTAAGTAAAGAAAAGTGGTATATTTAAAAAATTGCCACTTTTTTAACTTTTTTTAATTTTGGTATTGACAATTCCCCCCCCCGTTGTATAATAGAAGTAGGTTTAAGGAGGAAATTATGGAAAATAAAGAAATTAAGGAACTGGCAAACAACATTTTGAAAAAAACAAAAGGCGATATTCTTAAGATTGAAACTTGTCTTAAAATAGCACAAGAAGATAAAAAGCTTTTGAATGCTTTATTTTTTGAGATTTTTAAAAAAACACCTGACATATTTTTTAAATTGACGCGTTTTATGATAGATATGCTTGATGAAAGCAATATTAAAGAGGTTATTAGCCATGCAGTTTTAGTAGAAGACATTGATGAAATAAGAACGCTTTTTTACTATGCACAATTGACCGAGAAGAATTATAAGTTTTTGGCTGAACTTGCGTCCGACTCAACATTAAATTTTAAGCTTTTAATACTGAATGTTTATCCAGAAAAAGGCTCGAAGGAAGCTTTTAAATCGATATTCAACTTGGTTTTGACGAGCTGCAAAGAGAATCCAAATGTGGTTAACCAAGAGCCTAATCAATTATATTCTATTTCTAAGAAATGTCAGTGCGACAATGAAATGTATAATAAAATTTTTGAATTATTCTGCGATTACAATGCCTACAGCAAGATGGCTGCGATGTTTAGTGAAAAATTAACTACTTCGAACATTGAAAAAGCTGTTGATATTTTTTGTAACACAAACAAGCATCTTTGTACTTTAAGTACAGTTGCGACCTCCCCTCTTATTCAAGGGAAAAACCTTCACAGGATTTTGACAACTTTTGTTAAAAATTTAAATATTAATACTAAGTCTACATATTTTAAAGATATAGCTTATAATCTGCAATATCTTTTACAAGACACAAAAGTTTTGCAAGATGAGAAGGCTTTAAACCTTGTTTGGAGAGCGGTGATAGCCAAGCAAAATAAAGACTTATATGAATTCATCGTGGAAAATGTAACCATACCAAAAGAGTTTGTTGACGCTTTTGTAGCCAAGTGTTGCGAAATACGAAGCGGAGATGAGCTTAGATCAGCTCTTTTAAAGCGTCATGAAGTAACTGGAGAAAACATCGATAAACTTGTGAAAGCCATCTGTGAAAATGCTTATGAAAAAGAGCTTGTAGATACAATATTTTCAAAAAAGATAAATGCAGAGCATAAAAAGGCTTGCCTTGACACATACTTAGAAGTTGCGCCAAGAGACCAGTTCCAATTTGTTGTACAATTCCTAGAAGGTGACGAGTTCCTATTTATGATTAAAAGAATGATTGATCAAGGTTTTATTTTTGAAGCTTCCAGATTTTTGGAATTTGGCAAACCAAGCAAGGAATACATAGATCTTATTGCAAAGCCTGTTGCTGAAAATGGTGTAGATTACCACTCTTATTGTCTACTGACAGAGGATATAAGTTTTGAAATTTTCAAAAAATGCCTTGAGAATGTAAAAAATTCAGAGCATAAATCACACGTAATAGATTGGCTTGTAGATGCTGCTAAAAACTTGAAGAATCAAGAGAGACGTGAGCTTGTTGTAAGTGCAATTGAAGAAATTGAAGAGCAACGCAAAAAGGAAGAAGAGAAGAAGAATAAGATTTTGGCTCCTTCTGAAATGATCGAAAAATATCTTGAAGAATTAGAATAAAAAAAGCGCCTTAAGGGCTGCAAACTTTTAAACTAGCAAAAAAACAGTTAGTAAATTCTCTAACTGTTTTTTTGTATAAAGTTATATTTTATTGAAAATATGAGATTGATTTTGCTCTTTTTACAAAAAGTTCAACTAATTTTTCATTTTTTTCTCCATTAAGTTTACATCCACTATTTACATCTACTCCTGCTGGCTGAGCTGTAGTTATTGCTTGAATAACATTATATGGAGTCAGTCCTCCTGCTATAAAAGTTGGCTTATTGAGGTTTTTGATCAGCTTAAAATCTTCCTTCCAATCATGTGTAATGCCAGTTCCTCCAACTTGATTTGTTCTTATATTAAAACTGTCTAATAAATAAAAGTCCGCATATTTAAATTTTTTGTAATCAG
>CARTDZ010000014.1:0-9140 GCA_949067325.1 uncultured Eubacteriales bacterium | reverse complement strand
ACAAATTTTACCTTCTTGCGAAACATGAATAATTCTAATAATTTTTATATTGGGCAACGATAAAATAATTTTTTCGACTTCGTTTTCTTCAATATCTGAATGAAGTTGAATTATATTATTGCCAATAAATTTAGTCAAAGAAATTATTTCATTTGCACTAGTAAGATGAGTTACTAGGGCGGTATCTACTTTACCATTAACAAAATCAACAATTTCTTTTGCCTTATGTTTATCGATAAAATCTACACTTGCATGTTCTTGCCCCACCAGTAATCCTATAATATCTGCTCCAGCTTTTATGCACATTTTTGCATGTTCTATAGTTTTATTTGCACATATTTTAACTATCATAAAAACACCTCGTATATATTATAGCACATTGTTTCTTTTTATTATACAAATTTTGAATTTTTTTTGGCATTTAGGCGTGTGCTTGGTATTATACAAGTAGTGTCTCTTCGCTCCGACGGGCAAGCATACGTCTAAAACTCAATTTTGCTTGCAAAAGAATAGTTCACTGGCAGGATGTAACGCACACCGCTCTTTTTCCAGTTAAGAGAGAGTAAGGGTAAAAAAAGAAAACCTAAGCCGTTTTTTCTGGTTTAGGTTTTTCTTGTTTTCGCTAGTTTCAAAAGTAAGCAACTAAATTGAGGCGTTTTTTATTGTTCGTCTGAGGTTGTTTCAGATGAAGTGAGGCCGTTTGAGGCTTTTACCTTTTCCATAATTTCATTGTAAAGGTCTGCGTTTTGTTCGAGATAAGCTTTTACGTTTTCTTTGCCTTGGCCGATCTTTTCATCGTTGTATGAGAACCAAGAGCCTGACTTTTTGATTATGTCAGCGTTGAGTGCGAGATCAACGAGGCAGCCGACTTGGCTTATACCCTTGCCGTAAACGATGTCGAACTCAGCTATTCTAAATGGAGGAGCGAGTTTGTTTTTGACTACTTTGACGCGAGTGCGGTTTCCTGTGATGTTTGCTCCGTCTTTGATTGTGTCAACCTTGCGGACATCGAGGCGAATTGATGAATAGAATTTGAGTGCCTTGCCGCCTGTTGTTGTTTCTGGCGAGCCGAACATAACGCCAACTTTTTCGCGAAGTTGGTTGATAAAGATAACGGTTGTGTTTGACTTGTTGATTATGCCTGTAAGTTTGCGAAGAGCTTGGCTCATCATTCTGGCTTGAAGGCCGACATGGTTGTCGCCCATTTCGCCATCAATTTCAGCTTTTGGTGTGAGAGCTGCAACTGAGTCAACGACTACGATATCGACTGAGGCAGACTTTACTAGCATTTCGCAGATATTGAGGGCTTGTTCGCCATTGTCTGGTTGAGAAACGAGAAGTTCTTCAAGTTTTACGCCTAGTTTTTCAGCATAGATTGGGTCGAGCGCGTGTTCTGCGTCGATAAAGGCTGCAGTTCCGCCCATTTTTTGAGCTTCTGCGATTATGTGAAGAGAAACTGTTGTTTTACCTGATGATTCAGGGCCATAGATTTCAATCACTCTGCCCTTTGGAATTCCGCCAATGCCGAGAGCGAGGTCGAGGGTCAAGCAGCCTGTTGGAATGACATCAATTGGCTGGTTGATTCTGTCGCCAAGCTTCATGATTGCGCCTTTGCCGTATTGTTTTTCGATTTGAAGAAGTGCCTCAGAGAGAGCATCTTTTTTTGCGTCTTTTATTGTTGCCATAATTTTTTCCTTTTAGTTTGATATCGATTTATAGTTATATTTTAGCAAATTTTTAGTGAAAGTCAAAATCATTTTGCTTTAATTTTTTAAATAAATGAAAGAGAGCTGAATTTGTAGCGAGTATTTTGTTTTGTGGTTGAGTTTTTGAAAATTTGTTTTTGAACACATGGACTGACTTTTTGTCAGCAAGTGCAAAAAGATATTCTTCACCCTCACCTTTTGAAGCCTTGGCAAAAACAAGAACCAAGTCAACTGTTGTTTGTGAGAGAGCTGAGAGAGAATAGTTGTAGAGAGCTTCGCTGTTTGGAGAGCAGAGCTGGCGGTCTGTTTTGGTGGACTTTATCACTTCGTCAAAGTTTGGCTGAGCGAGAAGTCTGTTTTCGACATAACCACCTGTTGAGCCGTCATGGATTGCAATTTTGTAGTTTTTAAGGCGAAGAAGTTGCAATATCGTGCCTTCGAGTGACAGGTCGCTTTCGCTGAACATTGCGTCTTTAAATTTTGAGGCTATTTTGAGTTGGACATCATCAATTTCATTTGGGTTGCCGAAATATGAGATGTAGATTTCATAGATGAGATTGTCGTAGAAGAGTTGATAGCTTAAGCCCATGAAGGAGTTTTTTATTTCTTCAAGGTCATTTTCGACCTGCGTTTTGGTGAGGCCAAAAAGTTTTAGTTTGTAAATTATTTTGCCGTCTGGGGCTTTTACAATTTTTTTGAGCAGGTTTATATAGTCGCCGTCGACTGGCAAGAAGGCTATTTTTTTGCCATCTTTTTCAAAGAGAAGAGCTTGTTCGTCAATTGTGCCTAGATATTTGCCTAGTGATTGGACATGGTCGAAAGTGAAATCATCGATCTGGGCGTTTTCGAGAAGTACTATTTGATTTTCGTCAGTTTGCTGATGGGTTTGCAGAGTTTGCCAGTTGTTTTGTTTGTCAAAATTAAAAAAAACAAGCTTTTCGCACTGGCAATCAGCTGATGCGAAAAACTTGTGTAAAGCGGCGATGTCAAATTTTGTTTGGCCTTTTATGACGTCATTTGAAAAAACATATGTACTGTATTTCATAATTCCTCTTTTGTCTTAGTTGTATTTTTTCTCAAATTCCTCTTTTGTGACAAGGATTTTTCGAGTTTTACCTTCAAGTGAGGAGATGAGAGAAAGTTCCTCCATTTGATCAACTATTTTTGATGCTCGAGCATAGCCTACGCTGAGCTTGCGTTGAAGCATTGTTGTTGAAGCGTAACCTATTTCTAGAAAAATATCAAGTGCTTGTGGAATAAGTGGGTCATAGTTTGCGAGTGGGTTTTGTGTTTTGAGATGGGTGTTTTTTGAGGCTTGGTTCGCTTTTTTTGAAGAAGTTTCTGGCAGGGTTTGAGCTTCAATTGTTGGAGCTGATTGAAAACTTGTTGTGTTTTCTGAACTTTTTGTTTCTTTGAAAACGTGAAGATTTTTCATGATGTAGTTTATGCCTGAAGTGACTGTTAGGATTGTTGTGAGTGAGAGGAAGACGAGCAAAATTATGTTGATAATAAGATTTGCAAGTTTTGCCTCATCGCCGATAAGAAGTGTGGTTTCTTGCACAAAGCCTGCATAGAAGAGGTAGAGTGCGATAGTGACAAACTGAAGTGTTGCCTTGATTTTTCCGCTCATTTCAGCTGCAAGGACTTTGCCTTTTGCGGCTGCAACTTGTCTTAAAGCGCTGATGATAAATTCACGCGCAAGCATGATGATAATGCACACTGAGACAAATTGGATTGGGCGGCCGATAACAAGATATTCATAACGAACTGGCACGCCTATAATAAGAACAAGACCTGTCATAATGAGGATTTTGTCTGCTATGGAGTCAAAAAACTTGCCAAGATCTGTGACTTGGTTGTTTTTTCTGGCGAGATAGCCGTCAAGAAAGTCTGTAAGGCAAGCTATTACAAAAAGACTTGCTGCGATAAATTTGCCGCCTGGAATAAAGGTTGCTAGATAGAAAAATATTATTACTGGAATGAGCAAAATCCTTGCTAAGGTGATTTTGTTTGGTGTGTTCATAATGCCTCCCCTAAATAATCAGCACCATCAAAGCCAAATATTTTGACTTTTGTGACGTCGCCTATTTTTACACTTCCATTATCTACAAAACGCACGCCAAAGTCAACTAAAGGCGACATATTTTGGCCATGTGCGATATAGTCACCTGTGTTTTCGTCGAACTTATCGACAAGAACTGTTATTTCTCGACCTATTAGAGCGTTTGCTTTTTGGAACATGATTTTTTCTTGAATTTTTTGTGCTTTTTTCAAGCGTTTTTTCTTTGTGCGTTGAGACAGATGTTTTTTCATGTAGTAGCTTGCAGTATTTTGTTCTTTTGAATAAGGAAAAAAGCCTGCGTAGTCTATTTCTGCTTCTTTTAAGAAATGGCAGAGTTTGTTAAATTTTTGTCTCGTTTCGCCTGGATAGCCAACTATGAAAGTTGAGCGAATTGATATTTGCGGATAATTTGATTTGATAAAGTTGATAAGATTGCGAGTATCCTGTTCGCTTAGGCGTCTACGCATACTTTTTAGGATTTCATTGTCAATATGTTGAAGAGGAATGTCAATATATTTGCACATTTTGTCTTCATTTGCAATGAAATCGAGAAGTTGTTTTGTCACCTTTTCAGGATAAGCATAGTGAATGCGAAGGTATTTGAGATCTTTTATTTTGCAAAGTTTTTTGCATAGGTCAACGAGTTTGTTTTCGCCATAAAGATCCTCGCCATAGCGAGTTGTATCCTGTGCGACTAAGATAATTTCTTGAACGCCTCGAGAGACAAGATTTTTGGCTTCTGCGACAAGCTCGTCGATTGGCTGTGATATGTAGCGGCCGCGAATGCGAGGAATTGTGCAGTAAGAGCAAACGTTGTTGCAGCCGTCTGCTATTTTTAGATAAGCGTAGGTGTTGCCGCTTGTAAGCACCCTTTCCCCTTCATTATATTTTTTTGATTGAGGTAGCTCATAGAGCTGTTCTATCGTTTTGCAGATGTCTATGTTGTCTTTTATTTTTAAGAAAGCGTCGACATCAGGAAAGAGCGATTTCATTTCGCTGTAATGGCGTTCAGGAAAACAACCAGTGACGATAATTTTTTCAATGCGGCCGTTTTGTTTTAGTGCTTCCATTTCAATTATATTTGAAATAGCTTCTTCTTCAGCTGGTTGAATAAATGCACATGTGTTGACTATGACGATGTCAGCGTATGAAATATCTGCTGTTATTTCAAGGCCATATTCTTTTATTCTGCCCAGCAATTTTTCAAGGTCAACCTTGTTTTTGTCGCAGCCAAGTGAGATGGCTGAGACTTTTTTGGTCAGAAGTTCTTTTTTTGTCATAGTTTTTTTATCCGAGAGTTCTTTTTTAGTCATAATTATCCCCAAAGATTTGATAAAATTCTTCTATTGTAGTATAAACGGTGCGTTGTTTTGAGCCTTCAGCCGAGGAGATATAGCCGCGCTCTTCCATTTGGTCGACTATACGTGCTGCCCTTGGATAACCTATTGAGAGTTTGCGTTGCACCATTGTGGTTGAGGCCACGCCGTTGTCTATACAGATTTTGAGGGCTTGTGGAAGAAGTGGATCCATGCTGCTGTCATTGTCGCCGCTTCCGCCTGACGATTTGCCCATGCCATTGATAGCGTTTTGGGCGTCAGTGTCGATGATTTCGTCATTGTTTTCGATGATGAAATTGACAATATCTTTTGTTTCTGGCGTATCAATGAAGCAGCCTTGAAGACGAGCTGGAGCAGAGTCAGCTGGTTTGTAAAGCATATCACCCCAGCCAAGCAATTTTTCTGCACCTGTTGAGCCGAGAATAACCTCACCGTCTACACGGCTTGCCACTTTGAAGGCAATGCGGGCAGGAAAGTTTGCCTTGATAGTTCCTGTTACCACATCAGTTGAAGGACGTTGAGTTGCGAGAATGAGGTGTATTCCTGCCGCACGTGCTTTTTGAGCGAGGCGTTGAATTTTGCTTTCGATTTCGTTTTTATGTTCCACCATAAAGTCAGCAAATTCGTCGAAAATGATGACGAGGTATGGCATTTTTTTCTTTTTGCCAGACTTTACATCGTCCATTTGGTTATACTCGCCGATGTTGCGGACGCGAGCTTCACTGATAAGATTGAAGCGGCGTTCCATTTCATCAACTGCCCACTGCAAAGCGTTGACGGCTTTGTTGGCGTCTGTGATTACTTTTGGCACTACGAGATGAGGAAGCCCCTCGTACATTGAAAGTTCCACCTGTTTTGGGTCAATCATGATAAACTTGACCTCGTCTGGTGCGGCTTTGTAGAGGATTGAAACGATGATGGTGTTGAGGCAGACTGATTTACCTGAGCCTGTTGTACCTGCTACCAAAAGGTGTGGCATTTTTTGGAGGTTGCAAATCTTTACTGCCCCTGCAATGTCTTTGCCTAGAGCAAAAGTAAGTGGTGATGGGCTCATTGAAAATTCTTTTGACTGAAGCACATCTTTTATGCTGACTTTTGCAACTTTTGAGTTTGGAACTTCGATGCCAACGATGCTTCGGCCTGGAATTGGCGCTTCAATTCTTATCTGGCCTTGAGCTGAAAGCGCATAGGCTATGTCGGCGTCAAGTGAGAGAATTCTTTTGACTGAAATACCTTCTGGCATTGCGATTTCGTAGCGAGTTACCGTTGGGCCTATAACGACGCTTTGAACTTTGGCTGGAACTCCAAATTTTTCAAGAGCGTTTTCAAGCGCCACCCTTTTCATTGGTATTTCTTCATTAAACATCGAAAGATCGTCTGACTGGGTTGTGATAAGATCGAGTGATGGTCGGCTATAGCGATAAGGTTTGTTTGTTTCTTTTTCTTCGCTTACTTCGCCGTCTAGTTCGACAAAACGCTTTTTGCGTTCTAGATTTCGGTCTGAGTTTTGAAGTTGGCTTGTTTGATTTTGGTCAAACTTTTCTGTATTACGGTCTGAATTGCGATCAAAATTGCGATCGAAGTTTTGTGTTTGCGATCTGTCTGGGCGAGCGAAACTATCACGAGAGGTTGGATTTGGCTGTGTCGTGCGATCGAAGGAGCGGTCGCTTCGGTCAATCGTGCGGTCGAAGCGGTCGCTCCGTTCAGAACGTTCCAACCTATCAAAATTTTTCTTGCTTTCAAATTCATTTATTGCAATATCTGCCTCGTCATTTTCAGGATACTCTATATAGTCAGCGGTTGCAAGATCGTCAATGCCCATTTGCAATCTTTCTTCTTCTACTACTGAGCGAATTATATCTTCTGCTTCACTTGTTATTTGTTCTGGCTTAACTTCTGGCAAGTTGCCGCGTTTAACAGGAGTATTTTGTGAAAAATCATATTCTTCTTCATGCACAAATTGAGAAGGTTTGATTGGGTCTTGATTTTTTATTTCATTAAACGCCCTATTGATTTCAGCATTTGTTGCATTTGGCACTTGAGAAGATGTATAAGACTGTCTTTTAGGCGGTTTTTTTGAGATAAAAGAGTTCATATCAACAGTTGGAGGTGAAAGCAAATATTCCCTCATTGTCATGCCTTCAGGAATTTTATTTTTTGGTTTTTCTTCTTTGATTTCATAATCATCATATATATTTTTATTGCCGCCAAGAAGACCTAGTTTTTGTTTTGCTATTTGCTCTTTGGTCAGTTCCTCTTGAATATTTCCGCCAAGCATGATGTTAGGTTCTTGATGTCTTTCTTTCACCTCGATTGGCTTTTGTTTTGGCTTCTTTTCTTTTTCTTTGATTTGAATTCTCACCTGAGATTTTGGTTGTTGAACCTTCATTACTTTCAAAAGACTTTCTATGAAAAATGCTAAGGATACGACAAAAGCAAGCGAAAGAATTATGCCCGCACCCCAAGTACCGATTGGCATAACAAGACAAGTAACAATAAAACCTGCGATAATACCGCCTGCCGTCCATTGTTTGGTGTAACTTTGACCGAGATATTGACCGAAAGTCATATTTGCAGGCTCACGAAGTATAATAAGCTGGATAATTGTGATAAGAAATATGATAGAAAGAGTTAAAAAGATGGCATAGCGTTTTGGCATAACGTAACGTTTGTTGTTGAGAAGTGCTAGGCCTATAATCATCATCAAAATTGACATTGGATAGACAAAAATACCGAAAGTACCGAGCAAAAAGTATTGCAGTGGTGCGACAAGGCGAGTCACTGAGAAGAGAAAGATTATCGTTGCCAAAGCAAGCAAGGTTATTCCCCAAATTTTTTTAACATTTTTGCCGCTTTTTTGAGTTTTCTTTTTATTTGAAACTTGAAATGTTGCCATTTAACACCCTTTTAATGCAAAGTCGCAAATTTTCTCAAGTCTATTTTAGCACAAAAAGAAAATATCTCAAACTAAGTTGAGACATTTTTTGAAGTATCATGACCTTTTTTGTCCTTTTTGCTTTTGTCGAAAGATATCAGATATTGTTTTTTTTATATTTTTACATTATTTTATGCTTCTATTTAACCCAAAGTCTCTGTTACAGTTGTCAAATTGAGATTGTTGGACTGATAATATTCTATGATTTTTGGCAAAGCTTCAAGCGTGTTTGCTGTTGGGTGCATCAAAATCAAATCTCCGCCTTTTGCGTTTTTGATTGCCCTGCTATAGATGAGGTCTGTATTTTTATCTCGCCAGTCTATTGTGTCACGTGTCCACATAATGGTCTTATATCCTAAACTTGTTGCCGCACTGACTGTTGTCTTATTATAAGCCCCGCTTGGTGGTGCAAAAAGGTTCATTTCTACGCCACTAAGTTCTTGAACAATTTTGTGAGTGTTTGAAATTTCTTTGAGGTTGTCGCTTTCAGATATTTTGTCATGGTCGCGATGATTATAACCATGATTGCCAATCTCATGACCTTGAGACTTGATTTTGTTGAGCATTTCCTCATTTTTCAGCGCCCAAGTTCCGCCAACAAAGAAGGTCGTTTTGACGTTTTTTTCTGAAAGAACTTCAAGCATTCCATCGAGATATTCAGTGCCCCAGTAGACATTGATCATAAGTGAGGCATTGTTTGAATTTGTGTCACCGCTGTAGTAAACTCCGTTGGTGATATTGGCTGTTGGCAATGCTCGCACACTGCCCCAAATTGTAAGCCCGCCAAAAACGCAGATCATCAATGCAATCGCTGCATTGACAAAAAATCTTCTAAAATAAAAAACTTTCAATCGTATCTTTTTCATATCAACATGATATGCCAGCGCAAGAGTTTTAATTACTTGCCCACAAAAAAAGTGCCTTAGGCACCCACTAATCTTCAAATAAGACTTTCTTAATAATAAGAGCTTAAAGGTGGCTTGGCCACTTTCTATGCTCGGTGCCTTAGGCACTCACCGCGCTTCGTTCGAGTTTGCCTTCGCTCACAACGAGAAAAGAGGACTGGTTTTGCTTTCTTCTAAGTAATGAAAAAAGACTAG
>CARTDZ010000013.1 GCA_949067325.1 uncultured Eubacteriales bacterium | reverse complement strand
CTCTGCCTTAGAAGGGCATTGCTCTATCCAGCTGAGCTACGGAAGCCCATGGAGCGGGTGAAGGGAATCGGACCCTCGCGACCAGCTTGGAAGGCTGGGGTTCTACCACTGAACTACACCCGCACATGTTGACTATGAAAGTTTATCATAGTCTAACACAAATGTCAAGAAAAACAAAAGAAATTTTAGAAATTTATTTCAATATCTCATTTTTCAGTATTTTCATTTATCAAATCACTACTCTTCTGGCACATTATTTAATTTGCTTCTATAACCCTTGCCTCCTAAAAAAATAGAAAACAAAGAAACCTTGCCATTTTCGTCTTGAAGAGTATAAATAGTGTGAGCGGTTTTGCTGTTGTTTATAGCCTGAAAAACAGCTGTTTTCAATAGGTGCTTTTAGCGAAAGCTATCTTAGTATAACATTGCTTTCGCCAAGTAGGCCAATTAGCTCGTTGCTTAAATAATTGTTAAGCTCCACCCTTGCACTGAAAGCAAACGCATTGTTGGTCGAAGAACATTTGATCACAACAGACGACTTGCCAGGATAAGAAGAGATTATATCCTTCACTTTTGTATAAACATCGATATCTTTTGTGTCAAAGCGCAAATAGAGTTTTTCTTCTTTTATAGCCACATCTTCAACCTTTTTCCAAGGCGTCATACTATCAACGACAACAACAGGACTTTTTCCATCTCTGATCGAAACATGACCTCTTACTGTCAAGAGCGTATCTTCGACGATAAGGTCGTTGAATTTGTTATAAATTTTTGGAAATACAAAAGCGTCAAATGTACCATCAAGATCTTCGATAGTAAGGATTGCCATATTTTTGCCTGAAAGTTTTTTTACAGACGTCACCACTCCGCCGCCTATAACATTTTGTCCATCTTTGACAAATTCTTCTTTGCTTTCACCAACGTCTTCAGGCATTATTTCTTCGCCATAATAGGTCGCCTCACCCATTTCTTCATCATCACCATCTTCTTTGGAGAAGTTGTCGCTGTCTTCTTTCCTTATCATGCTCGACTTAAAGTTGAAGCTTTCAAACTTGTCAAGATAATCATCAAGCGGGTGACCTGAAAGATAAATGCCAACAAATTCCTTTTCTTGCTTTAAAAGTGTCTCTTTGTTAAACTCTTTTATATCAGGATACTCAACTGAATTTACCGCTTCTGCCACCTCTTCAAAAGTGTCAAAGATAGAAGTCTGTCCATTTGAGGTGTTTTTCTTGTCTTGCACCGCTCTGTCTATAACCATTGAATGCACAGCCATCAATTTTGAGCGGTAAATACCAAACTGATCAAAAGCTCCGCCAAGTATTAAACTTTCAACAGTTCTCTTGTTGATAGTGCCATAGGCTATCATTCTTTGAACAAAATCTTCAAAACTTTTAAAGTTACCATTTTTTTGTCTTTCACTGACTATTTGGTCAACAACTCCTGTTCCTACGTGCTTCAACGCACCAAGACCAAAACGCATATTGCCGTTTTCAACCTTAAACTCAGTATATGATTTGTTTATGTCAGGTGGATAAACTTCAAAGCCTTCCATTTTGGCGTAGTTTGTATAGCGTTTGACAAGGTCAGCATTGCTTATACGATTGTTTAGCACTGCTGTCAGATATTCAATTTCATAATGTGCCTTTAAATAGCCCGTTTGATAAGCAACATATGCATAAGCTGCAGCGTGAGATTTGTTGAAGGCATAACCAGCAAACTTAGCCATTTGGTCAAACACTTTGATTGAAACTTCTTCTTCGTGACCAAGAGCCAAAGCCCCTGGAATTGGCTTTTTCTTACCTTCAGGGTCTGTCCAGCCATATAAGAATTTCTTGCGTTCTGGCGGCAACTTTTCAGGCTTTTTCTTACCCATAATTCTTCGCACGTTGTCGGCCCCGCCAAGTGAAAAGCCTGCCATGACTTGAAAAATTTTCATAACCTGCTCTTGATAAACTATACAACCGTATGTGTTTGACAAGATCGGCTCAAGACAAGGGTCATCATATTCGATAGTTTCTGGGTTCTTTTTGCCACGAACAAACTTTGGAATGAAGTCCATTGGGCCAGGACGATAAAGTGAAATACCCGCAATCACGTCTTCAAGGCAAGAAGGTTGAAGGTCCATCATAAACTTCTTCATACCTCCACTTTCAAGCTGAAATATAGTTTCAGTATTGCCTGATGAAATCAGCTCAAAAACAGCAGGATCATTGTATTCCATTTTGGTAAAGTCAATTTCGACGCCATAATCTTCCTTAATATAGTCTATCGCTTTTTTGATATCAGTCAAAGTTCTAAGACCAAGAAAGTCCATTTTTAGAAGACCCAAATGTTCTAGTTCAGACATGTCAAATTGAGTAACCACGTCTTCGCCGCTCTTGGCCATTGGCACTTTGTCAAAAACAGGAGTTGGAGAAATGAGCACGCCTGCCGCGTGCATCGAAACGTTTCTTGGCACACCTTCAAGCTTGATTGCCATGTCGACAATCTTTTTGATCATTTCATCATCTTCATACATTTTTTTAAGTGCCGGAATGACGAACTTTTCACTGCCTTCTTTATTGCTCTGACCAAAATAATATTTAAGAACTGGTGGCTTGCATAGTGGCTTGCCAGGAATTTCTTTCGTGATTTTATCAACTTCAGAAAGAGGATATCGAAAAACGCGTGCAACGTCTTTGATTGCATTTTTTGCTTGCATATTTCCAAAAGTTACAATATTTGAAACGTGGTCGTAGCCGTATCGCCTTTTTGAGTATTCTATAACTTCGCCACGTCTATCCATGCAGAAGTCAACGTCAAAGTCGGGCATTGAAACGCGTTCAGGATTGATGAAGCGGTCAAAGAACAATTCATAACGCATAGGGTCAACCTGAGTTATACCTGTGCAGTAAGCGACCAAACTGCCCGCACCAGAGCCTCGACCAGGTCCAACAGGGATACCATTTTCACGAGCAAAATTGATATAGTCCCAAACGACGAGAAAGTATTCAACAAAGCCAAGCTTATGGATTGTTGAAAGTTCCATTTCCATTCGCTCTTCAAGCTCTTTTGTTATTTCCTTATAATTTCTTTCAAGGCCTTCATAAGACAGCCTTTTTAAAAATTCATAAGCGTCTTCACCAGTGTCAGGAATATATAGCGGAATAAAGTTTTCACTAGCACCTAGTTTGTCTTCTTCAGGAATGTTTGGATTGCCTCCTTCCGCCGCTTCACGAAGTGACTTTGTTTTTATGGTAACATTGCATTTGTCAGCAATTTCGTTCGTTCGATCAAGCGCCTCTTCAAAACCAGGCAAAGCTTCAAGCATTTCTTCATAGGTTTTTAAATAAAATTCATTGGTTGAAAACTTCATACGTTCTGGGTCGTCATAAGTCTTGCCCATTTGCACGCACATCAAAACGTCTTGAAGCTCTGCGTCTTCTCTGTTCAAATAATGCACATCATTTGTAGCCACAAGTTTGATGTCAAGTCTTTGTGACATTTCACTAAGCTTGACCAAAACTTCCTTTTGTTCAGGTATGCCATGATCTTGAATTTCAAGATAAAAATCCTCACCAAAAATTGACTTTAATTTTAAAGCCAGTCTGTCAGCCTCATCATACTGTCTTTTCAAAATAAACTGAGGAATATGTCCTGCAAGACAAGCAGAAAGACAGATAAGACCTTCGCTGTACTGCTCTAGCAGTTTGTAGTCTATTCTTGGTTTGAAATAAAATCCTTCAAGAAAGGCAAAAGAGGAAAGCTTCAAAAGATTTTGATAGCCAGTATTGTTTTTTGCGATAAGAATAAGGTGTGCCATGTCATCGCGGTTTGAACGTGACTTCATGTCGTGTGTGCAATAAAATTCTTGACCAATAATAGGTTTGATGCCTTTACAAACGCATGCCTCAAAAAACTTTAAAGCACCATACATATTACCATGGTCAGTGATAGCTACTGCCTTCCAGCCACGCTCTTTTACTATATCCACAAGCTTTTCTATTCTTGCAAGTCCGTCAAGCAAGCTGTATTCAGTATGCAAGTGTAAGTGAACAAAATCCTTCATCTTTACCCCTTTTTAACTTATCTTCTGTAAAAAATATGAAATATTTTTATCTCTCTCTTAAAATATCTGCGATTTTCAACAATCTTCTAAAACGATGGTTAAGACCACTCTTTGTAAGCTTGATGGTAGAAAGTTTTAAAAGTTCTTCCATACTTTCTTGTTGGTTTGCAAGTCTTAAAACAGCAACTTCTTGCAAGTCTTCTGGCAAGCTTTCAAGACCTATTTTGCGATTGATAAGATTGATCGCTTCCACTTGTTTTAGGCTTGCTTCTACAGTTTTGTTTATATTTGCATTGATGCAATTAACCTGCCTATTCACAGTGTTTCTTAAGCCTCGCTTTGCCATTTCGTCTGATAGGTCAAGCACGCTTTGTCCAGCCCCTACAAGTGCCAAAAGGTCTTTTATTGCCTCGGAATCCTTTAAATAAAGCACAAAAATCTTCTTTCTTTCAACAAGCTTGGAAGTAATTGAAAATTCACTCAATAGCTCTTGCAACCCCTTTAAAAACTCATATGTGTGTGAAGCAAACTCAAGATGATAACCTGTAGTGGCAGTCTGTGAGCCAAGTTCGCTTAAGCGTATGCTTGAAGTTGAGCAGCCAATATACGCACCCACGATAAAAGAACGCTTACACTCTTCATCTTGCAAAATGTTGCGGTCAATCTCTCGCTTGATGGTTATGCCACCATTTAACTCCAAAATTCCACAATCTACAAGCACTCTCTCAGAAATATCAAGAGGAAACATAATTCTATAGTAAGTTGTTTTGTTTATGATATAATCATCACTTATTTCGAGTGATAATGTGTCACCATAAAGTTTTTTTACTATTGCATTTGCATAGTCAAACATCTCTTTAAGATCGGTTACAAGGTCTGCTCTAAGTCCTTCGCTATTTTTGGTCAGTTGACCGCAAGCATGAAAAAGCCCCGACAAAAACGCTATACCGCAGTCAGCGTCTTCAATCGGATTGGCCATTATTTCAAATTTTGAATTTTTTGAAAAACTCAACTTCAACCTCTTTTGTTCTTAAATTTTGGCAACTTGTCTATATTTGCCACCTGCGAAAGCGGTATGCCAAGCTTGAATATCAGGTTGAACCCCTCATTGCACTCGCCCACCCTATCTGGAGTATGTGCGTCAGAATTCAAAATAAACCTCACGCCTTCGCCTGCCATGATATCTAAATCACGCTCAGATATATTTATACGTTTGCCGTTAAGCTCAATGTAAGTACCTTTTTCCTTGGCAAGCCTTGCTACTGCAAGTGTATCAATAGGAAATTCGTAGTTTATATGTGTCAAAATATCGATTGGGTATTTATCGAGAGCTTTCAAATAAGCAGTAGTATTGCGGCTGATTTTTTCTTGACTAGGCTGAAATGGTGTGCCAAAAAGGTTTGGCAATGTCAATTTTCTCACATCTTCGCTTCTTTGCATGTTGACAAACTTGTGAAAGCCCATAGCAAGCACATCTAGAAATTCAAAATCTTCAATTTGCACATCAATATCACCATTGAGGGAAATCAAGTTTGCTTCAACGCCTAAAAGTATGTCAACGCCTGTGACTTCTTTTGCATTTAAAATATCTTCCTTCACCTCAGGTATATCACGCCTCCTTACGCCATAAAAAGCATGATTAAAGCCGTGGTCAGTGATGGCAATTTGTTTTAAACCTTTTTCATTTGCAACAGATGCGTTTTCAAGAACGCTGCCCTTGCCATGCCCATGACGCGAATATTTTGTATGTGTATGATAATCACCTAAAATAACCATAATCTCTCCAAACTATTTAAATTATACAAAACTTGCTCACTTTTTGCAAGCAATAAACTCGCTTGCATCTAAGATTATTGTCACAGGTCCATCATTGTGTTGTTTTATCTGCATGTCAGCACCAAAAACACCAGTTTTCACAACAATCGCCTGCAATTCCAACAATTTTTTCATAATGTAATAAAGTTCACTTGCTTTTTCTGGCAATTCAGCATCAAAAAAGCTTGGTCTGTTGCCATGTGTACAATCTGCAAAAAGAGTAAATTGACTTATGAGAAGAATTTGACCATTTACTGCAGCCAAATCTAAATTCATTTTGCCTTTTTCATCTTCAAAAACCCTCATCTTTGCAATCTTTTTGGCTAGAACTTCGGCTTCTTTTATCGTGTCGCCTTTGCCCACACCCAAATAGACAGCAAATCCCACGCCAATTTCAGAAACAAGCTTGCCGTCAACTGATAAACTTGCACTTTTTACTCTTTGCACAACCGCTTTCATCTTTCCTCCAAATATTCTTGTAAGCATTTTAACATAAAAATTTAAGTTCGCCAAACAATAATTGCAACAAATAATCTTTAAAAACCCCTAAATTTGTTTTGTTCCTTTTGCTAAAAAATGTTGAAAATAGCCTAAAAATATTAAAAAAAACAAAGCAGTTTGTTTTAAGTTTTAAACTTACAACTTAATTTTAAAAGTTTTCTAAATGTTAAAAATAAAAACCACCTAGCTTGCAGTGGTTAAATTCGGTATTATTTTTGAATTTTAATACATAATTGGTTCAAGACTTGCTCTCAACGAAAAGTCTTCATTGTATGCTGGCGATTTTTCAAATTTGGTCTTATCAGCAGCCAATTTAAAAGCAAATTGCAAAAGCACGTCACCTCTATTCAGTCTTGCGTGTGCAATGCCTTGACAAACTGAATTCCAAACACTATTAAATGTTATGAGGCAATTTGGACAAGCTTCAATTGCTTCAATTGGGTTGCACATAGCAAGAGTGTTTGTATAATGGATAACTTTTTGAGCAATCTGTAATTGTTTTTGTTCTTCTAAAATTCCATTTTCTTCTAAAATATTTCTCATGGATTTTACATTATCTTTTTCAAATACAATTCTATTTTTGCCACATCTGTAAACAATTTTATCTCCTTCACATTTGCAAAAGCCTTTTTTTAATTTGTCAAACATTTCTTCCTCCTTTTAAATGATTTCATTATTATTGTATTTAAATTGCTTAAAAGCTGTCAATATTTTTTTTAGTAGATTTGCAAAAACCTTGTCGAAAAAACCAAAACAAACACTGCAATAAAATTGCAATGTTAAAAGTTTGGTATATTCTGTTTTTTTAGTTTAAATTTTGTTGGGTTTTTATTTTTCAATTAAAAAATGGCCTTATAAAAGACCAGTTTTTTAAATCAATTCAACGATAGCCATTTCTGCCGCATCTCCACGACGTTGGCCAAGCTTGATAACTCTTGTGTATCCACCACCTTGTCCAACTTCTTTTGCTCTTTGAGCATATTTTGGAGCATAAACATTGAAAATCTTTTCAAGCAGAGGGTGATTGATGCCATTTGTTCTTGCTTCAAATGCAGCCTTGCTTTCTTTAGGTTTTCTTTGTTCTTGTCTATCATAAACGTACGACATGATTTGTCTTCTAGCGTTCAATTTTTTAGGTCCATCATTAGAAACAGTAGTCTTAACCTTTACACCCTTTTCGTCTTTGATTTCTTTTTCAACTTTTACAATGTCTTCATAAGAATTTATTGCGAGGGTTATAAGCTTTTCCGCTTTGCTTCTAACTGACTTTGCTCTTGCCTCTGTTGTCTCAATTTTGCCATACCAAAGAAGGTCTGAAACAAGTCCTCTTAAGAGGGCATTTTTCTCTTTGCTTGGTCTACCCAATTTTGCGTTAGCCATAAATTTTCTCCTTTAAAAAAGTTTAATCTTCATCTTTGCGAAGTGAAAGACCATAGCTTTCAAGTTTTGCAATAACTTCATCAATACTCTTGATGCCGAGATTTTTTACTTTAAGCATATCGGCTCTTGACTTCTTTGTGAGGTCTTCGATGTTATTCACACCAGCTCTCTTTAAGCAGTTATAAGAACGAACAGAAAGATCCATTTCTTCAATAGGAAGTTCCAACAATTTAATTTGCTTATCTTCTTCGCGAGAAACAAGAATTTCAACATTGCTCATTTGAGCGCAAAGTTCTACAAAAACTTCAATGTGTTCAACAATGATTTTCCCTGCAAGTGCAACAATTTCTCTAGCTGTAGTTGTGCCATTTGTTTCAATTTCAAGCACAAGTTTGTCAAAGTTAACGCTTTGTCCCACACGGGTGCTTTCAACATTGAAATTAACTTTCTTTACAGGTGAGAAAAGTGAATCCATTGCGATAAAATCAATGTTTTCAAACTTTGTTTTGTTTGTTGTGTTTGGCACATAGCCACGGCCATTGCCAACCATGATGTCCATATCAAGCACAGCACCTTCGTCCATTGTGCAGATATGAAGGTCTGGATTTAAAATTTCAATCTCGCTATTTGCTTCAAAATCTTTTGCAGTAACTTCGCCAGCTCCACTTTTGCGAAGGTGAAGATAAGTTACAAAATCTCTCTCTTTGTTTGAAGACTTAAGTGCCAAAGATTTTAAGTTGAGAATGATGTCAACAACATCTTCAGTCACTCCTCTGATTGTTGAAAACTCGTGAGCCACGCCAGCAATACGCACAGCAATTGGGGCTGCTCCAGGAAGAGCAGAGAGAAGAGTTCTTCTCATTGCGTTTCCAAGAGTTATTCCATAACCTTTTTCGAGAGGCTCAACGATAAATCTTGCAAAACTACCATTATTGTTTTCTTCGCAAGAAATTTTTGGTCTTTCTATATTCATACTCATATTATTTTGCCCTCCACTAAATTATCTTGAATACAATTCAACGATAAGTTGTTCTTTGATATCTGGGTCGATATCTTCTCTGCTAGGAAGTGCTACAATTTTCCCAGTAAGAGAATTTGTGTCAAATTCAAGCCATTTTGGCATAACAACTTTCATGCCCTTAAGTGATTTGAAAGCGTCAAGTTCTTGCTTGTTTTCTTTAACAGCGATCACATCGCCCACTTTAACTCTGAATGAAGCGATATCAACTCTTTTGCCATTGACAGTGATGTGACCATGGTTTACGATTTGACGGCATTGCTTTCTGCTTGCACCGATACCCATACGATAAACAACGTTGTCAAGTCTTCTTTCAATAAGTGAAAGCATATTTTCGCCAACGATACCTTTCATTCTTCCAGCGTCTTCATAGTAGTCGTGGAATTGTTTTTCTAAGATACCATACATTCTTTTAACTTTTTGTTTTTCACGAAGTTGTGTGCCATATTCTGAAAAGGTTACTCTTCTTCTAGAATTGCCGTGTTGTCCAGGTATAACAGGACGTCTTTCCATAGCACATTTCTTTGAAGTGCATCTTTCGCCTTTAAGAAAGAGTTTGCAACCTTCGCGTCTGCATTGACGGCAGTCAGGTTCAATAGTTCTTGCCATAATTCTTTCTCCTTTTATACTCTTCTTGTTTTAGGAGGTCTGCAACCGTTGTGTGCGATTGGCGAAACGTCCTTGATCATAGTTACGTTGAGGTCACAGTTTTGAAGTGATCTGATAGCCAGTTCACGTCCACTGCCTGGGCCTTTAACAAATACTTCAACGCTTTGAATGCCGTGTTCTTTGGCAACCTTAGCAGCGTCTTCAACACAAGATTGAGCTGCGAAAGGAGTGCTTTTCTTAGAACCCTTAAGGCCAAGTTTGCCAGAAGTGCACCAAGACAAAACATTGCCTTGGCAATCAGTAAAGCAAACGTTTGTGTTGTTGAAAGAAGTTTTGATATGAACTTGTCCAACTGATATATTTTTGCTAACTCTTTTTTTAGTTTTAGTTGTTTTCTTTGCAGTTTTCTTAACAGCCATTTTCTACTCCTCTTATTTGCCCTTCTTTGAGCTTCCAGCAACAACTTTCTTAGGACCTTTTCTAGTTCTAGCGTTGTTTCTAGTGTTTTGGCCTCTTACAGGAAGACCTTTTCTGTGACGAATGCCACGGAAGCAACCCATTTCATTGAGTTTTTTAATGTCCATGTCGACTTTTTTGCGAAGTTCACCTTCCACAATGACATTATGTTCGATATAGTTACGAAGTTTAGCAACTTGGTCATCAGTCAAATCCTTAACGCGAATGTCTGCACTTACGCCAGTTGCTTCACAAATTTTGTTTGATGTTACCCTGCCTATTCCGTAGATATAGGTAAGACCGAGTTCCAATCTCTTTTCTCTAGGTAAATCAACACCAGCAATTCTTGCCATTTACAAATTCCTCCAATTTTTATTTTTTTTAGCCTTGAACTTGTTTGTGCTTTGCACTCTTTGAGCAGATGACCATAACCTTGCCATCTCTCTTAATAACTCTGCACTTATCACAAATTGGCTTTACAGATGCTCTAACTTTCATTTTTGTCTCCTTTTAGCCCTTTTCTCTCCAAGTTATTCTGCCCTTAGAAAGGTCATAAGGGCTCATCTCGACTTTGACTTTATCTCCTTCAAGCACTTTGATATAGTGTTGTCTGAGCTTGCCTGAGATATATGTTGTTATGATATGTCCGTTTGAAAGACGCACTCTAAATGTAGTGTTGGGTAGAACTTCCTCAACAATGCCTTCAAATTCAATCACATCTTCTTTTGACATACTTTAACTCCTTTTTATTTGACTTAAAAATTTTCTTATTCTTGCATTGACACGAGGGTTTAAGTCCTCAACCTCTTCTACTGTCAAACTTTGAGAGCCAAACATACGAACGTGTTTTAAACTCTTCTTTTTTGTCTTGCTTGCCAAAAGTCTTTTTCCGTCAGCTAGATAAACAAAGTTGTCTTTTATGTCTATGATAACAAAAATTTGACCTTTTTCCTTGCCAGCAAGAGCCTCGACCACATTACCCTTTTGCATAATTTCCTCACTTATAAAGTCAAGATTTCAACGCCGTCTTTTGTGATCAACACGGTGTTTTCGTAATGTGCAGAAGGTAAACCGTCTTGCGTAACCACGCCCCAGCCATCTTCAAGCAGCCATACATGGCGTTTGCCCATGTTTATCATAGGCTCAATCGCAATGCAAGCATTTTCTGTAACAAGCGGACCGTCAGTCACTTTTCCATAGTTGGGAACGTTTGGCGGCTCATGCATCTTTTTGCCGATGCCATGCCCCACAAGCTCACGAACAACGCTATAGCCATTTTTTTCAGCATATGTTTGAATTGCATTGCTCATCTCGCCCAACCTGTGTCCAACTTTTAAGTGTTTTACACCCTCGAAAAAACTCTCACGAGTTACATCAATAAGCCTTTGCTTATCTGCTGATATTTTCCCTACTGGAAAGGTCCTTGCCGCGTCACCATTGTAACCTTTGTAGATAACACCAAGGTCAATGCTGATTATGTCGCCTTCTTTGAGGATAATGTCAGCTGAAGGTATTCCATGCACCACCATATCGTTTAGCGAAGCACATATAGAGGCAGGATATCCTTCATATCCGAGAAAAGATGGAACTGCACCACTATCTATTATAAACTTTTTCACAGATTTGTCAAGTTCTAATGTAGAAATACCAGGTTTTATCAGTGTTTCGACGTATTTTAACGCCTCACGCGTAAGTTGCCCAGCTTTTCGCATCAGAACGATCTCTGCAGGTGTCATCTTGTTCAAGATTTAAGCCTCCAAACTGCCTAAAAAGTTTTTTACGGGTCTATAAGTTTCGTCTGGCGTGCCAGCTGATGAAACTTTAAACACTTTTCCACTGTAGAAGTTTATAAGTGGTGTGATATTCTTTTTATAAACTTCCAGACGAGTTCTTATTGCTTCAGGTTTATCGTCATCACGCTGAAACAAAGGAGTTTGACATTTTCTGCAATTTCCAGTAAAACCTTCATAGTTTGCGTTGTCAATATCTCCACATTTTGGACAAGTTCTTCTTGACACAAGCCTTCTTTCAAGCTCATCAAAAGCAAGTTCAACACTTATCACGGCGTCAATGTCAGTCACGCCAGAAAGTAATTCCGCCTGCTCAAGCGAACGAGGAAAGCCATCAAGTATGAAACCATTTTTGCAATCAGCTTGTGAAAGCCTAACCTTCAAAACTTCAAAAACGACGTCACTAGGAACAAGAATTCCTTTGTTTTGATATTCACCAATCTTCTTACCAAGCTCGCTTCCGCTGCTTGCAATGTCTCTAAGCATATCACCCATCGACAATTGAGGAATACCAAAATCTGCAGTAATTTTTTTGGCAAGAGTGCCTTTTCCACTGCCCGCAGCACCCAAAAGGATAAGTTTCATAATTTGTCCTCCATGATTTAATGCCTTATTTTAAAACCTGCATTAAATAGGTTAACTTTTCGCCTCATTTATTTATTGACCCTGAGCCTTAGGTCATATTGGCAGGCAAGGCTAACCTTGCCTTTTGCCTAACCTTAATTCAAGAAACCTTTATAGTTTCTCATAAGCATTTGAGCTTCAAGTTGTTTGTCAAGTTCAAGTGCAACTGAAACGACGATCATAAGACCTGTAGCACTGAATGCATTGATAAGCATACCTGCTGAGGTCGCGTCACCAATTGCCTTGAAAGCAAGTGATGGAATAAGTGCGATAACCGCCAAGAAGATTGCCCCGAAAAGTGTAATTCGATTTGAAATCTTTTTGAGATAATCTGCTGTTGGCTTGCCTGCACGTATGCCAGGAATGAAGCCGCCTTGCTGTTGAATACGCTTGCTGATGTCGTCTGGGTCGAACATAAGTTTTGCGTAGAAGAATGCAAACAGCAATATGAGAACTGCAGTAAGCACGATATAAACCCAAGAGCCACTACCCAACCACTTGCTATACCATGAATAAGCCGAAGAGTTTGGCCAGAACATAGATATAATAAGTTGTGGAAAAGTGATAAGAGCTGAAGCAAAGATGATTGGAATAACACCAGTTCCATTCACTCTGATAGGAATGTAAGTGCTTTGTCCACCATACATCTTTCTGCCCTTGATTTGTTTTGCATATTGAACATTTACTCTTCGCTCGCCACCGTCAACAAATACGATAAGAGCAAAAATTGCAACAACTGCGACAATGAAAAGCACAATATACCAAAGGTTTGTGATGTCTTGTGCAGTGTTTTTGATTGCTTCTCTGAAAGAAGCAGCGGCTGATGAGAGAATGCCGACAAAAATAAGCAAACTCATTCCATTACCAACGCCAAGGTCGGTAATTCTTTCACCAATCCAAACTGTAAACATAGCACCAGCAACCAGAATTAAAACAATTCCTGCGCCGATAAGCCATGTAGGAGCTGAACCCCAAAGAGCATTGTTTACATCAATACTGCTTGAATATGCAACAACAATTCCTACCGCTTGCGCGATTGCAAGAACAAGTGCTGCTATTCTTGTGTAAAGGTTGATTTTGCGTCTTCCATCTTCACCTTGCTTAGAAAGTTGTTCAAGCTTAGGAATGGCAACTGTCAAAAGTTGAATAACAATTGACGCCGTGATGTAAGGTGCAACGCCTAGTGCAAGCACCGAGCAGTTTGCAAGCGCTCCACCGCTGACCATATCCATAAGGCTGAAGAAACCAACATTTCCGCTTTCACCCGCCATGATTGCCGACGCGTCAAAACCAACGGCAGGCAACCAGCAGCCAAGTCTGTAGATAAAGAGAAGAAGAAGAGTGAGCAAAATCTTTTTCCTAATGTCTTTAATTTTAAATGCGTTTGCTATTGTCTTGAACATTTAATTAAATCTCCTCAATCTTTCCGCCAACTTTTTCGATTTTTTCTCTTGCTTGTTTTGTTACTTTGTTTGCTTTGATTGTGAGTGGCTTCGTAAGTTCGCCATCTCCAAGAACTTTAAGACCATAAGGTGCACGTTTGCCAACAAATCTTGTTTCGTAAAGAAGTTCCTCTGTGATAACAGTGTTTGCTTCAAAACATTCAAGTTCGCCAACATTGATGCAAGAATAATTTTTCTTAAAGTTTTTGTTGTTAAATCCTCTCATAGGGATTTTTCTGATAAGAGGGATATTTCAGCCTTCAAAGCCAGGTCTAACTCCACCACCGCTTCTAGCGTTTTGGCCTTTATGACCTTTTCCACTTGTTTTACCAATTCCGCTGCCAATTCCTCTGCCAACTCTTACTTTTTTGGTAGTTGCTCCAACGGCTGGTTTCATGTTGTTTAATTCCATAACCCCTCCTACTTCACTTCTTCCACTTTTACAAGATGGCGTACGTGAAATAAACTTCCACGAATTGCATCGTTGTCAGGAAGGACTTTTGTTTGGTTGAGCTTTTTAAGTCCAAGGGCTTCAATGATGAGAGCTTGCTTTTTGTTGTAGCCAATGGCACTTTTCACCCAAGTTACTTTAAGCATTTTTTGTTTTTTCTCTGCCATAATGATTTTCTCCCTTTTCCTTAAATTTCTTCAACCGATTTGCCACGACGAGCAGCGATTTCTTCTTTAGTTTTAAGACCTTTAAGACCTTCAATAGTTGCTTTAACGCAGTTAATTCTATTTGAAGAGCCATGTCTCTTTGTTACGATGTTGTGGATACCTGCAAGTTCAAGAACAGCACGAGCTGATCCGCCTGCAATAACTCCAGTTCCGGCAGGAGCTGGCAACATCAAAATATGAGTTGCTGAGAACTTACCAATGATGTCATGAGGAATTGTTCCATCAATGATAGGAACATTGATAAGATTTTTCTTAGCCATAGTAGTTGCTTTTTCAATAGCACCAGAAACTTCTTTGGCTTTGCCAATAGCAATACCAACTCTGCCCTTCTTGTCACCAACAACAACAAGTGCTGAGAAACGAAGGGTTCTTCCGCCTTTAACAACCTTTGTTACTCTACGAACGCAAACAACAGTTTTTTCAAACTCACTTTCTTCACGTCTAACAGGTCTTTCACGTCTGTCACCCTTTTTGTCTTTGAAAGAAGGTCTTCTTCCTTGATTTTCAGGAGCTTGTGCATTTTTTACTTCATTTACTTCACTCATAATTTCCTCCTAAAACTTAAGTCCAGCTTCTCTAGCACCATCTGCGAGAGCCTGAACGCGACCAATATAGATATAACCACCTCTGTCAAAAACAACTTCGCTGATTTTCTTTTTCAAAGCTTTTTTAGCAATTGTTTCGCCAACAATTCTAGCTTGCTCTGACTTGCTTTTGCCATTGATCAATTTTTTAACTTCAGCGTCAAGTGTAGAAGCGCTTACAAGTGTAACGCCTTTTGTATCGTCAATAATTTGAGCATAAATTTGGCTCAAAGATCTATTTACACAAAGACGAGGTCTTTCACTTGTGCCTGAAACTTTGCGTCTAACGCGTTTGTGACGAACAAGTCTTTCTTTATTTTTATCAGTTTTGTTAATCATAACCTTATCTCCTACTTCTTGCCTTTACCTGCAGTTTTTCCGACTTTTCTGATTACCACTTCGTCAGAGTAACGAACGCCGTAGCCGTGGTATGGCTCAACAGGACGGATATCTCTGATGTTTGAAGCGAATTGTCCAACTTTTTGCTTGTCGATACCAGTGATTGAAATTTCAGTAACTGATGGACACGCAACTTGAAGATCGCTTGGAATTGCAACTTCAACTGGGTGTGAGAAGCCAAGGTTTATGTTAAGCTTGTTTCCGCTTACATTTGCCTTGTAACCTACACCTGCAATGAGAAGGTTTCTTTTGAAGCCTTCGCTTACACCAACAACCATGTTGTGTGCCAAAGCTCTATAAAGTCCATGTTTTGCGTTTGCATCAGGTGTGTTTTTGATTATTTCAAAAGACATTTCCTGTCCATTGATGTTTGTTTTGATGTTTTTGTCGATTTCTTGAGTTAAAGTTCCTTTTGGGCCAGTAACTGTAAGCACGTTGTTTTCAAGCTTAGCAGAAACGCCTGCAGGCATAACTATAACTTTTTTACCTATTCTTGACATACTTTCCTCCTTACCATACATAAGCGAGAACTTCGCCACCAACATTAAGTTTTCTTGCAACTTTGTCTGTCACAATGCCCTTGTTTGTTGAAATGATAGCGATGCCAAGTCCGCTTATAACTCTTGGAAGTTTATCTTTTTGAGCGTAAATACGAAGACCTGGTTTTGAAATTCTTTTCAAACCTTGTATAACGCTGTCACCAGCATTGTCATACTTGAGTGAAACAAGAATGTTTTTCCAGTTGCCATCTTTGATTTCTTCAAAAGAGTTGATGTAACCTTCTTCGAGAAGGATTTTTGCAATTGCCAATTTTTCATTTGATGCAGGAATGATCACGCTTTCGTGTTTAGCACGTGTAGCATTACGAATTCTTGTGAGCATATCTGCGATTGGATCTGTAACTAACATTTTTCTTCCTCCTCTTACCAACTAGCTTTCTTTACGCCAGGGATTTCGCCCTTGTTTGCGAGTTCTCTAAAGCAAACTCTGCAAATGCCATACTTTCTAAGAACTGCGTGAGGTCTGCCGCAAAGGCTGCAGCGAGTATATTCACGAGTTTTGTATTTTTGAGTTCTTTTTTGTTTTTCAACCAATGCTTTTTTTGCCATAATCAACTCCTATCTTGCAAAAGGCATACCAAGTGCCTTCAAAAGGGCTTTTGCCTCTTCGTTTGTCTTTGCAGTAGTAACGAAAGTAATGTCAAAACCTCTGATTTTTTCGACTTTTTCATAAACTATTTCTGGAAATATAAGTTGTTCTTTAATTCCCATAGAGTAGTTTCCTTTGCCATCAAATGACTTATCAGGAACACCCTTGAAGTCTCTCACTCTAGGAAGTGCGATTGCTGTAAGTCTATCAAAGAACTCATACATACGGTCGCCTCTGAGTGTAACTTTTGCACCAATCTTTTGGCCTTCTCTAAGACCAAAATTTGAGATTGATTTTTTTGCAGTTGTAACAACTGGCTTTTGGCCTGAGATAACTGCAAGTTCGTCAACTGCGATGTTGAAAGATTTTGAATTGGATTTAACTTCTCCAAGACCCATATTGAGCACAACTTTAACAAGTTTTGGAACTTCCATTATGTTTTTATAACCAAATTCTGAAATAAGAGCAGGTACAACTTCCTGTTTATATTTAGCCAAAATTCTGTTTTGTTCTTTTGCCATAACTTAACTTTCTCCTATTCACTTACTTTCTTTGCAGTTGTCGACTTTTTAGTTGTTGATGAAGTAGTCTTCTTTGCAGCAGGCTTCTTCTCAACATTTTCTTCTTTTACAGGTGCTTCAGCTTGCTTTAAAGTTGCACCTTTAAGCTCACTTGCTTTTTTAACAGTTTTCTTTGCTTCTGTCTTTTTTGCTTCTTTCTTTGAAGCTTTTACAAACTCTTTGTCAAGAGATGCACCGCACTTTTTGCAAGAGCGAACTTTTTTGCCAGCAACTTCAGCATGAGCAACTCTTGTAGCTTTGTTGCAGTTTGGACAAACAACCAAAACGTTTGAAGCTTCGATTGGTGCAGTTTTTTGAATTTTGCCGCCCTTGTCTTGTTGGCTTCTTGGCTTTTGGTGCTTAGTCACGATGTTTACGTTTTCAACAACAACCTTGTTGTCAGAAGCGATAACTTGCATAACTTTGCCAGTTTTGCCTTTGTCTTTTCCTGTGATAACGAGAACGTTATCGCCTGTTTTTACATTCATTTTCATAACGCCCTCCTTCTTATATAACGTCCGGAGCAAGAGAGATAATCTTCATATATCCTCTGTCACGGAGTTCTCTCGCGATAGGTCCAAAAACGCGAGTGCCTTTTGGTTGTTTTTGGTTGTCGATGATAACAGCAGCGTTGTCATCAAAACGGATATGAGATCCGTCTGGTCTTCTAAGACCTTTTGAAGAACGAACGATAACAGCTTTCACAACGTCACCCTTCTTAACTGTTCCACCAGGAATAGCCTTCTTCACAGAAGCAACGATGATATCGCCGATGTTTCCACTTCTTCTGAATGAGCCACCAAGAACTCTGATACACATAATTTCTTTTGCACCAGTGTTGTCAGCAACTTTCAATCTTGTTTGAGGTATAATCATATTGCTTCCTCCTTACTTAGCTTTCTCAATGATTTCAACAACGCGCATATGCTTATCTTTGCTAAGTGGACGAGTTTCCATAATTTTAACTCGATCACCCATTCCGCACGCATTGTTTTCGTCATGAGCTTTGAACTTTTTAGTTCTTTGAACGACTTTTTTATAGATAGGGCTTTTTACTCTTGAAACAACTTTAACAACGACAGTTTTATCCATCTTGCCAGCACTTACAACAATGCCTTCTCTTGTTATTCTTTCATTTCTATTTTCCATTGTTTCCTCCGTTTGCGGCAGCCGCTATTTCTTTTTCTCTGATTACAGTCTTAACTCTTGCAATGTCTTTCTTCACATTGTGAATTTGCATTGGGTTTGCAAGACTTCTTGTGGCATGAGAAAAACGAAGATTGAAAAGTTCACTATTGAGTTCTTTAAGTTTTGCATTAAGTTCTGCCACTGTCAAACCTTGAATTTCACTAATTTTCATTTTCCGCACCACCTTTGTCTTCTTCTTTCTTTAAGAATTTTACTTTGCAAGGAAGTTTGTGACCAGCAAGTCTAAGTGCTTCCTTAGCAACAGCTTCAGCTACGCCTTCAATTTCAAAGAGAACTCTGCCTGGCTTAACTACAGCAACCCAAAATTCAGGAGCGCCTTTACCCGAACCCATACGAGTTTGAGCAGGTTTTTTACTTACAGGCTTGTCTGGAAAAATCTTGATCCAAACTTTACCGCCACGTTTGATATGTCTTGTCATAGCAACACGTGCAGCTTCAATTTGATTTGATTTGATCCAGCATGGTTCAGTTGCTACGATACCATAAGTGCCGTAAGCAATAGTATTGCCTCTAGTTGCCTTGCCAGTCATTCTGCCTCTGAAAACTTTTCTTCTTTTAACTCTCTTTGGCATTAACATTATTCTTGTCCTCCTTTCTGTTCAGACGACTTCTTAGCTTGAAGGATTTCACCCTTGTAGATCCAGCACTTAACGCCAATCTTACCAATCATAGTGAAGGCAGAAGCTTCGCCATAATCAATATCTGCACGCAAAGTGTGAAGAGGAAGTGATCCTTCCATGTATTTTTCAGTCATAGCTTTGTCGTTTGCTTTTGCAAGAACGCCGCTGATTTGAACTTTGCAGCCTTTTGCTCCAGCTCTCATAACTCTTTGCAGAGCTTGTTTCAACGCTCTCTTACCAGCCACACGCTTTTCAAGTTGAAGAGCAATGCTTTCAGCAACGAGTTGAGCGTCAAGGTCAACCTTCTTGATTTCTTTAACGTTGATAACAAGAAGCTTGATAGGTCTGATGATTTTTGAAACTTCTTTCTTGATAGCTTCAATACCAGCACCTTTTGCACCAATAATCATACCAGGTTTGCCTGTAAAGATGTTGATGACAAGTTTAGCTTCAGTTCTTTCAATTGTGATTTTTGAAATAGCACAAGCACTATACTTTTTCTTCAAAAAGTTACGAACTTCTTGGTCTTCCTTAAGGTTTGCTGCAAAAGTTTTTTTGTCAGCGTACCAAGTTGAATCCCAATCTTTATTGATTCCAATTCTAAGTCCTACTGGACTAACTTTCTGTCCCATATTAGCCTCCTACCACTTCATCAAGCACAATTGTAATGTGTGAAGTTCTTTTAAGTATTCTGTCCGCTCTGCCTTTTGCACGATATGCAATTCTCTTAAGGATTGGGCCAGCACCTGCATAGCATTCAGCAACAAAAAGGTTTGAAGCGTTCATTCCTTTGTTGTTTTCAGCGTTTGCAATAGCACTTTTAAGCACTTTGAGGCACTCTACAGCAGCGCTATCAGCCATATTTTCAAGAATTGCAACAGCCATTTCAGCTTTTTGTCCACGAATTTTGTCAAGGACAATTGCAACCTTTGAAGGGCTCATTCTGATATATTTTGCTTTAGCGTAAGGACGAGCAGCTTTCTTGGCAGCTTTCCTTTTTTCAGCTTTAAGTCTTATTCTAGTAGCCATAGTTCACCTCTTATCTCTTGCCCTTAGCGGCAGCCGACTTTTTGATGTGTCCCTTATAAGTTCTTGTTGGAGAAAACTCGCCAAGTTTGTGTCCAACCATATCAGCAGTGCAGTAAACAGGGACGTGTTTTTTACCATTATGCACAGCGAAAGTATATCCAACAAAATCAGGGTAAATTGTTGAAGAACGTGACCAAGTCTTTATTGGCTTTTTAACGCCAGAAGCTTGCATTTCTTCAACTTTTTTGATTAAGCTTTGATGAACAAAAGGCTTTTTCTTTGATGATTTGCTCATAGTTTTCTCTCCTAATTAATTCTCTTAACCATCAAACGGTTAGAGCGATTTTTCTTCTTTCTTGTCTTGTATCCAAGAGCTGGTTTACCCCATGGAGTAACAGGTGAAGCCATACCCACTGGGCTTTTACCTTCACCACCACCATGCTTGTGGTCGTTAGGGTTCATTGCAACACCACGCACTGATGGACGAACGCCCATGTGTCTTTTTCTTCCTGCTTTACCGAGAGAAACAAGTTCGTGGTCGATATTGCCAACTGTTCCGATTGTTGCACGGCAAGTGAGGAGAACCTTTCTCATTTCTCCGCTTGGAAGACGAAGAGTTGCGTATTTTCCTTCCTTAGCCATAAGCTGAACTTCTGCACCAGCTGAGCGAGCAAGTTGTCCGCCCTTTTTAGGCTCAAGTTCGATGTTGTGAACTGTTGAACCAACTGGAATGTTTGCAAGTGGAAGATTGTTGCCGACTTTTATTTCAGCACCCTCACCGCTCATTACAGTATCGCCATCTTTGAGGCCAACTGGAGCGATGATATATCTCTTTTCGCCATCAGCGTAAGAGAGAAGTGCGATGTAAGCTGTTCTGTTTGGGTCATATTCAATGCCCACAACAGTTGCTGGAATGCCGTCTTTATTGCGTTTGAAGTCAATAATTCTGTATTTCTTTCTGTTTCCGCCGCCTTGGTGTCTAACAGTGATACGACCCATATTGTTTCTTCCAGCGTGTTTTTCCTTCTTTGCAAGAAGTGATTTTTCTGGAGTTTTCTTTGTTATTTCATCAAAAGAAGGAGTTGTGTAAAATCTTCTTCCAGCTGATGTTGGATTATGTTTCTTAATAGCCATTTTTACTTCCTCCTAGTCTTAAGATAAGCTGTCGAAGAAGGCGATTGATTTTGAAGATGATTTGAGGATTACAACAGCTTTTTTGTAATCACTTGTTCTGCCTTCTGTTCTTCCAGACTTTGTATTTTGAAATTTTTTGTGTCCTTTCACGATTGCAGTGTTGACTTTTTCAACCTGAACATCGAAAAGTTTTTCAATTGCATTTTTGATATCAACTTTGCCAGCCTTCTTGTTCACTTCAAAAGTGTAAACCTTGCCTTGGATACCGGCATAACTTTTTTCAGTAAGAAGTGGTCTGATAATAATTTCTGTAGCTTCCATTATTCTGCGTATGCCTCCTTGATAGATTTGATTGCTGACTTAGTGAGAACAACGTTCTTTGATGCAACAACTTCATAAACGTTGAGAAGGCTTGCTTCTTCAACATTAAGTGAGCTGATGTTTGAAGTTGCGCGCATGATTTTCTCATCGTTCTTGTCATTTACAACAAGCACTGTGCCATTGAATTTGAATGCGTCAACGAAAGCTTGAGCTTCTTTTGTCTTAGCGTTTGCGAAAGCAAGTTCGTCAAGAACAATAACTTCGTTTTGAGCGATTTTTTTGCTAAGCGCTGAAAGCAATGCTTTGCGTCTTGCTTGTTTGTTGACTTTCTTTGAAAAGTCTCTTGGTTTTGGAGCGAAAACTATTCCGCCGCCTGTGTATTGAGGTCCTTTGGTAGAACCTTGTCTTGCGTGACCAGTTCCTTTTTGTCTATAAGGCTTTGCCGCGTGTCCTCTCACTTCACTTCTTGTAAGAGTTGACTTTGTGCCTTGTCTTTGGTTTGCGTTGTAAGCAACGATCATTTCGTGAATGAGTGGCTCGTTGTATTCAACTTCAAAAAGTTTTGCTGGGAGAGTGATTGACCCAACTTCTTGGGCTTGCATATTAAAAACTTTAACTTTTGCCATGATGTTCTCCTTTATGCCTTCTTAGCTTCGCGGATTGTAACAAGTGAACCCTTTGGTCCAGGCACACAACCCTTTACGAGCAAGATATTTCTGTCATTGTCAACTTTGACAATTTCAAGATTTTGAATAGTAACTCTCTCAACACCATATTGACCAGGCATATGTTTGTTTTTAAACACTCTTGATGGAGTTGAGTTTGCACCCATAGAGCCGACTTCTCTATGAACAGGGCCAGTACCGTGAGTCATCTTAAGACGGTGTTGATTCCATCTTTGGATAACGCCAGTAAATCCACGACCTCTTGTTGTGCCTGTAACATCTACTTTATCGCCTTCAGCGAAGATGTCACATTTGATTTCTTGACCAAGCTTATACTCTTCAGCGTTTTCAAATTTAAGTTCTTTCACAATTCTGAAAGTTTCAACTCCAGCTTTCTTGAAAACCCCAGCACTTGGCTTGTTTACTCTTGATGCCTTTTGCTTGTCGAAAGCAACGACAACTGCTTTGTATCCATCTTTTTCTTCGTTTTTGAGTTGAACGACTGGGCATGGACCTGCCTCAACAACTGTAACTGGCACAACCAAACCTTCTGGAGTGAAGACTTGAGTCATTCCAAGTTTTTTGCCAACTATTGCTTTTTTCATTTTTGCCTTCCTCCTTATAATTTGATTTTGATATCAACGCCAGCAGGCAATTCAATCTTCATAAGAGCGTCAACCGCCTTTGAAGATGGTGAATAGATATCAATAAGTCTTTTGTGAGTTCTTGACTCAAATTGTTCACGACTGTCTTTGTATTTGTGTGGTGAACGGATAACGGTAACCACTTCTCTGTCAGTTGGAAGTGGTATTGGCCCAGCAACTTTTGCACCGAACTTTTCAGCGGTGTCAATGATTCTCTTGCAAGCTTCATCGATAAGTGCGTGTTCAAAGGCCTTCAATTTGATTCTGATAACTTGTGTTGCCATTTTTATAAAACCTCCTGTAATAGCAATGCCGACCATCTGCCGTTTTTTGATTGCACGAACAACTTGCCCGTGTGTATCACGCTGCTTGGCATTAAAAAATGTGAACATTTTTAGTCGGTCGCCAGCGGTCTAGAGCCGCCAACTTGTCCGCGTAAATTCTCTTTGATTGCTGGTAATCAAAGTAACCTTACACTTCAACCCAATTTCACAGCATGATAAGTTTAACAAATATATATCTATTTGTCAAGGGTTTTTCAGTTATTTTTCAAGATTTTTTCAGTTAATTTTTGTATCTATTTCACAGCGAACACGCGGGTCAGTTGTACGTTTTTAAAAAATATATATTTTCATGTCAAAACATATAAAAAAATTGATTTATTTGTCACAAAAAGTCTTTTATAATGAAAAAATATTTGCTATTTAATATATTATATAATATATATAAAGGAACAAAACCAAAAGCAAATTGAAGCGATAAAACGATAATTTTGTCTAAAAATAAAATTAAAAATTTATTAAAATAGGTCTTTACTTTTGTCAATAAGTGTGGTACAATAATAGAGAAAAGGAACAATCGACAAATTATGACAGAAAACAATTTTGAGAAATATCTCGCACCACAAATCAAAGAATTGATAAATTTTGAAGTCTTTTTTAAACATGATGGCGTCGAAATGACAATCGAAAAAGTCAATGCTATTTTGGGCAAAAACAATAGATATAAAGAAAGCTTGGCCAATATAAACGCTTGGTTTAAAACTTATCAAGGCAATAGCCGTGAGCTTTATCTATTGCTTCAAAACGCTGAAAATGCAGAACAATCTTTTGGCGATATCGATTATGAAAAAACAAACAATATTTCTAAAAGTTTGACCAACTGCCAAAAGCTTTGGCTAAAATTGCATAAAGCAAGCAAACGTATTAAAAAAAGAACTGAAGATCAAATTGTAGAAGATGAAAGGGCAGCAGAGCAAACAAGACAATATATCAATACGGTAAAAATTGATTCTGAAACAGTGAAAAGGCTAAAAAAATTTGAGAAGTCAAAACTTGAAAAAGATATCTCGGTTATAGAAAATAGTATAGGAAGCCTTATTGACAACACTGCTGAAATACTGATTAATTTGAGAGAAATTGACAAAAATTTGTTTAACGATGAATACACAGAACTAAATTAAAAACATTGCTTTTGATACGAAATATAAAAAAATAGCGAAAAAATCGCTATTTTTTTTGTTTTTGACAGCTTTTTTCTTAAATTATTTGGCCGCGGGCTATATTTTTAAATCATTGGCGAAAGAAATCGCTCGCCTGTTCGCCACTCAAAATTCTTCTCTAAAAGACGAAAAGCCTCAGCCTCAGAAGAAGGAGCAAGTCGCAATGATGCCAATTTTTCATAATCCGTCGCCTCCAAAATTTTTAAGGCCGAAAAGCAGGAAGGCGTTACATTTATGCAACTATTGTTCTTACACGAAGGACAAACAATCTCCCCTACCGCCAAATTAAAATATCGAATATTATTAAGCTCAGCCGAACATGAAGCACACTTGTTTGTCAAAAAACTATAGCCCATGTTTTTAAAAACTGAAAGCAAAAATTTGTCAAGAACATAAAGCGGTTTGACATTGTCATAGCAAAGACTTTTAAGCGCTTTGATAATCTCTATAAAAAGCTGAGGGTTTGCTTGCGTGCCAGCAGCCTTTTTGACAATATCAATAACAGCTGACGCCTCATAAAACTTTGTAATGTCTTTGGTCAAACCAAAAAAGTTGTCAATGATTTCCACCTGACTGACAACATTGAGACCTTTTGTGTTTTCAAGCACATATTCTCCAAAACAAAAAACTTCTTTTGCAAACTTCATCTTGGCTTTTTCGCCGCGGACGCCTTTCATTGAAACTGTCAGCCTGCCCTCTTCCAATGTAAACAATTCAACAAGCTTGTCCTTCTCTTTAAAATCTTTTGCACCTACAACAATGCCTTTAACTTTTGTACTCCCCATTTTTTTATAGCCCCATAGTCTCTACTTGTTCTTTTTCATAGGCATTCATCTTTTTCAAAAAGTCTATAGTTGCATCAGGATGACCTTGCATTGCAATCATTCTCATCCAAGCTACTCCCGCCTTAGACCTTAAAAATTTTTCATTGTTATTCACAGTCACCCCTCCTTACACCTTTAGTATAAACCTTTTAAAATATTTTACGCAACTAAAAAGGTCAATTATTTGTCAATTTTATAAAAATTTGTCATGTGCAAGTTTTTTAATTCAATATCTTGTATGTGTGAAAATGTTGGCATCGATTATCGAGAAAACGACCCACCTTGAACAGCAAGTCGTTTAGCAAAATAGATTTAGCTGAAAAATATAGAAAATTTTAACTATGTACCCTCTGCTTCATCAAGCAAAGGATTTGCAATTTTCGCCTTATCCAATTCTCACAATTGAAATGTTGGCAAAGTTGATAATTTCGCTTTCGGCCAAGTTGTTTGAAAGTCGAACAATTTCATCGCTAGACGCAATTGAAATGATTGCAGAGCCATTGACAGTCGCAACATTTCCTGGCGTACCAGTCACACTTCCAGTCGAAGTAGGAATAACTGCTCCGTTTTGATAAAGAGCCAAAGACAATGTTCCACCTGCAGGAATTACACCTGTCGCCGAATAACTTATCCTATAAACACCTTGCTGCAACATAAAATTGCCACCTCCATCAACTACGACATCGTCGCCATTTGTTGAAATGAGGTTGGTTACAACATTTCCACCAGCAGAAATTGTTTGTATGGTCGTCGAAGTAAATAAAGCAAATGTAATTTCTGGCAAGACAGGATTTATAACATCATTGCCAGAATTGTTGCTTAATGCACAGATAAAACTTCTTCCGCAAGTAAAAATAGGGCGAGGAAAACTTGGACTAAAATTGCATTGGTTTAAATTAAAATTACATCTCATAATTTTTCTCCAAGCAGAGGAATTTATCCTCTACTCTCAATATATTTTAAGTAGTTTAAGTTGTTACAAAATGAACAATAAAAATAAATTAAAAAATATTTATAAAATTAACTAAAAACTGTTGACAAAAAAACTTTTTTTTGATATATTAATAAAGCACAGTTGATGTGATATGGAAGATTAGCTCAGCTGGGAGAGCATCTGCCTTACAAGCAGAGGGTCATAGGTTCGAGC
>CARTDZ010000012.1:4867-26229 GCA_949067325.1 uncultured Eubacteriales bacterium | reverse complement strand
AATAAAAAACCAAAAAAAATCAAATAAAAAAAATAATAAATTTAAAATAGGCAAAACAACAAATATTTTTGCCTATTATTTTATTAAAATAAAAATATTAAAAAAAATGTAAAATCATGTTTAATCGTTTGTATTTTTAGGGTCTTTTGTAGTAAAATAAAACTGCGAGGTAGATGTGGTAAGAATTATTCCTAGAAAAACAAAAGTTAAACTTGAATTTGTCAGGGGCTTTACAGGTCTTGACCTTATTATCGCTATAGTTGCAATCGCTGTGCTAGGCGTGCTTATCGGCTCAAACTTTCCTGGTGCAATTTGGATTGCAATTGTTTGGGCTATCTTTGCAATTTCACTTTTTTTCAAAATTGCGGATAGTGAACGCTTTTATGTGACGATATCATATCTCGTTCGATTTTCAATGCAAAAGAAAAAATATCTAAAACACGTGACCAAAGGCAAGCCAAACATCAAAAACATCATTCCATTCGAAAGTATCTATCAAGATCGCTGCATCTCCTTTGGCGACTATTATGCTGAAGTGCTTGAAGTTCAACCAATCCTTTTCGGCCTTCTCAACGAATACAACCAAAACAATGTCATTGACGTTGGTTTTGCAAATGCTCTTCGTCGTCTTGAAGAAAACCAAGTCTGCGAAATTGTCAAAATCAACAAAGCACTTGTGCTTGACAATTATGCTTACATAGAAAACAAAAAATACGATCGTCTTCTTGACATGATGTATGATGGACAAATGACGCAAGGTGAGGTTGACACTCGTGCTCCAATCTTTGAAGAACGCGTTTCCTTCATCGAAGACAAAAACCGCAAAAACAAAATTTACAAAGACTTCTTCTACATCGTGGTGCTTGGCAAAGACCTTGAAGCACTTGAAAACACTGTCAGCGGTATGGCAAGCTCGCTTGCAACTGCTCTCACGCCAGTAGGCACAAGAAGACTGATGGGGCAAGAGCTTGCAGTCTTTCTTCGCGCAAACTACAATCGCGAATTTGACGAGCGCGAACTTGAAGGCGTGCCATTTTCAGAATATATCAATTGGGCAACTCCAAACAAGGTGAAATTCAGCTCGGCCAAATATAATATCGACGGTCGCGACTACCGCACCTTCGCGATAACTGAATATCCACTTCAGGTGGGCAACGCTTGGGGCGCTTCATTCTTCCTCTTAGACAGAACAAAGGTTGTGATGAAATTCAAAAAAGCGCCAAAGTTTGAGTCTGAAAAGAAAATCGACAAAGCCATCATGGATATGGAGTCGAAACTTTCAAAAACGGGCAAAAGCTCAACTCGAATTGAAATTTCAACACACCTTCAAACGCTGCGCAATCTTTTGGCTGAACTTAAAAACAACAACCAGCAGCTCTATGATGTAAACACTTTTATTACTTGCGAAGATAGTGCCAGAAAAGATATCAAAGCGGTGCTAAAACAATCAGGCTTCCGCTTTACTGAAATGTTTGCTCGCCAAATCGACGCTTTCGTTTCTACCAGCGTTTCAATGCGTGACAATATCAAGGAATACAAAAGAGGTATTCCAACTTATACTCTTGCAGGTGTCTTTCCTTTCATTTCAAGTGAACTGCAAGATGACAACGGCTTCTATATAGGTGAAAATGAATATCCAGTTTTTGTAGATTTCTTCAAGCGTGACCAATTCCGCGTCAACTCAAATATGATGGTGGTCGGCAAGTCAGGCTCAGGAAAATCTTATGCGACAAAAACTCTTCTTGCAAACCTTGCCGCTGACAACACAAAAATATTCATCTGCGACCCAGAAAAAGAATATGAAAAACTGACAAATTCGCTTAAGGGCAAAGTTATCGACGTTGGCTCATCGCTGCAGGGTATCATAAATCCATTCCACGTTATCAGAGCGCTTGACAAAGATGACGATGACGATAAACGTGCGGTCGCAAAAAAAGATGACTCCTTCAATCAGCACCTTCAATTCCTTGAACAATTTTTTAGAACTGTTCTTGAAGGTATCCAAAGCGACGCTTTCGAGGTGCTAAACTCACTTGTACTTGACCTTTATGACAAGTTTAAAATTGACGAAAATAGTGACCTTAGCAAGCTTAAGCCAACAGATTATCCAACATTTGATGACCTTTATGCTTTGCTTAACGCTAGACTAAAAGTCGCCAAAGACGATTTCTTATTAAACAACCTTCGAGTGGTAGAAGCATATATTCGTAAATTTGCAAAGGGCGGCCGTAACAGCAACCTCTGGAATGGCCCAACCTCAATCGAAACAAACGAAAACCTTGTCTGCTTCAACTTCCAATCTTTGATTGCAGGAAACAATGAGATGATCACAAACGCGCAAATGCTTCTTGTCTTCAAGTATCTCGAAAATGAAATTATCAACAATAAGGACTACAACAAACTTCACCACACAAACCGCAAAATTATCATCGCTGTCGATGAAGCTCACACTTTCATCAACCCTCGCTATCCAATAGCTTTGAACTTTATGGCAGCTATGGCAAAACGTATTCGTAAGTACGGCGGTATGCAGATTGTTATTACACAAAATATCAACGACTTTGTTGGAACTGAAGAAATCAAACGTCAGTCAACTGCGATTATCAACGCTTGTCAGTATTCACTCATCTTCTCTCTATCGCCAAATGACGTGAACGATATTATCGATTTGTATAAAAACTCGGGCGGTATCAATAAGGAAGAACAAAACTCTATCGTTACTGCAGGTCTAGGTCAGGCGTTTATTATCACTTCGCCAACTGCAAGAACTATGGTTCAAATTCACGCTCTTGATTATGTTGAGTCTATCTTCAAAGATAAGGGCGAGTAAGCGTCGACTGTTCCTATCGGTGCAGCCAACACTTACTCAAGCCCTCGCTTCGTCGGGGCAAAAGTAAAATAAAAATTTAGTTTTAAACAAGGAGAGGCAAAAGAAGTTATGGCAAAAATAAAAAAACTTCACATTGTTGTTTGCAGTTTGATGCTTGCACTCGCAGGCCTCTTTTTGTCTGCCTGTGGCGGCGTTGACTACTCAAAAGTCAACCTCGTCGCAGACCAAAATCATCTGACTCTCAATGTTGGCGAAGACGCTGTTGTAAATTTTACAATACAAAACTTGCAGGGTGGCATGAGTGAAAATTTAACCTTCTCCTCTCAAGGCCATTCAATCACTTTTCAGCCTTCGCAGCCTCAAAATGGCACAACAGCGGTTGCTATAAAAGCTGTTGATGGCGGACAGACCATTTTGACAGCATCGTCAGAAGGTCAAAAAAGTTGTCAGGTGATTATCAATGTGCAAAAACCAAGCTCGACTTTTGCTAATGGCACAAACACGCTTTATGTGACTGAAAGCAAAACGCTTGCTCCAAATGTGTCAGATTTCAAATTTGATGCTGACGCTCAACTTCGCAATCTCAAATTCAACTTTTTTGGCACAACAAGCGCTCAAGCACAAGACCTTTCACTTGACAATGTGAGAGACAACAACGATCAATTTGTAAATGACTTCTCAAAAGTATTCCTTGTTTCAAGTCTTGAAGAGCAAGCCAATTTCTTGATCTTTGAAAATGATCAAGGAAGCTTTTTCACAATCGCAACAATTGACAACGTGCAAGAAAATCGAAATATTTTCTACGCTTTTATACCAGTAGAAAAAATAGGCGAAAATTTTGACCTGCCTCAAAATGCACTCAAAGTATTTGCGGGCAACAAATTTACCTTTATCGCACGCTATGTCGACAATAGCGAAAGTGAACTTTTTGCTCAACGCGATTTCTATATCTATCCTGACCTTAAAGCTGATGAAATAAATTATAGCTTCGCGTATGCATCAAAGCAAGAAAACAACGAATTTACTGATGAGTTTGACAGCGGCAACATCTCAGATCTCAAAAATAGCCGCGGAATTGTTATCATTCCAAACGGCGGCAGCCTTACAGACAACACCAATTATGCTGCAGTTGTAGCAAACTTTTCAATTCCTTCTTCACAACAAACCAAAGACCTCATCAAAATTGAAACATCTTTTGCAAACGAAAATGTCGCAAACAAACACTCGCTAGGCGAAAGCTTTGTTGATGGCAGAACGTTCTTCACTTTCAATATCACCTCAGCCACAACGCAAAGCTTAAAAACCTATTTAAACGTAAGAATTTTCTATGCAGACCTTGCGACTGAAAATGACAAGAATGTAAGTATAACTTTCTCTGTGCCAGTCGAAATAGTTTACAAACCAAATGAAATTTTGATATCTGGTGACAATTCAACTTCAGATATCATTACGCTTTATGACAAATATTATGATGATCAAACGGGCTGGAAAAACTTTTATCTTTCACTTAATCCAACTGATGCTCGTTATGATAATATATCTATAAAGTTCAATCCAAAACAAGTCAACGTAAAATATAAGGGCAAAATTTTGGGCGACGACGATGTAATAATCATGCCACAAACAAACCTAGCATATTTTGAAATTGACGACCTTAGTCAACCAATCGCACTGCGAGGCCTTCGCGAAAATGGCGAACTTGGCAGCGGAGAAGTGACTGTTACAACAAATTATACTCTAACAAATCAAGAAAGTGGCAGCCTCAACAAAAATATAAATTATAATGTAAAAAAGGGGGCAAACCAAATTGAATATACTGGAGATATAGCTGAGACTGATATACTTTATTTGAGCTTAAATGGAGATAATAGCGGCGCTTTTAATTCGCTAGTAGCAAACGGTGAATTTTCATCATATAATATAAGCCTTGAAAGCGGCGAAGATGTCATTGATATCACACAAAAAACTTTTCAAAATCAACAATTGTTTATATCCTTCCAAAGCAAAAAGCTTGGCTATGGCGTGTATAGGGTGACACTCGACAACGGTGTTCATCAAGTATTTCGCGTTCAAGTAGTCGAAGAACTTAAAAATCTTACAATTGAAACAATCGAGGGCGGCTCAATAGTCAAAAAATGCAGCCTTCTCACAAGCACGATTGACAACAATGGCAATGTCACTTTTTCAAATGAAATATATCTTTTAAACGGCAAAGATACAACGGCCGAATTTGAAATTTATCCAAATGGCAACAAAAATTCCACTTCAATCAATCAAATAACTCTCTCGTCAAGCCAAAACTTTGCAATCACAACCAATTATGACTTCCAAAAAACGCTTTCATTAAGATTGACCCCAAATTCAGACGGTCATGGCTTTGTCACATTCACTATTCAGTCATACAAAACAGAAAACTTCAAACTGATTGCAACGACTTCAACTCTTAGAATCAATATGACCTCTTATAGCTTTGCTCAATCATTTGCAATCTCTCAAACAAAAAATGGTCAAACATCGCCTGCAAACACAATAAACCTTTTTGCAGGAGCGCCAAAAACAGAAAATGTCAAGCTTGATATAAACGTCACAGGCGGCTTCCTTTTCTACGATCCTCAAACTGAAAACTACAGCCCATCAATCTTCCAAGATAGATTTGTCTATTTCACTTCAACTGAAACAATTGAAAAAACAAGCACTTCATCTCAAAATCAGCCAACAAACAGAATAATAATTGACGGTTCAAGCTATATAATAGGTGACAACCTCGCCATATTTAATACTCAAACCATGACACTTTCAACTCTGTCAAATGGCAATTTTGAGTTCACGCTCTATGCAATACTTGACCAATACGCTCAGGCTCAACCACGCATATTCTCAATCAACGTAAAAATAAGCCAGTATGTTCAGGTTCAGTCAATTTCAACTCAAGAACTGGTTGACCACTTAAACTTCTCTTCACTTGAAACAAAACAAGAGATCATCGTTCAGCTTTCACCAAACAACGCAAACACAAAGGCAATCAAAGTGCTTTATACCCCAGCTGCTTCAACAAATATTTTCGAAGAAGGCATTTCTTGGACGGCAATTGATGAAGCTGAAGGCGTGTTTCTAGTTACCCTTGATATTTCAAAATATATCTCAAAACAACAAGAAAACTCAGCCCCAACGCAACGAGCAGAAGCGGGAGAGGAGGCCTTGGGCGGAACGCTATTGATCGTTCCTACTGATTGGCTCAATGATAGTGATATACTCGTAGGTAGTCACTCGCCAGTTGAAATAAAAATCAACTATCAAACTGGCGGCGAAAGCAATAGGTTTATTCTAGAAGATGCAAACGACATACTTGCTATCAAACAAAATCTCTCAGCCCATTATGCAATTTCAACTGATATCAATATTTCTTCAATCAGTTCATTTCTTCCACTTGGCAAGTTCACAGGCAGCCTTGTTGGCACAAACGAACTTGCAAAAATCACAGGTATTGCTATCACAAATGGTATAGAAGGTGAATACAATGGTCAAAAACTTTTCGATTATGGCCTTTTCACTGAAATAGCTGAAAACGCTTATATCCAAGACGTGGCTTTTGAAGGCTTCTTCAATATTCCAAAAGATGACACAAACACTGGCAGAAGAATTGGTATTGTCGCTGGTGTGAACAATGGCCGTCTTGAAAATATTTCGGTCACTTTCACACAAAATTCAACCATATACGCCAAAGACCATCAGGGCGGCTTAGGCTTAAGACTTGGCGGTGTGGTTGGCGGAAACAACAAAAGCGGCATAATTATTCAAGGCCATGAGCAAGGCTCAACAAGCACAATAAAAACAAAAAACACCTTCTATGCAGGCACAAACAAAATCACTATTGATGCCTCTGACTTGTCAGCAGCTGCAGCAAACTCTTCACAAATCCGTGCAGGAGGCATAACAGGCAGAAATCTTGGAACAATCAAAAAAACAAGTTTTGATCAAGGCATTGGCTATGCAAACTATATGTCTTACGCAAATATTGAAGTGTCAAACTACAACTTATCAAACGTGCCAGCAGGCAAATTTGCAGTCACAGATTTTATAGGCGCAATTGCTGGTATGAATGAAGGCGGCAGTATTTATTGCGATACTTCTTCTCAATCTCAAACAACTCAATCTCAAAATCAAACTCAATCCTCAACAAGTCAAAGCTTGCAAAATGAAACTTCAAACATTATTGTTGGCGGCAGACTTAGCGGCTATTTTGCGGTGGGTGGTGTTTGCGCAAGTTTTACAAACGCAGATTTATCAAATCAAGTCATCTTCAAAAATGTGATTTCAAGAGCATTTGTTCGCGGATACCAAAATATAGGTGCAATCTCAGCCATAACAAATGTTTCATCTTGTTCAATGAGTTCGCTTATTGCTCAAAGCGTTGATGAGCGAAAAATTGGCCTTGACGCTTCAATGCTTACAAAAATACTTGAAATCGCTCCATCTCAAACAAATCCAGCACCAAAACCAACAAATCAAGATGTGCTATTTGGCAAAAACGCCAGCGGCGTCTCTTCAGATACGCAAAACGCACTTTATACTTATATCAAGCGCGATCCTCAAACAGGTGAAGAAGAAAGCGTGAGCGTCTATTATGGCGATTATGTTGAAGTGTTTATCGAAAACCAAAATGACAAAGCCATTCTCACTTTCGACAATCAAATTACTTTTGCAAAAGAAACACTTGCACTTGAAGTTAAGCCAAACGAAGGATTTTCAAGCTTCGACAACGAAAACATATTTTATATGTTCTATTTCAGGGCAGCTTCTCTTAATACAAATTCACAATCAGTAGACCTTGCTCAAATTCAAACCAAAATTGATGAAAGCTTAAACACCGTTCGATCAACCTCAGATCTTTATCCTATTTTGGCAAGCAAGGAAATAATTTTCTCAAGCTCGTCACCAATCCTCTCAATAGACCATAACGGAACAATGACGGTCTCAGGCACGGGCAGGGCTACAATCACAGGCTCGAGCGTGTTGAACGCAAATGACGCGATGACGTTCACTGTGTATATAACAAATTATTTCAATCACAATGCTTCATTGGGTGTGATCTATCCAAGTCGCTCGCAAACCTCAAGGCCACTTACGACAGGCAGTTCTATATCACTAAAAGGCAACAATTCTCAAACTGTATATGTGGTGCCAAACTACTCATATTCACAACAAGACAGCCTGATATCAACTGATAGAGGTGTGATAAACATTTCAAACGTATCAGTCAACCTTTCACCAAACGAAACACTTTCAGCTGAGGTGAATGTCATAAATGCGTCGGCTGACGAACAAAAACTTCTCGACATTTCAGTTGTTGGTCAAAATATAACCTTCAAACGAAATTCAAGCCTTCTAGAAGACAAAAATTTTGATATAACTCTCAAACCTTTACTCACAGTTGACAACTCAAAGGCGTACATCAACAAAGAAATTTCAGCCAAAGTTATCTACACAAAAGGTGCAATTTCAATCACAACTCAAAATTATGAAATGGCCACAATCACCACAGGTAAAACATTGAAGGATACAATAATTGTCAACTCAACAGCCCAAGAAGAAAGCCCAATTGTGGAAATTTACGACAACAAAGGCAATCTGGTTTCAGGTGACAAAGCTCAAAATCAACTTTTTGAAATCAAACTTTCTCCAATTTCAAATGGTCAGCTAAACGAACAAAAGTTTGGTCTTGAAGTGTCAGTAAACACCTCTTCAACAGCTTACAACAATCGCTTCAAACAAAACATATATCAAAACTATACAATGTTGATAAAGGCGGCTTCTGATCAAACTGTATCAGCTGAAATATCATTAAATTACGAAAACATTCCACTTTCAACAATAGTTATTGACAATTACAATTCTCGACCAAGCCAAGGCCAAGCACTCTCATCAACTTCAAGCACTGCTTACCCAGGCCGTGAAGGCATACTCGCTCTTACAATCTCGCCTGATACAGCAGACTTTGACTATATCCTCATTGAAAATGATGATGTCAACTCGCAGGCAGGAAATGGCAGTGCAACGTTTGGCCTTCTTACAAAGTCAAACAATCAGTCAGGTGAACCTTTTATCAACAACACCATTTCAGGCGCAATAACAGAAAAAGGTATAAAACTGTCACTTGCTGACATTTTGAATGCTTACAACACCAAAACCACAGAAAACTATCACGGCGTAGTTTATCTTCGCTATGTAGTTTCATCACAAGGTGTGCGCGAGGGCGGAATAAGCCGCTTCAAAATCACCGCAGTCAAAGAAAGTGGCGAAAACTCTTTCACTCACACTTTCACAAAACAAGTCGATCTTGTTCTTCAAAATCATGTATATATCTCAATCGAAGGCAAAGAAACAGCAGATATTTACAGGCCATCATATGAAGTGGCAAGAGGCTTAAGATACAAAATCAATGTCGATAGTTATGGCTTTAGTGAAGATGAAATCACAATCACGCCAGACGACCCAAGCCTAGCTCAAATTGAAAAAGAAAACGGACAATACTATTTGGTGGTATCTTCAATTGTAGATTATTCAGAAAATGAAAAAGACAAAACAACCACTATTACGGTTGAGGGACGCAGCAAAGATGGCATAAAATCTCATTCAAGCACAATGACCATTTCAATACGAGAGTTTATTGTCAACTTTGACAACTCAATCAAAAATCCAAATATAATAAAAGGTATGTCTGACGGACATATAAACGTTCAAATAGGCAATATCCACACTATCGAAGTAGACATCTCACAATACATCGAGTTTGACCAAACTGATACTGCAATCGTCAAAAAAGTTCAGGGCTTTATGACAGAACTTCGCAACAAAGGCAATTTCACCCTTTATACAAACCTTAACGGCTCAGTTTCTTCAGGTGAAAGCATAAATCCTGACGACAACTTCAAAGGCGCAATAGATACTTTCACGCTTGGAAAAGGTATCAATTTTGACAATGTTTATCTTGCCGCAAGGGAGTTTGATTTAACTCTGCTTCGCACTCATGTCTACTCACAAAACTTCTTCCTTATCACTTATTCTGCCTCATTTGAAAAGGACCTCAAAGGGGTATATAAAGTGGGCGGAACTTCAGAAGAGGCGACAAACATTTCAACTATCTTTACTTACAATGTTTATACTTCAAGTTCAGAGAAGCACCCAATTCCTATCGACAGCGTCAAAGGCTTAAACGAAATGCAGGAAAACGCGCATTATATTCTGATGTGTGACCTTATTTTAGACCCAAACAATTTCGCTCAACTCAACGGAAATATCAAATCATTTGACGGAAATGGCTATACAATCTACTTAAAATCAGCACCAAATCAAAATGTTTTTGATTTTGGCGATCAATCAAATTTAGGCCTATTCTCAAGCATAAGTGAAGGTACAGTTGTGAAAAACTTGACTGTTGCCTTAACAAGTGGCTCGCTTGAAGGCTCTCGCAATATTATAACTTTCAAAACTTCAGCGACTTCATTTAATGCAGGACTTATAACAGGTGAGAACAATGGTGTAATAACCAACTGCCGCGTATATAGCAGTATTGATACTGGTATAAGGTCATACCTAGCAGTTCAAGCAGGCACAGACACAACATCTGGTGGCACGACTGGTATAATTGCAGGTATAGCAGCACAAAACAATGGCTATGTCACACATTGTAGATCTTCAATACACGCAATGGGCATTTATGACCTTGCAGGTCTTGTAGGCAACAACAATGGCAAGATTTCAAGCAGCTATTTCAAAGAAGGCGTGCTGATAGGTCATGGACAAAATGTGGCGGGGCTAGTTCTTACAAACGGACAAAGTGGCCAAATAACCACATCATATTCATCAGGGCAAACTGTCAATACAGGTTTGTTAATCACAGATAAAGACGCTGAAGATGGCAATGCAACATATTATATAAGCTCATCACTAGAAGCAGCAGGTTTTGTTTATATAAATCGAGGACTTATTGAAAACTGTTATTCAAACCTCAAGATTTTTGGCAATAGAATGGCAGGATTTGTATATAGAAATGAAGGGGAAGTGAAAAAGTCCTTCTCATTGTCACTTTTGAAAGAAGATAGTTCTTCATCAGCGGCGTTTGCAATGGATTTTGTTGATGGAACACAAGGAACTTTTGAAGATTGTTATTATTTTGTTGGTGAAGAGGGAGGCAAAAAATACAATCAAAACCTCAAACCTATAGAATTTGAGGGGGCCGCACCACTTGACGCGGCTGGCTTCGCCAACTTCACAGCAAGATTTGGAGAATATATTTACTCAGAGGCACTTACACATGGTAGTGTGTGGTTTGTATCAAATGGCGACAAAGCTTATCCATTTGATGATGAGCAGAACTCATTTGCAAGCGGAAGACTTGAACTTGTTTCAGCAAACATAATAGCTTTCAGCCAAAAGGAAGCGTTATCAAATGAAGTAGATCCAACAACAGGAGACATCAAATACACATACAAAATCAAAGATGGCGGCAATGCTGAAGGGTCAATCAAAAACCCACTTCTTATCACTGATGCTCAATCAATGGAAGATGTTTTTAGTTCAGCCTATACAAAAATAAACTCAAATAATGTAAGAATAGTGGCAGACATTGACTATTCAAACTATGCTCAAAACTCAAGTATTTACAAAACAATATACAATGCAACGCTTGAAGGCAACAATATGTCGATAAGAAATATAAACCTTATCTCAAATGAAAGCCTTTCGTCTGCTGGTATGTTTGCTCAAATAGGCTTAAATCCAACTGACGACACAGTTGTCATGAACTTAGATCTTCAGCCACGAAATGTGTCATTTCCAGCCACGACCGCAGTCGGCGGCCTTGCGGGAATAGTTCGCAATGCAAAACTTTACAATATTTCAATGACGCCAACCAATGAAAACTTGATCATTGTGGGCAACAACTTTGTCGGCGGCCTTGTGGGTCGAAGTGAGGTGAATAGCCAAATGATCAACCTAACGTCAACGGCAAGCGTCACCGCAAACTTCAAACCTCAAGAAGACACTTCGTATGCAGAAAATAGTGGCAATGCAAGCAGCGTTTCATACGCAGGCAGTGTAATTGGTTTTGCAGGCAAGGGAGAAATCACAAAGGTTTATGCTCAAAATATAAAAAGCATTCTTGGTGACCGAGCAGGCTATGTCTTTGGCGGTATTGGCAGCGGCTGCAATGCACAAAATGTGTTCGCAATTATCGACGAAGGTTCACAGATCAAGGCAAACAGCTATGCTGGCATGATAGCGGGTGAAATTGCTGGGCAATTGACTTCATCAAAAGTCTACGGCCAGACAAACGCAGTTGACATTTTCATTGTCGCGCCAGGCTTCAAGCCTATTGCAGTGGGCGGTGTAGCAGGGCTTTCAAGAGGCGGGACTATCTCTAATGTAGAAGTCGGCCAGTCTTTCAATGTGGGCAATTATGAAGCTTCAATTATGCTTACAGCTTCATATATAGGCGGAATTGTTGGCTATGCAGATCACTCAACAACAGTTATCTCAGACTCTTCCTTTACTGGAAGCATAAAAGCAAGTGGTGGAATTGTCGGCGGCGCTATCGGCCAAAATAAACAAAGCGTTTTCCTTAGCAAAATCACAATATCAGGACAAACACTTGCAATATCTGGCCAGACAGAAAACGCGGCAATAGGTGGCATAATCGGCAGGGCAGAAGGCTTCTTCACACTCGAAGAAAGCAGCTGCACAGCGGCAATAGAAATCAATATCTACGCTCACCATGTGACGATGCTAGCAAAACTTAGCGGGATTGCAAACCTTCTCTTAAACGATGACGGCGCTCCTTATACAATAAAAAATTGCACGACAAGTTCAAAGATTTCAGGAAGGGTTGAAGACTTCGCTCAAGTCGGTGTAGGCCTTGACAATACATATACTTCAACTACAAAAACGGCAGGCGTAACCAACTCAACTTTCTCTGGAAGCATTGACTTAAATCATACACGCGGTGCAAACATAAATATTGTTGTGACAAACTACGGCTCGGCACAAAATGCAAGTTGATTTTGGTTCAATTATTTTACGACCAATGTCGTCAAGTAAAAACTTTGATAAAAACATTCCTTTTCAAAAAGGGAGTGTTTTTTTCTTGGCCTCAAGCACTTTCGACAAAAAATTCACAAAATTGTCTCAAAAAAGTTGTATAAAGATTTTTGAAATATAACTTTTTTGTGAAAAATCAAAAAAAACAGTTGACAAAAAGGGTGGTTGCTGGTATAATATTTTCAACTATTATAGCGTGCTGTGGGAAAATATTTTGTTTTTTAACTGAATATAGGGGATTTTTGTGCCAATTTAGTTGACACAAAGTCCTTTTTTTGTCCTAAAACAACGCTGAAATTAAGGAGACGCAGATGACTGTTAATGTAAAGAAAATCAAAAACGGCAAAACAGAAAGATATTCTTTTGCAAGATGTGAAGACTTGGTGCAAATGCCACAACTACTCGAAATTCAAAAGTCCTCATACAAAAACTTCCTCGAAAATGGTATCAAGAGTGTGCTTGATGAATTTTTTCCACTTTCAGACTTCAGTTACAAAGCAAAAGTATATATTACTGAAATCTTGCCTTTCTCTGAGCCAAAATATTCAATCAAAGAGTGCAAACGTCGCGGCGCGACCTATTCTTCACCTCTCAAAGTGAAAGCTCGCTTCGTCGTTGAAGAAACAGGACAAGCTGTTGAACAAGAAGTTTTTCTTGGCGATGTGCCAATGATGACTGAACAAGGCTCTTTTATCATCAATGGTATCGAAAGGGTAGTCATCAACCAAATCGTGCGCGCTCCAAGCGTTTACCTTCTTCGCGACAAAGACAACAATGCAACCCTTAAAGCACAAATCATACCAGTTCACGGAAACTGGATTGAAATCGAACAAGGTGCAAACGAAAACCTCAAGGTTGTGCTTGAACGTAAAAGCAGAATTTCACTTGGCGTTTTTCTTAAGTGCTTTGGCTTTACAAACGAAGAAATCCTCAAATGCTTTGGCAACAACCGTTACATCAAAAACGTTGTAGACAAAGAAATCCAGGTCACTCAAGAAGAGGCTCTTCTCGAATTTTCACGCAAAACTCGCCCAGCTGACGTCGCTTCAGCAGAAACTACAAGAGCTTTTCTCAACGCTTCTTTCTTTACAGATGCATATTACAACCTCTCTCGCGTAGGCCGCTATAAACTCAACAAAAAACTTGAACTCAAAGAAAGACTTCCAGGTCTCGTTTCAGCTGAAAACATTGCAGATGGCGATGAAATCATCATCAAAGCTGGCGAAATTTTCACAAAAGATAGCGCAAAAGCTGTTCAAAACGCTGGCATCAATGAGGTTTGGGTTCAACTCGCTGACAAAAAGCACCTTATGCGTGGCAACAATCGCGTGACACTTTCTGACCTCTTTCCTTGCAACCAAGAAGAACTTGGCGTAAACGAAGATGTTTATTATCCAGTGCTTGCTCAAATCCTTAAAGACAACAAAACAAAAGAAAAACGCACTGAAGCAATCAAAGCTGCAGCAAAAGATCTCGTTATCACAACACTCACTATGGACGATATCCTCGCAACAATCAGCTGCTATCTTGATGTGCTTGAAGGTGTGGGAACTCTCGACAAAATCGAACACCTTTCAAACAAACGTGTTGCAACAGTTGGCGAACTTGCTTGTGCAGACTTCCGCAAAGGCGTGACAAAACTTTCAAGCAATATCAAAGAAACCTTGCAAGGACGTGAATTTGTAGAAGTTACACCTTCTCAAATCATGAACCCTAAGGCTGTAAACAAAGCCCTTCGCGACTTCTTCAGCCAATCACAACTCTCACAAATCATGGACCAGAAAAACCCACTTTCTGGTATCACTCAAAAACGTCGTATCTCAGCGGTAGGACCTGGCGGTATCAAAAAGGAACGTGCAGATCCTGAAATCCGCGATATTCACTTCACTCATTATGGCCGTATCTGCCCAATCGAAACACCAGAAGGTCAGTCAATCGGTCTTATCAACACTCTTGCTGGTTTTGTTCGCGTAAATGACTATGGCTTCCTTGAAACACCTTATAGAGTGGTTGACAAAGCAAATGGCGTAGTGACCAAAAAAGTTGAATACAAAATGGCAGATGTTGAAAACGAAAGCTTCATCGCTCAAGCAACAGAGCCACTCGACGAAAATGGCCACTTTATCAACAAACGCGTGGTTTGCCGTCACGGAGCAAGTATTATCGAAGTTCCAGCAAGCCAAGTTGACTATATGGACGTATCTCCAAGACAAGTCATCTCAGTCGCAACAAGCCTTATTCCATTTGTAAATGGCGACGAAACAAATCGTGCCTTGATGGCTGCCAATATGCAACGTCAGGCTGTGCCTCTTCTTCGTCCAGAAGCTCCAATTGTTGGAACTGGTATCGAAGCAAAAGTGGCAAGAGATTGCGGTTGCGTTCACCTTGCTGACCACGACGGAACAGTAACATACGTTTCAGCAGACGAAATCCGTATCATGGCAGAAAATGGACAAGAAGACATCTACAACCTCACAAAATTTGCAAAAGCAAATGACGACGTTTGCTTTAACGAACGCCCATGCGTTAAAAAAGGCGAAAAAGTTAAGAAGGGTGATGTCATCACAGACGGTTACTCAACTGACAATGGCGAACTTGCCGTTGGTAAAAACGTTCTTATCGGTTATATGAACTGGGAAGGACAAAACTACGAAGACGCTATCCTTATCAACGAACGCCTTGTAAAAGAAGACGTCTATACATCAATCACACTTTATGATCAAGAAATAAAATGCCGCACAACCAAACTTGGTGACGAGCAAATCACTCGCGACATTCCAAACCTTGGCGAAGATGCACTCAAAGACCTCGACGAAAATGGTATCGTAAGAATTGGTGCTGAAGTTCATCCAAACGATATCCTTGTCGGCAAAGTTACTCCAAAAGGTGAGACTGAACTCACTCCAGAAGAACGTCTCCTTCGTGCAATCTTCGGTGACAAAGCAAGAGAAGTTAGAGATACATCTCTTCGCGTTCAACACGGCAAGGGCGGCGTGGTAGTCGACGTTCAAGTCTTCTCAAAGAAGAACAAAGATGACCTTGAACCAGGCGTAACTATGATGGTAAGAGTTACAGTCGCTCAAAAACGTAAGATTTCAGTCGGCGATAAGATGGCTGGACGTCATGGAAACAAAGGTGTCGTTTCAATCGTATTGCCAGAAGCTGACATGCCTTTCATGGCAAACGGCAGGCCTCTTGATATCGTTCTCAGCCCACTCGGCATTCCATCTCGTCTTAATATCGGACAGGTTATGGAAGTTCACCTCGGCCTTGTAGCAAACGCTCTCGGCTGGAAGGTTGCAACTCCTGCTTTCGATGGCGCTACTGCTGAAGAAATACAAGAACTTCTCATTGAAAACAACTTCCGCCCAGACGGCAAAGTTCAACTCTACGATGGAAGAACAGGTGAACCTTTCGACAACCTCACAACAATAGGTATGAAATATATGCTTAAACTTGAACACATGGTTGACTCAAAAATCCATGCTCGTTCAATCGGACCTTACGCTCTCATCACTCAACAACCACTTGGTGGTAAGTCACTTTTCGGTGGCCAAAGATTTGGTGAAATGGAAGTTTGGGCTCTCGAAGCATACGGCGCATCTCATATCTTGCAAGAAATGCTTACAGTTAAATCAGACGACCTTAACGGAAGACTTAAAACTTATGAATCAATCATCAAAGGCCTTCCAATTGCAGAACCAGGTATGCCAGAGTCGTTTAAAGTGCTTGTAAAAGAACTTCAAGCTCTCGGCCTTGATATCAAGATCTTGACTGAAGGCAACAAAGAAATTTCACTTTCAGAACTTAGCCAAGACGAACAAGATCAAGTTTCAATCGCAAATGATACTGAAAATGAACTTAAAGAAATCCTTGACTTCGACGATATGCTCGCAGGTGACAATAAAGAGCAGAAAGAAGAAAAAGACGAACTTACAGAAGTCTTTGAAGAAGTTACTAAAAACGATTTGTCAAATCTCGATATCTTCGATGATTTCGGTGATTTTGAATAAATCCGCGGTGACAACTAAGCGTCGCAAGCTGCACTTTTGCTCATTTTGCCAATAAAATTGGCAAAAGTTACGCGGGTGACGTTTGCTTGCGACGCACGCCGCCAAACGAAATCGCACTGCACGCTGTTTCGTTGGCGATTTGCGGCGCTCTCGTGCGAAGAAGAAATTCTAAGCCTCAAAAGGTTGGGAGATTATAGAAAATGCCGCTGGCGATTTTGCGGCTCAAGCTGCGCATTTAAAAACAATTTAGAATTTAAGATTATAGAAATAGAAGACATATAGCAAACAAAAAAGGGAGAAAGTTATGTTTGAACTTAACAACTTTGATTCAATAAAAATAGGAATCGCTTCACCTGAAAAGATCAGAGAATGGTCATATGGTGAGGTTACAAAGCCAGAAACAATCAACTATCGCACACAAAAGCCTGAAAAAGACGGTCTTTTCTGTGAGAAGATTTTTGGACCAAGAAAAGACTGGGAATGTCACTGCGGAAAATACAAACGTGTGCGTTACAAGGGCGTAGTCTGCGACAAGTGTGGTGTTGAAGTTACAAGAGCAAAAGTTCGTCGTGAACGTATGGGTCACATCGAGCTTGCAGCTCCTTGCACACATATTTGGTATTTCAGAAACGTTCCTTCAAAGATCGGAACACTCCTTGAAATGACTCCTAAGGCACTTGAACAAGTGGTTTATTATGTTTGCTATGTTGTGCTTGACCCTAAGCAGACAGATTTTGTCTACAAACAAGTCATTACAGACAAAGAATATCGTGAAGCTTGCGAAAAATATGGCGAAAACTCTTTCGTAGTTGGCATGGGTGCAGAAGCTGTTAAAAAACTTCTTAGCGAAGTTGACCTTCAAAAAGAGTCAAAAGAACTTAAAAAAGCACTCGTTACAATGAAAGGCCAAAGAAAAATCAAAGCAATGAAAAAGCTTGACGTCGTTGAGTCTTTCATCAAGAGTGGCAACAACCCAACTTGGATGGTTATGGACGTTCTTCCAGTGCTTCCACCAGAACTTCGTCCAATGGTTCCACTTGATGGCGGCCGCTATGCAACAAGCGATCTCAATGACCTCTATCGTCGTGTAATCAACAGAAACAATCGTCTCAAAAAACTCATTGAACTTGGCGCTCCAGACGTTATTATCAGAAACGAAAAACGTATGCTCCAAGAATCTGTTGACAACCTTATCGACAACGGAAAACGCGGAAAAGCTGTTCAGTCTTCAAAACAACGCGACCTCAAATCACTCACTGCTATGCTTGGTGGTAAGCAAGGCCGCTTCAGACTTAACCTTCTCGGCAAACGTGTTGACTACTCAGGCCGTTCAGTTATCGTTGTTGGTCCAGAACTTAAAATGTACCAATGCGGTCTTCCAAAAGAAATGGCTCTTGAGCTCTTCAAGCCATTCATCATCAACCGCCTTGTTGACCTCAACAAATCACACAATATCAAATCAGCAAAACGCATGATTGACAAAGAAAAACCAGTCGTTTGGGATATCCTTGCTGAAGTCATCAAAGACCACCCAGTTTTTCTTAACCGTGCTCCAACTCTTCACAGACTTTCTGTTCAAGCTTTCGAGCCAGTTCTCGTAGAAGGTAGGGCAATCAAACTTCACCCAGCAGTCTGCGCAGCTTTCAACGCTGACTTCGATGGTGACCAAATGTCAGTTCACGTTCCACTTTCAATCGATTCAAGAACTGAAGCCCGCAACCTCATGCTTGCTTCAAACAACCTTTTGAAACTTTCGTCTGGCGAGCCAATCGTAACTCCAGGTCAAGATATCATCTTGGGTTGTGCGTATATGACAATGATCATGCCAGGAGCAAAAGGCGAGGGCAGTGTATTCTCTTCTGAAGAAGAAGCAATCATGGCTTATCAAACTCAGAACCTCGACATCAAAGCAAAAATTGAAGTAAGAATTGCTCGCGAAGTAAACGGCAAAACTTATTCAAAACGTATTGAAACTTCAGTTGGCCGTATTCTCTTCAATCAATACATTCCACAAAACCTCGGCTTTGTAGATAGAAGCAAAGAAGAAAATTATTGCGAACTTGAATTTAACAAATTTATCGTCAAAAAAGACCTTCAAAACATTCTCGCTGCAGCTTATGACAAACTCGGCACAACAGAATGTGCAAAGCTTGTTGACAAAATCAAAGAGTGCGGATATAAATATTCAACTCTTGGCGCTTTGACAGTAAACGTATTCGACATCAATGAGCCAGAAGGCAAGCAAGAAATCTTGCAAGAAGCTGAAAATAAAGCTCTCGAAAACGAAAAACTTCTTCGTCGTGGTCTTATCACGCTCGACGAAAAACTTAAAAACAACATTGACATTTGGGAAAACGCAAAAAGCCAAGTTGAAACAATCCTTTTCAACAGCCTTGACGACTTCAACGCCTTCAAAATCATGGCCGTATCAGGCGCGCGTGGATCTAAAGGCCAGTTGAACTCAACCTGCGGTATGGTCGGCATCAAAACCACCGCTTCAGGTGAAAAAATCGATATTCCTATTAAGTCAAGCTTCCGTAAAGGTCTTACTCCAATGGAATACTTCCTCTCAGCACGTGGTATCCGCAAAGGTCTTACAGATACAGCCCTCAAAACAGCCGATTCAGGTTACCTTACTCGTCGTCTTGTCGATATCTCTCAAGACGTTGTCGTAACAACCGAAGACTGCTTCGCTGACGCTGGCGAAAAAGTTAAAGGTATGTGGGTGACAGATCTCGTTGTTGACGGCATTGTTCAAGAAAGAGTTGCAGAGCGAGTTCAAGGCAGAGTTGTAGTAGACGATGTTGTAAATCCAAAAACAAACGAAATCATCGTGCCAGCAAACACTATGGTCACTGTTGAACAAGCAAAACAAATCACTGAAGCAGGTATTGACAAAGTTCAAATCCGCTCACTCCTTACTTGCCGCTGCAAACATGGCGTATGTGCAAAATGCTATGGCCGCGACCTCTCAAACAAGAGCATGGTTACAGTTGGCGAAGCTGTTGGTATCGTAGCTGCTCAGTCAATCGGTGAGCCAGGTACTCAGCTCACAATGAGAACCTTCCACTCAGGCGGTGTTGCTTCAGCGCTTGATATTACACAAGGTCTTCCTCGTGTTGAAGAAATCTTTGAAGCAAGAAAGCCAAAAGGTGAGTGTATCCTTTCTGAAGTTTCAGGAAAAGTTACTATCAGACAAGACAACAAATATTACTACATCACAGTCGCTTCTCGCGAAGGCGATGTAGAATATGAAGCAAAGAAACCAGCCGTTCTTATGGTCAAAAACGGCGATAGCGTAGAGCCAGGCTCACAACTCACAGCAGGTGCTATCAACCCAGCTGAACTTCTCCGCATGAGAGGTATCAAGGGCGTTCAAGAATATCTCTTAAACCAAATCATCTCAACTTATCGCGGCCAAGACGTTACTGTAAATGATAAACACGTCGAAATCATTATTCGTCAAATGCTCAAAAAGGTCAAAGTTGAGTCAGCAGGCGATACAAACCTCCTTCCAGGTGAAATCGTTGATGTTTACCGCTGTGATGAAGAAAATGAAAGAGTGCTTTCTGAAGGTGGCGTGCCTGCAACAGTAAAACGTATCCTTCTTGGTATCACCAAGGCCTCTCTTTCAACTGAAAGCTTCCTTTCTGCTGCATCATTCCAAGAGACTTCAAGAACTCTCACCGACGCGTCAGTCAAAGGCAAAGTCGACAACCTTATCGGCCTTAAAGAGAACGTTATCATCGGAAAACTTATTCCAGCAGGTACTGGCCTTAAGAAGTATCGCTCAGTTATGCCAGTTGTAGTAAAAGATGAAACACTCGAAACAACCGAAACAGACACAACAGATTCAACAATCGCTTAAAAACTTGATTTTAAATATAAAAAATCTTATAAACTATAAAAAAAGACAACGATATTATTCGTTGTCTTTTTCTTCTTCAGTCGGCAATTCAATTATCTTTACTTTTGGGTTGTTATCTAGAAAAAAAAATCCTTTTTCAGTATTGCTAGGCAAACTTATTTCTTTAATTTCTTTGTTATTAAATAAAAAATAATTTCCAATATGAGTTGCTTTTGGCGAACTTATTTCTTTAATTTGTTCGTTACAACATAAAAAATTATCTCCAATATGAGTTGCTTTTGGCAAACTTATTTTTTTAATTTCTTTGTTGTAATATAAAAATTCATCTCCAATTTCAGTTGCATTCGGCAAACTTATTTCTTTAATTTCTTTGTTGCAAAATAAAAATTCATCTCCAATTTCAGTTGCATTCGGCAAACTTATTTCTTTAATTTGTTCGTTACAACGTAAAAATTTATCTCCAATTTCAGTTGCATTCGGCAAACTTATTTCTTTAATTTGTTTGTTGCAAAATAAAAATTCATCTCCAATTTCAGTTGCATTCGGCAAACTTATT
>CARTDZ010000012.1:0-4767 GCA_949067325.1 uncultured Eubacteriales bacterium | reverse complement strand
AAAAATTTATCTCCAATTTCAGTTGCATTCGGCAAACTTATTTCTTTAATTTGTTCGTTGTAAGATAAAAATTCATCTCCAATCGTCTTAACGTTTGGGTTGTAAATACTTAAAAACTGATTGTATTCATTTATTTTTATTTCAATAATATCATTATTTTTCGGAAATATTTTTAAAAGTCTTTCATTATTTTCTAAATTGACAATTTCAATTTTGTCTATTTCTTCCAAACTTTCAACAAATGCATCAGTTTTGTATCCTAGCTCAGGAGGCTTATTGAGAGGAATAACTTTTATTTTTTCTTTGTCACATATTTTTTTGTCAAATAGATAATTTTCAACCAAAAGATAACGGCTTTTGTCATAAACTATTGGGGCGCCATTTTTTATTACAATATTATTTTCGCAATAATAATTATCGTTTATTTCAAGATTATAGCGATAAAATTTACCATCATTTGCAAGAACATAGTTTTTAAGTTCAAGTTTTGGTTGACCTTGATTTACAAGGTTTAATTTATATTTTTTAACAAATGCTTCATTAAGCCCATTGATTATATTGTCTAGATTATTACTAAAAGTTGAATCTGGTTGAACGACAGTGTGATTATAACGATTTTTTATTGAAAGGTTGTTTATTTCACCTCTTCTAAATTGAATACTTAACACACTTGTACCATATTCGTCTTGTCTTCGAGGATTCGTAAAATTTTCACGCTTGATCTGGTCAACATTTTTTTTAACCGCAAACCAAACTCGGCAAGTATTTAATCTTCCACCGTTAAAAGTGCAAAGCTGTTCGCCATAGGCATAATATTTTCTAAATGCTTGAATTTCACTTTCGGTTTGGCACTCAGGATAAAGGGTATAACCTGCTTTATCAAAAAGCTCTTCTGGTGATAAGTCAACTGTTTCAACTTTATCTTTTATTCTATCTTTGTCAAAGAGCTTATAGATATAGTCTTTAAAATCACCTAAACTTCCATCTTTTATTAAATCTTTATAAAGGCTTCTAGTTGGGGCAAAATGGTCGGTTATGATTTTTGAAAGCACACCTTCATTTTCAAGTATTGTTGAGAAAAGCTCTCTACAGAGGTGAGAAAACTTTTCGCCATAATGCTTTTTTAGAAGTTTTAAATCGTCCATAAAACTCTCCCTTTAACCATAAAGTCTTTTAAGCAAAAATTTCTTGCCATTGTGTGTCCACGAGAGAAGTTCATGGTCTTTTAAATTCTTTGCATCTCTTCCAGTTTGGTCTTCAAGTTCACCAAAAAAATATGGTTGGCAAAATTCCTCAAAACTTTTATCAAGCAACTTTTCGCTCAAAAGCAACTCGTCGCCAACTTTTGGCAAGTCTTTAGAATAAAAGCATAAACATACTTTATATTGAAAGCCGTTTTTAACATCTTCTAAAACATATTCATTTTTATTATTTATTTTCTTCACTTTTAACTTGAGCATAATTCCTCTCTCTTGTCATACAAATTATAACATTGCGGGGGGGGGATTTGTCAATAGTAAATTCAAAAAAAGTGCTCAATTACGCAAAAATTGCGTAAAAAGTTTGACTATTGCTTTCAAATTTTGTTAATATCTAATTATGAAAACAAAACTTGAAAATATTGTTGTCAAAGAAATCGATGTAAAAGAGATTTGCAATCTTTCAAAAATAGATTGCTTTGATTATGTAATAAACCCTTATACTGGCTGTACATATGACTGCAAGTTTTGCTATGCCTGCTTTATGAGACGATTTGCAAAACATAAAGAGGAGTGGGGACAGTTTGTTGATGTAAAAAACTGGCAAAATCAAAAATTTCAAAAAATTTCAGGCAAAAGTGTGATAATTGGCACGGTGACAGACCCTTACAATCCGCTTGAAGCAAAATTTGGTCGTACGCGCAAAATTTTGCAGGAACTTTCTGACATCGATTGTCAAATCACCATTCAAACAAAGTCACATCTTATTCAAAATGACATTCCTTTGTTAAAAAAGTTGAAAAACGTAAGAGTTGTTGTCTCTCTTTGCACACTTGATGAAGATCTGGCTGCTGGGCTTGAATATGAACTTTCTGTCGCGAGCCGCATAGAAACTCTTAAAAAACTTCACAAAAACAAGATAAAAACCACACTTTTTATTTCGCCTATCATGCCAGAACTTACAAATATAAAAGAAATAATAGACAAGACATCAGCCTTTGTTGACGAATTTTGGTTTGATGCACTAGAACTTCGCAATGAATTCAAGCCTCGCATACTCAATTTTATCTGGCAGTATTATCCAAATCTTTATCAGCTTTACAACGACATATATCGTCTTGGCGATCAAACATATTTTAAAAAAATAAAAGAACAAATTCCAAACCTTTGCAAAAACAAGCCTTTTTTAGACCGCATAAAAATAAAGAAAGACAAACAAACTGAAGTTGTATAAATAGATTTTTTACTGGCAAAAAACAAAAAAAATCATGTGCAAATTCTTAAAAATCAAGACAAAATAGTTTTTATTTTGTCTTTTTTATGTTAAAATTAATAAAGTATCAGTTAAAATATAAAAAATTAAATATTCAGAACCAAGGAGAAAATAATATGAACATTGCATTTGACATTGACGACACAATAGCAAATTATGCAAAACTTAAAGTGCTTTATGCTCAGGCTTATGACAGGATTAAAGCGTCAAACAAAGGGCTATTAGATATAAACAAATGGGTCACGCATGGAATGTTTGATTGGACTGAAGAAGAGAAAAAAGATTATGAGTACCAAACTGTTGGCACACTTTATCCATATTTGAAACCTGAATATGGTGGACTGCAACTTATGAAATTGCTAAAACAAGATGGACATAAAATATTCTTGATAACTCGTCGTGGGGTAGATGGTTTGTCAAAGAAAAAATCAACTGTGACTTGGCTTAAAGAACTTAATGTTCCATATGATAAGCTTGTTATGAACGAACTGGATAAAATCGAGTACATGAAAAAACACAATATCGATATTTATGTTGATGATAGCTTTTCAAAATGCATTGAAGCGGAAAAGGCGGGTATTTTTGCAATTCAAAAAAGTTTATTTTTGCATTTAGACAGAGAGGAAATCGAAACAACAATCACTAAAAACCCGAGTCATCAAGAAGGAGTATTTCACAACAACTGCCGTACATGGGACGAAGTATATGCTCAAATCCAAAACAAGGCAAATGCAAAACCTATGATTGAGCGTTATCCTATTATATTTGATACTGACATGACAAATGAGATTGATGACGAGTTCGCTCTTGCATATCTTTATTCTTTTGAAAATGCCAAAATCGAAGCAGTCACTATCGAACAGCATTTCAGCCTGAATAGAGGACAATACGATGTGGCAAAAAATGTTGAAAATTCCTATCAAAAAACTCTCGAAATCACAAAACTTATTCGCCCAGACCTTGTGGATAAAGTCTATAAAGGCGACACAATGATAAAGGCTTTTGGCTCATGGGACAAAGATGTTAGTGACGCTGTGAAGAATATTATAAGAATTTGTCACGAAAATGAAAAGGTGATTTTTATTGGTATTGGAGCTATGACAAACCTTGGTCATGCACTTGAAATTGATCCGTCCATTGCTGACAAAATAAAACTTTATACGCTTATGGGCTTTACTGGCATAAACAAATTACTTCCTGAAACAAACATGACAGGCGACTTTTATTCAACCAAACTCGTGTTTGAAAAAATAAAAGACAAAACAACTTTTTCAGCCACAAATTTTTCAAACCTATCGCTTACATTGGAAGATATCAAGCCTTACACAAAAAACAACAAACTTGTAAAACTTCTTTATGATGACACAAAGAAAATTCTCAAATTGTTCAACTGCAAACACAAATCTTTTTTTGACGTTATCGTGCCATATTATCTTGCAAATCCACTTCCATTTATTGAAGAAGAAACAGGCATCAAAATCAATAGCACTTGCATTCTTTTCAAAAATACAAAAAACAAAATGACAATTGTCTCAAATCCAAATCAAGATCAGGTGCTTAAAGATTTATTCAAGAGGTTACAAAAATATGAAGGTTAGAGTTGTAGGCAACAGCTGCACTTGGTTTACAAACCCAAACACAAACTATATAATAAATGATGAAATCATTTTGGACACTCCTCAGTCGTCTACCAAGTTTATGCTGCCATACATTGACTACGAAAAAATAAAATATATCTTTATCACACATTTTCATTCTGACCATTTCACAGATCTTCATCTTATCTATGATTGGCTAAAACATAGAAAAAACAAAGAAAAGGTGGTCGTAATCGGCCCAAAAACTCTTTTAAAAAGGTTCTTAAAACTTTACAAATTGCTTGAACACCCATCATTTACCAAAAAGAAAGCTTTGAAAGTTTTTGAATTTAAAGAAGTAAAACCAATGCAGAAACTTACTCTTGATGACTTTCAAGTGGAAGTGGTAAAAGTTGAACACAATGTTTCAATAAGCTTTGGCTACATTTTCAAATTTGACAATTGCAAAAAAACAATAGGCTTTTCTGGCGATTGCTGTATGTGTGATGGACTTGAAGAAATAATTGACAAAAGTGATACAATTTTTCTCGATACATCTTCAGAAAAGGTAAATAAATCACACCTTTCTGTATCTGAAGCTCTTAGTCTTCAAAAGAAATATAAAAATAAAACATTTTACAATGTCCATATAACAGATATCATTGCCAAGAAGTATGGCAAAAAGCTGAATATACCTTCTAGCGGCGAATTACTAGAG
>CARTDZ010000011.1 GCA_949067325.1 uncultured Eubacteriales bacterium | reverse complement strand
TAACCAAAATAGAACCAGCAAAAAAATCCTTGCCAATTTCAAAAAAAATAGAGGGTGATGAAAATGTAAAATCTATCACTATTCTTCAAGATGAAAAGGAAGAAACTCTTTCTGTCGACGCCGTATTTGTCGCGATTGGCAGAAGGCCAGACACAACCATTCTTCAAGGGCAAATCGAGCTGAACGACAAAGGGTATATCAAAACTGATTCAAATATGCACACAAATATTCAAGGCGTTTTTGTTTGCGGCGACGTAAGAGAAGGTTCAATCCGCCAAATAGCTACAGCCGTCGGTGACGGTGCTGTTGCAGGCACAGAAGCAGTCAAATACATCTCAATATTTGATCATCAATCCTCACAAAAATAGTGAGGATTTTTTTATAAAAACTTTACCAAAAAAATCAACCCAAAATCATGCAAATCTTCAAAAAAACAAAATTCTGTTTTCTTCAAATTTCTTCAAGGTTTACTCTTCCTGCGGGTGCTTTGATGTGTTCAAAAATGCTGCTTTGTCACTTGCCAAAAATACCTTGCCAAACCGCTCTTCAATCTCAACCTTGCTCTTAGAAAAATCTTCCTTCTCCTCATCAAACATCGAAACCTGTTTTACCTTCGCTGAAACCAAACTCGACGCTCTAAGCCTTATACTTCTGATAGGAATGTTATATTTCCATAACTTATCAACAATACTCATCGCGTTTTCAGCAAGCTCTTTTACTGATTGCGTCTCTCGCACTTTTTGAGATTTTGCAAACCTTTCAAGCTTGTTTGTTTTGATTGAAATGGTCAAAGTTTGACACAAAACACCATGCTTGATCATTCTTGCAGAAACTTTTTCAGCAAGAAAATATATGGTCTTTTTTACTTCTTCACGGGTCAAAATATCTCTTATAGTAGTTGTGCCATTGCCAATGCTTTTAGGTGGTGGCAGGGTGTAAAAATCAAGCACTTTTTCTTCAAATTCGCCCAAAAGTTTGCTCTTAAGTTCAACTCCAGTCTTGCCCATAAGCTCCTTCAAAAACTCATCGCTCAAAAGCACAAAATCGCCTATAGTCAAAACGTTTATTTTTCTAAACTTTCGCTCCAGCCTATGCCCAATGCCAACAATAGAATTTAAGGGCAGACCATATGTCATCTCTTTAAAATTTTCGTATCCAATCACGGTGGTGGCGTCTGGCTTTTTCATGTCAGAGCCAAGCTTGGCAAAAATTTTTGAAAAACTCACTCCAACTGATACGGTAAAGCCAAATTCGTCTTTCACCTTCATTCTTATCTCGTCGGCAATCTCTTTGCCGTTTTTTTTAAGATAATTCAAACTGTCAGTTACGTCAAGCCAGCACTCGTCAAGCCCAAGCGGCTCAACAAAATTGGTATAATTCAAATAAATGCCTGCCAATTTTTCAGAAATCTCTTCATACAGGTCATAATGCGGTGGCAAACATACCAAATCAGGGCATAACTGTTTGGCTTCCCAAATCGCTTGCCCAGTCTTAACTCCTGCTTTTTTGGCAATCTCATTCTTGGCAAGGATTATTCCAGTCCTCTTCTCAGGATTGCCAGTCACAGCCACTGCCTTGCCAAAAAGTTCAGGCCTTGTCGCACTTTCTACTGACGCAAAAAAATTATTTACGTCAGAATGCAAAATAACCCGCACTTTCATTTGGCAAAATCCTCCTTTTATTGTATAATTGAACTAATTAAGGAGAAATATGCAACAAACTCAAGCCACAACAATTGCTGACAAAAGTGCAAAAGAAAACGCTGATCTATCCAAAACTTTCTACAACGCATATTGCGACCTTTTGCAAACAGCTGCAAACAATTTTCTACCATCACAGCAAACTGACGAACTTTTACAAAACGCCACCTTCACTGATGAGGAAATTCTTACGCTCGCTCGCTTTGTGCTTATGCAAAACAAACTTGCAGGGGTAGGAAAAATAAACTTAAAGTCGCCTTCTTCCTGCGTTCTGCCTCTTTTTGAGGAATTTGATATGTCAGGCAAGCTGATCTTGCCACTAGACGCACTAGAAGGCTTGCAAACAAAGGACTTTATTGGCGAAAAAATTGCTCTTGAAATATCAGACCTCGTTGAAGAAAACGAAAAAACACTCTCATATATTTCAGATCTCGCCGCCAAAATGAAAATACCTCTCATAGTCCACTTTGGCAAAACTTTAGAAGAAGTCGGCATTTTGAGCCAAAAATATAAAGCTTCACCAGCACGCATACTTGAAGATTTTGGCCTTTTGGATAGAAAAATAAGCCTTCTCGGCTGTAATTTTATAGACAAAGATGATCTCGATATCATTGCTTCTTACGACGCACAAATCATTCTCTCGCCTCGCAGTGATATGATGCTTGGCAGGGGCGCTGTCAACCTTTACACAATACAAAACAAAAATATAACCTATCATCTCGCATCTGACGCTTATCCTCAAATAGATATGCCTTCAGAAGCCACTCTCGCCCAAGGAAACACAGCAAATCTGCTCTATGAGCGAGGGTTAATAAACACTTCCAAGCTCTCAAACTCAATCCTTGCTGACCAAAACGCCTATGAAGAGCTGTCGCCACTTCTTCCGCTTGAAAACGCTATCATGTTTAAGCAAAAATCCAACCAAAACACAACAAAATCAAACCTCTGGCAAAGCCAGGCAGAAAAAATAATTAAGGAGAAAATTTTATGGAAATAGTAAATCAACTTGCAAGCGAATTTGGACTTAAAACTGAATATTCGCAAAATATCATCAATCTTTTGGACGAAGGCTGTACAATACCTTTTATCGCACGTTACCGCAAAGAAATGCACGGCACTTGTGACGACCAAACCCTTCGTGAGTTTGCTGATAGGCTTAAATATCTCAGAAACCTCACTGACGAAAAAATCAAGGTTGAAAAGGCAATAACAGAGCAGGGCAAGTGGACTGACGAACTTAAAAAAGCTCTCTCTGAAGCTCAAACAATGACAGAAGTCGAAGATATTTATCGTCCATACAAACCAAAACGCAAAACAAGGGCGTCAGTCGCTATCGCAAAAGGGCTTGAAGGCCTTGCAGACATCTTGCAAGCACAAAGCAAAGCTTTTGTTATAAAAGATGAGGCCAAAAAATATATAAACGAAGAAGTAAAAGATGAAAACGAAGCCATTGCAGGCGCAAAAGACATCGTTGCAGAACGTATTTCAGACAATGCAGAACTTCGCAAAGAACTTCGCACTCTTCTCGAAAACAAAGCCACAATATCTTGCGAGCTTGTCGAAAACGAAAACAGCGCCACTTATGAAACCTATGCGGGCTTTAAACAAGAAGTCAAAAATCTTCCAAGTCATCGCATTCTCGCTATCAACCGCGGCGAAAAGGAAAAATGCTTAAAGGTAAATATAATAATCGACCCAAAACTTACCTTTGCAGTGATAAACAAGTTCTTTAAAAAGAATAACCCTGACACAGACGCTCTTATGGAAGAAACAATAGAAGACAGCTATGATCGCCTTCTTTTTCCAGCACTTGAACGCGAGTGTCGAAACAATCTCACTGATAGGGCAAACGAACAAGCTATCAAAATGTTTGAGGTCAACTTAAAACCTCTTCTTATGGAAGCTCCTCTTAAGAACAACATAATTCTAGGCCTCGACCCAGCTTACAGAACAGGCTGCAAAATAGCCGTAATAGACAAAAACGGAAATGTCCTCGACACAACCGTTATCTATCCAACACCACCACAATCAAAGACTGAAGAGTCTATTGAAAAGCTTAAAAAACTTATCGACAAATACAATGTTGACGTTGTTTCAATCGGCAACGGCACAGCTTCAAAAGAAGCAGAAATATTTGTCGCTGAACTCATAAAACACACCTCGCGCAAAGTCAGCTACGCAGTAGTCAGCGAGGCAGGAGCTTCAGTTTATTCAGCTTCAAAGCTTGGCGCTGAAGAATTTCCAGACTACGACGTCTCTCTTCGAAGTGCAGTGTCAATCGCTCGTCGTCTTCAAGACCCACTTGCTGAACTTATCAAAATAGACGTCAAATCTATAGGAGTAGGTCAGTATCAACACGATATGCCTCAAAATCGCCTCTCAGAAGTGCTTTCAGGCGTGGTTGAAGACTGCGTAAACAGCGTTGGCGTTGACCTAAATACAGCCTCTCCAAGCCTTCTGTCATATGTCTCTGGCCTCAATATGTCAATAGCCAAAAATATAGTCGCTTTCAGAGCCAAAAACAAAGGCATAAAAAATAGAGAGCAACTTCTTTCAGTCTCAAAACTTGGTCCAAAAGCTTACGAACAATGTGCAGGTTTCTTAAGAGTGGTCGGGGGCGAAGAAATCCTTGACAACACAGCCGTTCACCCGGAAAGCTACCCAGCCGCCAAAAAACTCCTTTCGCTTTTCAAACTCAAAGAAGATGATGTGAAAAATGGCAACTTGGCAGAACTTCCAAACCTCGTCAAAGCTATGGGCGAAGAAAAGGTGGCAAAGGAATGTGGAATAGGTATTCCAACCCTTGAAGATATGGTCAAAGAACTGCTCAAACCAGGCCGCGATATCCGTGAAAGTATGCCAAAACCAGTTCTTCGCAGCGATATTCTCTCACTCGAAGACCTCAAAGAAGGCATGGTTATTTCAGGCACAGTCCGCAACGTAGTTGACTTTGGTGCGTTTGTCGATATAAGTGTTCACCAAGACGGCCTTGTGCATATCTCACAAATCTCAGACGCCTTTATCAAACACCCATCAGAAGTACTTAAAGTTGGCGATCGAGTGGAAGTCAAAGTGCTTTCAGTCGATGTGAATAAAAAACGAATTTCTCTCACAATGAAGGGGATAGAAAAACAGGAGGACTAGGCTTTAACACATGGACAAATGTTCATATTGCAACACAACGTATAAAGAAATCCTGCAAACAGGCTTTGTCGGCTGCGAGCATTGCTATCAAGAAATTGATGAGCTTAAATCGGCCGTCAAAAGCCTCTATCATGGCCAAAAACATAAGGCAAGGAGGTGAAAAGTGGAAGAATTCAACACAATCGCCATCTCTTCACGTATCCGCCTTGCAAGAAATATCTCAGGCCACAAATTTTACACAAAACTTATAGATGACAAAGAAGCTGAGGAGATCACTTCAAGCGTTATGGATATCTTAGAGGACTTTGGGGTGTTCAACTTTTTGTCACTCAAAGAACTTTCACTCAACGAATGTAACGCACTTTTTGAACAACATCTCATAAGCCGCGAACTTATTGCCAATAAAGATATATCCTCACTCGCAATCAGTGAAGATGAAAAAATCATCGTCATGATAAACGAAGAAGATCATATAAGAGAACAAGCGCTTGAGAAGGGGTTCAATCTCTACAAACCTTATCGACGCCTAAAAAAAATAGATGATGCTCTTTTAACAGGGCTTGCGATTGCCTTTGATGAAACTCTGGGCTTTATTACCGCAAGCCCGTCCAATCTTGGCTGCGGGATCAGGGCTTCGGTTATGATGTTTCTTCCAGCGCTCGAAAGGCTTGGCAAAATGGAGGAAATTTTTGCAAGAGCAAGCCAGTCAGGGCTTACTATACGCGGCATTTACGGCGAGGGCAGCAAGGCCCTTGGCGGCTTTTATCAAATCTCAAATCAAGGCTCTTTCACTTTGTCAGAAAGCGAAATCATTGACAAGGTCAGTGAGTTTATTTACTCTCTTTGCAATGAGGAAAAGGAAGCTCGTCAGCTAGCTTACGAAAAACAAAAAGAAGAACTCATTGATCTCACACGTCGCTCTTACGCAATTCTTACAAACTGCTTTGCGCTTGAAGAGCAGGAGATGATCGAACTTCTTTCAACTGTCAAATTTGGCTGCGTGCTTGGATTTTTTGAGATGAAAGATGAGGCAAAATTTCAAAAACTATATTATGAAGGCTGCGACGCAAACTTAAAAGAAATTTTTGGTTTTGAAAGCAAAAAAAAGGAAAAACTTATTCGAGCGGAGTATATATCAAATAAACTAAAAACTTACGTTTCGCCAGTTGAGTTAAACTAAAGTCAATCAAAAAGCAAAATTGAAAAAAAGTTAGTCAGCAAAATCTTTAAAAAATAGGAGGGGGAAAGAATGAACTATCAGTCATCATCATTTTCAGATAATATCGAAAAGGTAATTAAAAACGCCAGCAAGTTTGCTCTGCGTTTTGGCAGCAATCTTGTGGGCAGCGAGCATATCCTTTATGGCCTTGCAAGCGTCAAAGACTGCCTAGCTAGTCATCTTCTAGCTGAAGAAGGCGTTACCGAGCCAGCCCTCTTTGAATTTTTTGAAGACAATGCACCTGAAGACAACCTCTTTGGCAGTGAGGTAGAACTCACTCCTCGCACCAAAGACCTCTTCAAAACAGCTCAGCAAATAGCCCTTCAAATGAACCATTCCTTCCTTGGCACTGAACATCTACTCTTGGCGCTACTTTCAAGTTCAGGCAGCGTCGCATATCGCATTCTAGCAGGCCAGTTTGGCGTCGATATTGACATCTTACGCGGCAAAACAATTCGCGCTTTGCAGGCAGATCGTGCCAAAATAGAAGAAAAAGAAGAAAGCAAAAAACAGTCAGCAAGCACATTGCCAGAAAAATTGCTTGACATGGGCACTGACGTAACTCTCAAAGCCAAAGAACATAAACTTGACCCAGTCATTGGCAGAGAGGAAGAAATCGAACGTGTGGTCGAAATCCTTTGTCGCAAAACCAAAAACAACCCAGTCCTCATTGGCGAAGCAGGTGTAGGCAAAACGGCCGTAGTTGAAGGTCTAGCCCAAGCAATCGTCAGCGGCGACGTGCCAGAAATCCTCAAAGATAAAGTCGTCTACTCGCTTGAAATAGGTGGCCTTATGGCAGGCACAAAATATCGCGGGGCAATGGAAGAAAAACTTAAAGACGCCATTGAAACAATCATCGAGAGCAAAAATATCATAGTCTTTATCGACGAAATCCACACTCTCGCTCAAGCAGGCTCAGAAAAAGGTGAGACTTCACCAGCCGATATGCTCAAGCCATACCTTGCTCGAGGCGAGCTGCAAACAATAGGTGCAACCACCACCGACGAATACAAAAAGTTCATCGAAAAAGACAAAGCGCTCGAGCGTCGCTTCCAGCCCATCATGGTCAATCCACCATCTGTCGAACAAACGATCGAGATACTAAAAGGCCTCAAAGATAGCTACGAAGCCTTCCATAAAATCACCATAACAGACGAAGCAATCGAAGCTGCGGCTCTTCTTTCTGACCGCTATATCATGGATAGAAGTCTGCCAGACAAGGCCATCGACCTTATCGATGAGGCCAGCAGCAAAGCCAAAGTCAACTTCACCGTCAAACCAGCAGAAATACGTGCGGTTGAAGAACAAATAAAAGGCCTTTCAGCAAGCCGCGACGAAGCCTCGCTTCAAAGGAACTACGAAAAAGCAGCAAAACTGCAGTCAGAAATCATCAAACTTGAAGAACAACTCAAGAAAAAAAGCGAAAAATTTGATGTAAAACGCCAAAAAGCAGCCACAGCATCAATCGGGGCAAACGAAATAGCTGCCGTAGTTGCAAAATGGACAGGAATTCCAGTCACTCGCATAACAGAAAGCGAAAAACAAAAACTAGTCCACCTAGAAGAAATCCTCCACAAACGCGTAGTCGGTCAAAATGAGGCAGTAGAAGCTGTCTCAAAGGCAATCAGACGCAGCCGCGTTGGCCTTCAAGATAGCAAACGCCCAATAGGCTCATTCCTCTTTATGGGGCAAACAGGCGTGGGAAAAACAGAACTCTCAAAAGCCATCGCCGAAGCAATGTTTGACGACGAAAACAATATCGTTCGCATAGATATGAGTGAATATATGGAAGCGCACTCAGTCTCAAAACTCATAGGCTCGCCTCCAGGCTATGTTGGCTATGACGAAGGCGGCCAGCTCACCGAAGCAATAAGACGCCGCCCATACAGCGTAGTCCTCTTTGACGAAATAGAAAAAGCTCACCCAGACATCTTCAATGCGCTTCTCCAAATCCTTGATGATGGCCGCATGACTGACGGGCAGGGCAGAACGGTAAGCTTCAAAAACACAATTATCATAATGACCTCAAACCTTGGCGCAAATGAAGTCAAAGAACATCGCAAGTCACTCGGCTTCGGTGGCGATGATGAAGAAAATATAGCTCCAAAAGATATCTATCTCAACGCTCTCAAACGCAAGTTTAAACCAGAATTTATCAACCGCATTGATGTGGTCTGCATATTTGACAACCTTACCGAACAAGACCTCGTCAAAATTGCCAAAATACTCATCTCAAACATCAACAAACGCCTCAAAGAAAAAAATCTTTCTCTCAAAATCACTGAAGAGGCACTTTTGCATATTGTCGAAAAAGGCTCAAACACAGAATATGGTGCAAGACCGCTCAAACGCTTCATTCAACAAGAAATTGAAGACCAAATCGCCGAAAAAATACTTCTCGGTCAGCTAAAAGGTGAGGGGCAAATAATAATCGACGTCGAAGATAACAATCTCACATTCTCAAATTAAAAGATTTTTAAAATAAAAACAAAACGAAAAATCGCTTTGAAAAATAAGCAAACTCATGCTAAACTAAAAGTGTGAAAAAATCACAATAGGAGGTAAAAATTATGAAACTACAAATTTTGGAAAGGAATGACTATAAAGCATCAGCCAAACTCAAAAAAATTATAGAGGAAAAAATTGCAAAGTTAGACAAATACTTTGACAAAGCCGCTCAAGTAAAAGTTATCTGCACAAAGGCTGGCAAGCAAGAAAAACTTGAAATCACAGTTAAGGCAGACGGCCTTCTTTATAGAAGCGAAGTTGTCAGCGACAATATGTTCTCAAACATCGACTATGCTCTTCCAAAACTTGAGACCCAAATTGTGAGAAATCGTGAAAAACTTAAAGATAAAAGAAAGTCAAGAGCAGTCAAAGAAATGGTGACAGAGCCATATGAATTTTTGAATGAAGAACCAGAAGATCTGCCAAAAGTGTTCAAAAAGAAGAGCTTCGAACTTGAGCCAATCCTTCTTGACGACGCTCGCCTTGCTATCGAACGCCTTGGCCACGACTTCTACGCTTTCTTAAACGCAAAAACTGGCAAAATAAACATCATCTATCGTCGCCGCGACAACAAGTTCGGTCTTATCGAACTTAAATACTAAGCTTCAATAAAAAAATTGACAAAAAGTATAACTCAAAATTTTCATCATATTCAAGAAGCAAACCAAGGAGGCAAATGCTGTGATTTCTGGAAAAGAAATAAAAAAACAAATAGAGGCGGGCAATATTGTTATTGAGCCATTTGTAGAAAGTCGTCTCAATCCAAATAGCTACAACATAACACTAAACAACGAATTGCTCGTGTACGACGAAGAAGTGCTTGATATGAAAAAGCCAAACAAAACCAAAAAAATCATAATACCTGAAGAGGGACTTGTACTCGAGCCAAACAAGTTGTATCTCGGCAGAACAAACGAATATACAGAAACAAAAAACCTCGTTCCTTGCATAGATGGTCGCTCATCTATCGGCAGACTTGGCCTTTATATTCACGTAACGGCAGGTTTTGGCGATGTGGGTTTCAAAGGCACATGGACGCTAGAAATTCAGTGCATTCACCCAATTCGTATTTATCCAAATATAGAAATTGGTCAGCTTTATTATGAGGAAATTCAAGGCGAGCATACAAACTATAAAGGCAAATACTTAAATCAAATTGATGCCACGCCAAGCAAGATGAATATAGATTTTATAAAATAAAATACATAGAATTTAGTTTACTTTTGTTCTATAAAAAATCCATGCACAAAAAAGCATGGTTTTTTATTTTGTATAAATTATTAAAAAAGTTGGGCAAACAAAACTTAAAAAATTCAAATATTTTCTTTAGTCAAAAAAAAGGGGAACAAAAAAAGTGGCCTTAACCACTTACTTTGCTTCTTTGATTGATTCAAGCATTTTTGCATAACGAGCTTTCTTTCTGTTTGCACTGTTGATGTGAATAACATTATCCTTTGCAGCTGAGTCCATAAGAGACACAACTTTTTTATAAAGTTCTTCACTTTCAGCAAGGTTCTTTTCTGCAATAGCTGCCTTAAATTTCTTAGCAAAAGTAGAAATGCGAGACTTGATAGCTTTGTTTTTTGCAGTCTTCTTTTCAATAATTAAAACTCTTTTCTTAGCTGATTTAATGTTTGGCATGACTTTCTCCTTTCAAAATTTTACTATAAGATTATAGCACACACTTTTGCTAAAGGCAAGCAAAATAAATAATTTTTTTTAAAAAAGTCATAATATTTTTATGTTTGACCTTATTGATGAAAGTGGAAAAGACCTAAAAAGACATGGTTATAAAATAAATGAAGTAGGAAATCTTGGCACTAGCGTGGCAAGTCTTTTGATTGATAGCAGCGAAAAAAGTCAAAAACTTGGCCTTGATGAAGGGGAATACTATATCATCACAAGCCCGCAAATTTATGAAAATGAAAGAGCAGAAGAAGAACTTGCAATTTTAGTTTTTGATAAGCTTAAAAAAATGATAAAAGACTTTGAAGGCAAAAGAACGCTGATAGTTGGTCTTGGCAATCCTGATATTTGGGCGGACGCTTTAGGCAAAGCTGTGACAGATGAGGTTTTTATTGACCCACTTGACAACAACAACCATATATTCAAATTTTGTCCTAATATCTTTTTTTCAACAGGTATAAATACTTTTGATATGGTTGCAATTTTAGTCAAGGGTCTTGATATAGAATGTGTTATTGTGGTAGATAGCCTTGCAACGAATAGTTTGGAACGACTAGGCAAAAGCGTTCAACTTTCTTCTGCTGGTATGACACCAGGAAGCGCGGTGAATAAATTAGGCAAAAGGATAGAAAAAAATTCTGTTGGCTGTCCATGCTTTTCAATAGGTGTGCCATTTATGATATTTGCTTCGAAGTTTGCCAACGAAGAGGGCGACGCCGCTGACGGGCAAGCCCACACCAGCGGCACCGCCCAAGCTTCGCAGGCTCAAGATATGCTGCTTGCACCCAAAGATATCCACGAAAACTTGCTTACAATGGCAAGGGTGATAGGAAAAAGTTTAAATATGCTTTTGTAGCATATTTTTTTTTATCTTGGCCAAAGTAGAAGTATGAACTTTTTATATTTATTGATACCAGCCTTTTTTATAATCCTCTTTTTGACACCACTTTTTCTTGAAGTTAAACTAACTTTAGACGTCAAAACTTTTTCAGGCGTGTTGTCAGTATTTCTGTTCAAAATCAAAGTACATCATTTGATTTATAGCTTTGAAAAAAACAAACTTATCGTGCAAGGCGAAAATGAAGATGATCAGGGACAAGAATTTGATATGTCAAGCAGAGAAGTTGTATTTTATGAACAACTTGTAAAAGAAATATTTGACAAAACAAGATTGAAATACCTTTTTGTCTTTTACAATATAGGACTAAACGATGCCTATCTTTCAGCCATGGTTGCAGGTGCTATAAACACCGCTCTTCTTATATTTTTTACAACGCTCAAAAACTCAAAACCAACAGCAAGCTTTGGCGTTTATGACACAGTGTCTTACAACCGTGAACTTTGTGAATTTGCAGTAAAAACCAAAGTATCAGTCACACTTTTTGATATGATTTACTCACTTTTGTATGCTTATATCACAAGTATTCGCTTCGCACATAAACAAGAAGAACAAATAAAGCCAACAAACTAAGAATAAAGACTGAAAGTTTGGTTACTCTAAAAATAAATTTAAGGGGGAAATTATGAAAATTTATGGCACAAGCGATAGTATAAACTCACTCATTGACAGTGCAATGGAAAAAATAAAAACAATCGTTGACTCAAGCACAGTAATAGGCGACAAGGTGGAGTCTCCTGACGGCACAGTCATCATTCCAATTTCAAAAGTAAGCGTAGGCTATGTGGTAGGCGGAGGCGAATATGCTGATCTTTCTTCAAGAAGGGTGGCAAATCACTTTCCAATGGCAGGTGGCTCAAGCGGAGGTATGAGCGTAACACCTGTCGGATTTTTGATTGAAAGCAAGGGTGAGGTAAAATTTGTAAATGTTGAGAATAAGTCACTTTATCAAACCATTCTCAATATGTTTAACGCACTCCTTTCAAAGATGGATAATAAGGAGCAGGCAAATGCAGACGAGGAAGATTAAACTTAAAAACTTTGTTGCAATAACCTTTGCTTTTGTATTTTTTGTAAGCGCTGCTTTAGGGGGCGTGCTTCTATCTGTATCAGCCGTACGGTCTTACGTTAGCACGCCCGTTCAAACCTATACCGCCGCGTCCTATGCACAAACTTCAGCCAAAGCAATGTGCGTCATGGAAGCCTCAACAGGAAGAGTTCTTTATAGCAAAAACAAAAGTGAAAAGCTTGCAATGGCCAGCACAACAAAAATAATGACAGCCATCACAGCAATTGAAAACTGCCAAAATTTGGACGAAAGATTTGAAATATCACCACGCAGTGTGGGTATCGAAGGCACAAGTTTATATCTTCACAAAGGCGAAACGCTTTCAGTAAGAGAGCTATTGTATGGTCTTATGCTCATATCAGGCAATGACGCTTCATACGCAATAGGAGAACGCGTAGGCGGAAACATCAACAACTTCGTCGACCTCATGAACAAAACCGCACAAAAAATAGGTGCAAACAACAGCCACTTTGACAACACTCATGGCCTTGACAGCAAAACACACTATACAACAGCAGAGGATCTCGCACGAATAACTTCCTACGCACTTTCAAACCCAACTTTTCGTGAAATAGTTTCAACCAAAAACACAAAAATAATTTCAGGCGAAGGCAAAACGCGCTACCTTAAAAACAAAAACCGCCTTCTAAACAGCTTGCAAGGCTGCAATGGCGTCAAAACAGGCTTCACAAATGACGCTGGTCGCTGTCTCGTCTCTTCTGCTGAACGTGACGGCATGACAATCGTTTGCGTAGTACTCAACTGTGGGCCAATGTTTGAAGAAAGCTCAAACCTCATAGAACAAGCCTTTAAAGACTACAAACTCTATGACTTGACCAAAAACTATTCTCTGCCAAAATCAATTCAAGTTGAAGAGGGGCGCAAAAATGAAGTAAAAATTGCAACTCAAGGTCACTATTTCTATCCGCTTCGCGAAGACGAACTTTCAAAGGTCACTTACACCTATGACCTGCCATCAAAATTGACAGCACCAGTGAAAAATAATCAAGAAGTAGGCAAAGTTGAAATTTTTATTGATAATAACTTGCATTTTAGCGAAAAAATATATACAATTGAAGAAGTAAGGAGAAATACCATTTGGCAAAAATTTAAAGATAACTTCTTCAAATGGTAAGTAGAACAAAATGATGAGACTAAACAAATTTTTGGCAAACGCAGGCGTTGCCTCAAGACGTAAGTGTGATCAGCTTATAGAGGCAGGCTTAGTTACAGTCAATGGCCAAATAGTCAATACACTTGGCACAACAATAAATGAAAAAAAAGATAAGGTTATCTGTGAAGGAAAGGCGGTTTGCCTTCCTTCTTCATTTGTTTATATAAAGCTCAACAAACCAAAAGGCTATACCTGCACAGCGAGTGACGAAAGAGGAAGAAAAACAATCTATGACCTCATCGAAAGCGAAGAACGCCTCTTTTCAATCGGCCGCCTCGACTATGATACTGAAGGATTGATTTTTCTCACAAACGATGGCGACTTTGCCAATCGCATAGCTCACCCTCGCCATGGCACAGAAAAAGAATATCGCGTCAATGTTGAAGGGGAGGTGAAAGAGAGCGAACTTGCCGTTCTACGCAAAGGTGTGGTCAAGGACGGTGAGCGTATGCCAGAAGCCAAGGTGAAATGGTTGTCATTTGAAAATGGCACAACAAAACTCTCAGTCACCATCAATGAAGGCCAAAATCGCCAAGTTCGTCGTATGTTTGAAGGTATAGGCCGCGAAATAAAACTTCTCAAACGCGTCAGAATAGGCGGTGTCAAACTTGGCGGCCTAAAACGCGGCGAGTGGCGTGACCTTACAGAAGACGAACTCAATCTTCTTGTCAAAGGTTAATTCAAAATATAAAACCTTCTTTAAGAACACTTAAAAAAAACTAAGAAAAAATGAAAATTTAAAGGAAGAAAAATGCCAACAAAAATAGCAATCATAGGCGGCGGAGCGGCTGGACTTATGGCAGGCGGGCTTCTCTCAAACGCTGGCAAAGACGTCACTATCTTCGACAGCAACGAAAAGTGCGGCAAAAAAATATATATAACAGGAAAAGGCCGCTGCAATCTTACAAACAATTGCGACAATCAAACATTTCTACAAAACGTAGCAAATGGAAGCAAGTTTATGATGAGTGCAATCAGTCGTTTCAATTCAGCGGATACAATTTCATATTTTGAAAACTATGGCCTCAAACTCAAAATGGAACGCGGCAACCGCGTCTTTCCACTTTCAGACAAAGCAAGCGATGTCACAAAAACATTGCTAAAAACTTGCAAAAATTGTCAGATAAATCTCGAAGAAAAAGTGCAAAATCTCTCATATGACGACAAAACAAAAAAATATAATATAAAAACCCACCAAGCAAACTACGCTTTCGATAAGGTCATTATCGCAACAGGTGGCAAAAGCTATCCTCTCACAGGCAGCACGGGTGATGGCTATCAATTCGCCCAAAACTTTGGCCATAAAATCATAACACCTCGTCCAGCTCTCTGCGCAATAGAACTTGACGAAACTTACACAAAATCAATCATGGGTTTGCCACTTAAAAATGTAAAACTAAACGCCATCGCTGACAACAAAAAACATTCTCTTTTTGGCGAAATGATGTTTACTGATAAGGGTATAACAGGGCCAATTGTTCTCACGCTTTCAAGCTTAATCAACAAAGCTTCAAACATCGCTCTTTCAATTGATTTCAAACCCGCTCTGACAATAGACGAACTTGAAAATCGTCTTCTTCGCGATTTTGACAACAACAAAAACAAAACTCTTTTTACAGTTTTGAAAGGCCTTCTTCCAAACAATTTCTTGCCAGTTGTGCTAGAAAAACTTAACCTAAACGGCCAAACCAAAATCAATTCCATCACAGCAAAAACACGCAAAGAAATAGCAAATCTTTTAAAAAACTTTTCGCTAAAATACAAAAAACTTTATCCACTTGAAAGCGGAATAATCACAAGCGGCGGTGTTGACCTAAAAGAAATCAACCCCAAAACTATGCAATCAAAACTGCAAAAAGGTTTGTATTTTATAGGCGAAGTGCTAGATGTCGACTGCCTCACAGGCGGATTTAATTTACAAGCAGCCTTTTCAACAGCATATAGTTGTGCAAAGTCAATAATAGAGGAGGAAATATGTTAAGATTTTTTCAAACCTTTTTTAGCTTGCCTATGAAAGTGCTTTACCCAACCAAAATAGTGGGCAAACAAAACCTAAAAACACTTAAAAAACAAGGTGCTATCATAGCTTCAAATCATACATCAAATATGGACGCAGTGCTTTTCGCCGTCAATACTTGGGAGAAAAAATATTATCTCGCCAAAAAAGAACTTTTCAAAAACAAACTCCTAGGCGGCGTGATAAAATCAATCGGAGCTATTTCAATTGACCGCAGCACAAGTGATATCACGTCAATAAAGACCTGCCTAAAGCTTTTAAAAGACAACAAAAAACTTGTCATTTTTCCTGAAGGAACAAGAAAGAAAAACAACCAAGATATGTTGCTAGGTGAGGTTAAGCATGGCACGGCAATGTTTGCAGCAAAAGCCAAAGTGCCAATCGTGCCAATGTTTATTTCGCGCACACCCAAACTTTTTCGAAAAACCTACATCTTACTAGGCAAGCCATTTACTTTAGAAGAATTTTATGGCAAAAAACTTGACAGCACACTACTAGATCAAGCTGGAACAATAATAGCAGACAAAATCAATGCTTTGCGTGAAGAATTTCTCTCAAAATATAAAAAGAAAAAATAACATCAATTTATTTTGACAAAATGTTCAACTTTTGCTAGAATAAAAACAAAAGAGGAAACTTATGCAAGAAAATCAAGATGATTATATAGAAATCAATTCAAAAAAACAAAATGATGATGTAAAAAATTTTTTAGACGAAAAATTTGATATCTCAGCAGTTGAAAAAACTTTTACAACTTACAAAAAAGGTCAAACTTTCGATGGCGTCGTTGTGATAAAAAGACCAGACGGCCTCATCTTTAATATTGGCGGCAAAAATGATGCTTTCATTCCAGCAAACGATTTCGATGACTATGATGAAGTCAAAATCGGTGACCGCTTCAAAGTTCTCATCACAAACACAAAAAATGATCAAGGTCTTATAGAAGCTTCAAAAAAATTGGCAGACGACCAAATTATAGGCACTCAAAATGCAGTCAAACTCAAGCTTGGCAGCACCTTTTCTTTCGTTGTCACTGACGGCTCTTCTCAAGGTCTTCACTCACATTTGGGCGAATATAAAATCTTTATTCCAATCGCAGAGATTTCTTCTTCTTTCGTTCGTGACGCAAAAAAATATGTGGGCAAACAACTTGAAGCTGTTGTCACAGAAATAAAAAAAGAAGAAAAATCAATCATTGGCAGCGTAAAACTTCTCAACGAACAATTAAAAGAAGCCGCAGAAACTATGTTTTGGAGCAGTATCTTTCCAAACAAAATCGTCAAAGGAAGTGTCAAAAAAATCTTGCCTTATGGTGCTTTTATCGATGTTGAAGGTGTGGACTGCTTCCTTCATATATCAAATATCAGTCATAAACGCATCGAAAATCCAAGCGAAGTTCTGGCGGAAGGACAGGAGGTCACGGCTCGTGTAATCGAACTTGATCGCGACAACAAAAAGATTGCCTTGAGTATGAAAGTTTTGGAAGAAAGCCCTAAAAAACTTGAAATCAAAGCATTGAAAATAGGTGAAAAATATATAGGCAAAGTTGTCAAAATCCTAAAATTTGGTGCAATTGTCGCACTTGAAAATGGTGCAAGCGGACTGCTTCACATCTCAAATGCAACAGAGGATCGTCAAGCACAAATCTATCAAATAGTCAAACTTGACGACGAGGTAACGGTTGAAGTAATCGACAAAAACGAGGAGGAGGAACGTGTCGCTTTCAAACTTGTTTAAATAATGGGGCGTCGCAATCTGCCTCTTTATGTGCTACTGTGGCTCAGTCGGTAGAGCAGTTGATTCGTAATCAACAGGTCGGCGGTTCGATCCCGCCCAGTAGCTCCATTACAAATTTTATTTCATAAAATTTTTGCGTGTTTAAAAAAACACGCGCAAAACTTTTTTTGCAAATGGAGCAATCAGCGCTCGCATTCGCTAGTTTTTTCACAAACAGAAAGTTGGCAACAAAAAAAACACGGAAAAATCCGTGTTTTTTTGTTTGTTTTAAGCCAATTGTATTATTGAAAGGTTTGCACCAGCACCTGCTTGCAATATTGCAGAAGCAATAAGTCCAAACAATTGAAGGCTTACTGTTGATCCAGCAGTCAAGTTTACAATTACACTATTTTTAAACCCAGTTAAAGATACTACAGGTTGAATAGTAGAAGGTGCATAAGCAGCTCCGTTAATCAACAGTCGTGATCCTGCAGCTACACCAGTTGTCAAATTGATTTCGTAATTTATTTGATATTTTCCTGCAGCGGCAACTGTGAAAACAGTGTTTGTGCCATCAACTGTAATGCCAGCAGGCAAAATTTGATTGCTTGGAAGAGGAACGTTAGTTCCGCCTAAAACTACAGCAATGGTAGGTGAGGTGGTATTGGCCGCAAAAGCAGAGTTCGCTGTTGTAGAAACGCCAGTCGCACCCGTTGCTCCAGTCGCACCTGTTGCGCCAGCCAAACCAGTAGCACCAGTCGCCCCAGTAGCCCCTGCTACACCAGCAACGCCAGTTGGACCAGTAGGCCCTGTAGCTCCAGTAGCACCTGTGACACCCGTAGCGCCCGTTGCGCCAGTAGGTCCTGTAGGTCCAGTAGGACCAATTAAACCTTGAACGCCTTGAGGTCCAGTAGCACCTGTAGGACCAGTAATACCATCAGCGCCAGTAGCACCCGTAGCTCCAGTAGCACCAGTAGGACCAGTAATACCGTCAGCACCAGTAGCACCCGTTGCACCAGCCAAGCCTGTAGCTCCAGTTGCACCCGTAGCTCCAGTAGGACCAATTAAACCTTGAACACCTTGAGGTCCAGTCGCACCAGTTGCGCCGTTGGCTCCAGTAATACCTTGTAAGCCTTGAGGCCCTGTCGCACCAGTAGAACCTGTTGAGCCAGTTGCGCCAGTAGGACCAGTCACGCCTTGAGGGCCTTGCAGACCTTGAACGCCTTGAGGGCCAGTCGCGCCAGTCGCACCTGTTGAGCCAGTAGGACCAGTCACACCAGTTGCACCAGTAGGTCCAGTCGCACCAGTAGGGCCGCCCATAGGACCAGTCGCGCCAGTCGCACCTGTTGGGCCAGTAGGGCCTATTGGTCCACGAATGATAGGAGGACATGGACGACATGGGTTGCATGGAGGGTAAGGTTGGCAACACCTGTTTATAGGTCTGCCGCAGTTTATATTAAAATTTCCACAACAATCAGATGGTGGATTGTTATTAAAGAATGGCATATTAATCTCCTTTTATTGCTTTGCCCACTTCATAGTATGCAAATTTAAAAGAATAGGTTAATTTAGATTAATATATAAAGCCGATCATCAAATTAAAAAATCAATATATTTCCTTGAATAAAAACACGAAAAAAGCCATCATCTTTGTTTAGCGTTTAAAAGCTTTTAGAAGTTCAATGTCTTAAAAAATTCATTGTTTCTCAATGCAATTTCGCTTTTTGAGTTAAACGATAAAGCCAAATCATTATATAGTTTTGAGGTTTTATTGTCACCGAGTTTATAATAAGCCAAACAAAGCTGAAGAGCAGGATAAATGCCATAATACGTCTCATTCACAAATCCGCCACTGGTATAATCTTTGGTAGAACTCAATGCATTTTTATACCAAAAAATACATTCTTTGAATTTGTTCTCTTTTAAATAAATGTCGCCAATCAAACATAAAAAATTTGCTCGTGGAACATCAAAATCAAAACTTTTAAATAGAGTATTCAAAGCTTTTTGCGTTTTAAGCAAATTAAGTTCACACATAGCCTTGATTTCCAAAGCACCAAGTTTATCTTCAACCCAAGAATCCTCCATTTTTAAAAATTTATTAATTTCAGTTATAGCTTTTTTATATTGGCCATGATAATATAATTCTCGTGAATAATAGTATTGCTCGCGTGGAGAAAATTCTTTACCCTTTTTTAAGAGAGATTGATAAATTCTTAAGTTTCGTTTAGAACTCGATCGCTCGATTTTCAAATGCTTGACCGCAATGTCGACATATTCAATTTTGCCATGCGGAGTTATACATTCGTGAACTTCTCCTCGCCAGAAAAAAGACTTGTCGTTTTTTAAAATCCTTTCACGATTGTATGTAAAAACGGAATTGCCTTGACTATCAAAAGCAATTTCATATTTCAGCATATATACATCAACGCCGCCGTCAAGCCTGCTCTTCAAGTTCATCAACTTTGCCAAATTTTCAGGTGAAATATAGTCGTCAGCATCAAGCCACATGATATATTCACCATGAGCCTTTTCAAAAGCAAAATTGCGAGCTTTAGAAAAGTCGTCTACCCAAACAAAATCAAAAACATTTTCTGTAAATTTTGAAGCGATCTCCTTTGTTCTGTCACTAGAGCCTGTATCAACTATTATTATTTCGTCTGCAAAGCCTCCAACGCTTTTTAAACATCGCTCCAAGCATTTTTCTTCGTTTTTGACTATCATACAAAGACTTATTTTTGTTCGTTTCATATTCATATTTTATTCTTTGCGATTGAAAAAAGTTAAAAACTCTTTTTTAATGTTTGAAAATCATGACAAAAATTTATGGTAATATCAATACAAAATGTATGACAAAATAAAATAATATAAATATAACAAAAATAAAATGACGTAAATATAACAAAAACAAATGACAGCTTTTTTAACCTTAAGCCAAATTGAAAAATATCAAAAAATAAACAAAAAAACACGAATTAAAATCGTGTTTTTTTATTGTGCAATTTTTAAAGTATAAATTCGCTATAATTTCGTCTTATTTATAACAAACTATTGAGTCGATGTTGGCTTTTCCTACACATCGTATTTCAACGCTGTGTTTGGCATCTGCAAGCACTTCTGAGATGAAGCTAGCCCCAAAATCTTCCTGCTTATTTGCAAGTGCAATCGAGTTTTCTTTCCTGCCATCAATATAAACTTCAAAATTTTTGCCATAGGCGTTTGAAGAGAGTAGTGCAAGTCTTGTGCCAGAAAACTCAAACCTCATACTTGAGCCAGTATCTCCAACATAAATATGTCCAAAAGATGATTGTGTTTGAACACCAGTCCACGCCCCATTAAAAGTAAACATTTCATTGTCAGGAGTAAATTGTTGTCCACCTGAAATATTGTTGCTAAATTCAATATTTGCAATGGCAGCATATCTGCCTTGAACGGTTTTTTTCACAACGATTTTGTAGTATCTAAAGCTAGCATTCTCAAAATTAAACGCGAGTGTAATTCCATTTACTGTACCATTTTCAATATTTGCAATTTCAACCATGCTTTCAAGCGTCTCTCCAACATACAAGGTGAAAGTGTTTGGCGTTTGATTTTGGTTTGCCGCACCATTATTCAACCTGCCAGTAAGGACAAACCTGTTGGCTTCGATTACTTGCCCCAAATCAACAGTCACTGTCCAAGGTTTGTCAGCTGTCACAAGATCAGGTGATGAACAAGCTGTGCTAAGGTCATTGTCAAACAAGTTTTCAATTGGATAATTGCTTGGGCATTGAGGGTCACCAACAACGCTTTGATTTAAATTGTCATGTTTTACACTATAATTATAACTATACTCTCTAGTATAAAAATAATCTGTTTCAAAGTCTTTATTTGAAGGGAATTCATAGTTTTCTCTATAAGCATTCACATAAGAAGGTTGTTTTGTTGACGAAGGAGCAATAGGTTGAGCATTGTTTGCTTCCTCTTCAGTTACCTCATTGCCTTGATAATCATAATAATGAGTTTCAACTCTCACAGCGTCAGCTTCACTTTGCACTTCGTTGCCATCTTTGTCATAATATTTGTTGACAATTGTAAACATTGGCTCAGTCCACTTGGCAGTGCCAAGACCAATATAGCTTACAATAGGTGAGGACTTGATGATCAAAACTTCCTTAAAGTAAACCCAGCCGCCGCCTTCTTCAATCTCAACATCAAAATAGGTGTTTTCATTGCCAGGTCTAAACAAATGACTGTTGCTTATAGTTGTAGCATCTTTTATAGTTGCACCAAGTTGATAATTCTGACCGCCATCAACTGAATAGTAAACAGCCGCGTTCATTCTTCCACGCAAATAAATCCTATGCTTGCCTTCTTCATTAAAATATAATTTTCCACTAACTTCGGCAATAGTATTCTCTTTTGCAAAATAATGTTCAGGCGCGTTACTGTATTTATCGCGATTTTCTTGTGTGTCAGCATAAGCCCATATGTCAGTATTGCAGTTTTGAGTAGGGTTGGTGTGTTGCACTTCACTTACACTTTCAAAGCCAGCAAAGCCGCTCTCATAAGCTTCTTCAGCGTCAGCATACATTGTCTGGGAATTGTAAGAATAAGTCTTTCTAGTCAAAACAGTCTTGTTAGTCTCATGTGACTGCTCAAATTCAAGCACAAGATCAATGTCTTCGACTTCAAATATTTCTCCTTCTGTCTTAGTCAGTTTAAAAGTGACTTTGATTTCGCCTGAATTAACATTGCTGCCAGGAGTGTATCTAAAAGTATAATCGCCAGTTCTCTCAAATCTTCCGCTAGAAGGTGAGGTGAAATTGGTTATAGTATAATCAAAACCATCAGGCAAAACAACGCTTCCGCTTGTGTGCTGACCATCAGGTGCATAATATTTTGAAAGGTCAACTTCAAACGCCTCACCATAAGGTATTACATAAGGCTGCATGGTCTTAAAATATTGTTTCTGTCCATCAACCATGACACTTCTACCAGTTTGATAAACTGAGGAAATAGGCACAAAAGTAGGATAACCTTCCACCTTCCACTTAGCAGCAGTGGCATCATCAAGACCTTTCAAAATGTCTTTGAAAAAATACGTCATGTCGTTATGAGTAATATCCTGCCAAGCCCTCAAATATCCAGAATAATTTTGTCCATAACTTTGCTTTTGCTGCCTTACTTTTGCTTGAATATAATTGTCAGCCCCAAAATTATGCAAAAGTGTAGAATAAAGAGTCAAGCCTTGTTTGCCGTTGCTAGGGGTTCCGCCTTTAGAAATTTTCAAAACCTCATTCAAAGCCCAAGTCGCACTTGTATAACTATTCCAGCCGCCAAGTCCTGCAGCTCCATAGTTTGAAATGCCGCGAGCAGCCGAAATCTTGGTAAACAAAGCGTAAGAAACAAGGCTCATACCATTATTTGTCACTTCACCACCATTGCCAACTCCATAACCTTGAAAGTTGTGATGATATTCGTGAAAGTTGCCCCAAGCACCAGAAGTTACAATACCATTATAATTCAAAGAATTTGCCATCCAACCAGCAGGGCAGTTGACTGAACTTCGCCCAGGAAAAGCCACCGCAGCTCCAGCTGCAACAAAAGCATCATAAAGAAAAACAATGCCTTGGCTGCTGCCAGTAGTGGTTACGCTAGAAACCTTCTCCCAAAGCACAGCCGCTTTATAAATATCTTCATAAGAAAAGCTCTTGGCATAATATTTAGGCCCTGAATGTAAAACACCAAAATTCCAAACCTCAAGATCAAAATAAGGAGCCGAAGACTTGGCGTTGGCTTCAAACTCTTCCTTAGTGGTAGAGCCCAAAATAAAGTGTGAATAGCTCACGCCGCCAGAAATAGTGGCTGTAAAAGTCGCTCTGGTATTTCTTATATAAAGCGGGCCGCCAACAAACGAACCAACATAAGCTGTATAAACACCATTTTCAAGTGTCGCAGTGTTCTTGTTGACTGACATGGTGTTTAGTATAATAGGAAAACGCTGCATCTGCCCCTTAGCTGTCCAAATGTTGTTTGCTTGCCCATTATAAAGTGCTTGACCAATGTGTATTGTCAGCCCGCCAGTGGCCTCCATATCAGCTTCGCTTAACTGAATTTTGATCACTTCGCCAGCAGGGGCATAAACGCCAGTCACAGAATAACTATTGTATTCTCTAGGCCTTATTGTGACCTCTTTGATAATACCTTGCTCATCTTCAGAAACATCACCCATATAAAGCCCAACCGAAGCTGAGTGCTTATAAAGTCGTCTGTGTTTGTTGTATTTGTCAAGAGCGGGTTTAGGATTACTTACAGAGCCGTTATAAAGATAACCGTCCTTGTCAATCCAAACATAACTTCCACCATTGCCAGAGTTGTTATGTGTTCCAGTCGCACAAAGATAATTTGACTCTGCAATAAGAGCATTTCTCGCAGCCACCTTGTCAGCAGAGCTGCCAATGACAGTCGACAAAGTGTAACCATATTTAGGATAAACTCCAAGGCCTTCATCTCTCGTCTTTTGCGGAACAACTCTCTCGACTTCACCAATCACCTTGCCCGAAAAACCAACCTTTGATGTAGAAGGCGTGCCAGCAAAATCATAAGAAAAATCTTTTATCTGATTTTGATCAAAAAAAGTTTCTTCGCCCAAAACCACTTCGCTATAAGGATCGGTAGGTTTAAGCTCTCCCGCAGGATTATAAACCCCTCTGTCAGGTGCCGGAATGACAATACTGCTATTTCCACCATTGCCCTCACCATTGCCATTAGGGTCAATATTCTTACCAATTGCCGCATACAAAATGCCGCTCAAAATTCCACCAAAAGTAAGAAGAAAAATCAAAACTGAAGCTACAATGACTGAAGCCTTTTCCTTTCTGTCCATTTCTTTTTTCACTTTTTTAATAGCCATAAAAACTCCTTAAATATTTCTGATAAATATTTTAGCATCTTGCAAGTCGTATGTCAACAAGTTTATGTCGTTATGCGAAAAACACAACTTAATTTAAAAGCTGCAAAACCAAAACATCAAACAAAAATGAAGCACAATTTTATTATGACGCATCATACTAAAAAGCCGCTACAAAAATGATAAATTAAATAAAAATGACAAAATTTCACAAAAATAACTTCAATTTTGCCCCAAATTTAAAAAAAATTGCTCAAAACCCAAAGTCTTCAAAAACCAAAATTCAAAAATAAAGAAGCTTTTAAAAGCTCCTTAAAAATTAAAAAGTTCTTATAATAAATCTCAAAATAAAAAAACTAAAAAAAACTATTTCTTTAAAAACTCAAGTTCTTTTCTCCATTCAAAAAAATCATATTTCGGGTTTGCTGAACTAGTAGACGAGAGACAAACAACAGGCAAACTTGTATTGCAATTTTTAGTTAAAATATTAAAGGAGGTCTTGCCATTACACAAAATCTTTTCAATATTCAACCTATTTAAAAATTTGTCAAAATCAGCCAGCTTCTTTGTCGACTTTTCAAGGTCAAAATCAGCAGAGCCAGTCAAATCGCTTTCAACAACCACGTCCCACAAAGCTATCTTCCACTTCTTCAAAAAAGCCTTCTTATCGTCAATATTTTCACCAATTTTTTCTTCAAAAACTCCCTCAAGCATCTTCCAAAATCTGTTCTGTTTATGACCATAATAAAACCCAACTTCTCTGCTTTTCACACTCGGGAAACTGCCCAAAATCAAAACCCTCGAATTTTCATCAAACACAGGCTCAAACCCTTCAAACATCTTTCTTAACTCCTTATATTAAATATTAAAAGTTTTAAAGTCATTTGTCAACATATGTTTGACTTTTTTTGTTGGCAAATATAAAATATAATTAAGGAAGCTAAAGCGTAATGAGTACAATTTTAAATGTAGAAAATCTGACCAAAAATTTTGGTGAACTAAAAGCCGTCGATGACCTTTCTTTTTCGGTAGAAAGCGGAAAACTTTTTGCCTTTCTCGGTCAAAACGGCGCGGGCAAAAGCACAACAATAAACATGCTAATCGGCACGCTGCCAATTGATGAAGGCAGGGTGACTTACAATGAAAACAAAACCTTAAAAGACTTCAAAGACAAAATAGGCATAGTCTTTCAAAACAATGTCTGCGACGAAAGCTTAACAGTCGAAGAAAATTTAAAACTCTATGGCAGACTTTATGCCAAAGCAAATGAAGACATCAAATTGCGTTATTCAAATCTTTCAAATCTTTTGGATCTCAAACCTTTTGAAAAAAAGAAATTCAAAACTTTGTCAGGTGGACAAAAACGCCGCGTCGAAATAGCGAGGGCATTATTTAATGATCCAGAAATACTTTTTCTCGACGAGCCAACAACAGGTCTCGATCCACGCACACGCATAGAAGTTTGGCAAATAATAAATCAAATTCGCCTAACCACAGGTATGACAGTTTTTCTCACAACGCATTATATGGAAGAAGCAGCTGACGCCGACGAAGTCTTAATAATTCACAACGGCAAAAAAACAGCTGAAGGTTCACCAGCAAGCTTAAAAGCCAAATATTCTTCAGACAAAATCAAAATCCTGCCAAAAAATATAAAAAAGTTTGAGCAGCAGATAAAAAATATGCCTTTTACAAAAATAGCTGATCAATACCTATTCACTTCAAAAAATGCACAAGAAGCAATAGAAATCTTAAACAAACTAAATCCATATATCAAAAGTTTTGAAGTTTTGCGAGGAAGCATGGACGACGTCTTTTTAAATGCCGTCGGCAAGGCAAAAGTGGAGGAAGAAAAATGAAAAATATTTTGGCGCTCACCAAACGCAATTGCCTGCTCTTTTTTAGAAGCAAATCAACTTTCTTCTTCTCAATCTTTTCAAGTCTTATCCTGATCAGCCTTTATTTTCTCTTTATAGGCAAACTTTACGCACAAGGCTTCAACGAAACAGCAGGCCAAACCCTAACCTCAAATCAGCTCTACGCCGCAATCTACAGCCAAATGGTAGTGGGGGTGCTTGTCATAAACTCGGTCTCTCTATCAACAGGCTCTTTTAGCTTTATGGCAAACGACCTCGAAAAAGGCAAAGCTCATGCACTCTTAATCACCAAAATCAATCGTGCCCAATTGATTTTGTCATACCTTTTTGCTGCAATAATTATATCTTTCTCAATCAATATAATTATGTTTATTATCTCCATAATTCTTATAGGTGCAATTACAGGAGTATTCATTAGTGCGGCTGCCTTCTTTTCAGTTGTAGGAGTGCTTGCCATAACAACACTCGTAAGCTGCGCAATCATGCTACTTATTGTTTCAATTGTTCGAGCTTCGGCCGCAATAGGAATAATAAATGGCGTTTTAGGCACAATACTTGGCTTCTTGTGCGGAATATATATGCCATACTCAAATCTCGGCACGGCAGCCAAATATGTTGGCTCATTTCTGCCTTTCACACACCTCACCATCTGGCTAAAACAAATAGTTCTAGGCGATGTCTTCTCGCAAATAGGCCTTCCAAACCAAATCTCATCTCAAATGCAAGAAGTGTGGTTCTCAGCAGGAAATGTCGGCCTCTGCGGCCTGAATATTCCTCTTTGGTGCATGATCCTGCTTTCAATAATCCTTGGCGCAGCTTGTCTACTTGTTTCAGCTTTATTACTGAAAAAAAGAGGCTTCAACGCAAAATTTAAAAGTCCTAAAAAAGAAAAAACAACTAAAGACCTCACCAATTCTCAATAAAACACATATAAAATTGTAAAAAATGGTTAAAAAATTAAAAAAAATTGTGAAAAAATAAAAAAAATTATAAATAGAATGTAAAAAACAAAAAAAGCGGCCAAACCAATTGCCGCTTTTGTTATCAGACGCTACCAATCATACACATCGTGTGTGTGCGATTTGATGTCGTCATATGCTTCAAAATATCTTTTTTTAAAACTCTCGACTTCTTTCTTTTTCGCCTGCTTGCTTTCGGCTATTTTTTTATTAGTCTGCTTCTTAGCATTCTCACTTTTATTCTGCTTTTTATCATTTTCAGATTTCAAAACCTCTTCATCAAAAAATTTCAATATATCAGCAAAAACTTTTTCATTGTTTTTTTCATTTATTATTTCATGCCTCATGTTAGGGTAGTCAATATACGATATTTTCTCAAAGCCAGCCTTCTTCAAAACTTCTCTCGAAGCTGCTGCACCTTTTTCACCGCCAGTACAAGCGTCATCTTCGCCACGCAACATTAAAATCTCCATGCCCTTGTTGACAAATTTGTACTTTTGCCATTTGTGCATTATCTTCACAAGATGAAAAAGGTCAGAAAAAGCAGAGCAGGTGAAGCCAATTCCGCAATAAGGGTCGGCAATGTATGCCTGCACAGTATCCTCATTTGCGCAAACCCAGTCAACTTCAGTCTTCGGATTTTTTACTGAATTGTTGAAAACTCCAACGCCCAATTTTTGAATAAGCCTCGACTTGTACTTCTTGCCAAAAACAATTTTTGCCACGTCAGAAAGAAATATGCCCAACCCAGCACCACTGCGATAATTTGGATAACCTGACAAAATGACCTTGTGATAATCTTGAGAATTTTCCTGCAGCAAAACTCGTGTTATAATAGTGCCCATCGAATGCGCAAAAATATAAATAGGAAGTTCTGCAAATTTTTCTTGTATAAGCCTCGTGACAGCCTTCTGGTCTTCAATCAGGGCGATATAACCTTTTTTATCCTTAAAAAAGCCCAAATCTTCCTTCTTCACGCTTTTGCCATGCCCACGCATATCACTGCTTACAACACAAAAACCAGCTTTATTCAAAATGGAAGCCAGCTTTTCATATCGCTCTTGATGTTCTTCCATTCCATGGATAATCTGCACGCAAGCTTTGGCATTTTTCACTTCAAAAACATGAACGCACAATTTGTATCCATCACTTGATAAAACTTCTACTTCTTTCATAAACCACTTCCTTTATCAAAAATATTTTATCACAAAAAACATATTTAAAAAATCAAAATAAAACAATTTTTAAAAAAACTATTGATTTTTTGTCCAAAAT
>CARTDZ010000010.1:27568-29774 GCA_949067325.1 uncultured Eubacteriales bacterium | reverse complement strand
AAATCTGTTGCCATAATTGTTAATGCGAAACCTATAAATAATAGAGAGACAGATATAGAAGTAAGTAAGTTCTTATCAAATAATAACATTAATAACAAGCTGTTTGACTTCGATACAAAAAATTCTAGTTGGAAGAATTTTGATGTCATTTACTTTGGTGGAGGAAGCCCATTAAAACTTATGGTTTCTATTAAAAATAATGGGTTTGAAAATTTCGATTGGAAAAGTAAAGATATTATAGGCCAAAGTGCTGGGGCAATGATCTTATTTAATAATTTTTGCGATTCAATTGAAGTCGAAGATAGAGAATTAACCTTAGATGATTTCAAAATATTTAATGGGCTAGGATTAATCGAAACTGACAAAGTATTTACGCCGCATTATAATTCTCTAAATGGAACTTATGGTAAATTATATTTGCAAAAATTGGAAAGAGAAAAATTAGACACAATTGGAATTAATGATGGCGAATATATATTATTTTGATTTAACGTAAAATCAAAAGTGCAATCACGAAATCAAACCAACGTAATCTAAAAAGTCTTCGTTTGGTGTTGACTATATTGTGTTTAACTAGGAGAGGAAGAACTATGACAAACAACTTGACACAATACTCAAACAGCAAAGCGGCAGGTATGTATCAGCTTTATTTGCAGGGAAAGCCATGCAAAAAAGTTTATGCTGCTGTCAAGAAAGGCGACAAATACATTGTTTTAAGTGTGCCGGACAGAAAATACAAATATCAAATTTCAGGTGGAGGAGTTGACTTGGGGGAGAAGCCGATAGAGGCACTCAAAAGGGAACTTAGAGAGGAGATTAACGTCAATGTAAAAAATGTAAAAAGTCTTGGCCATTATAAGACTATTGCAACTTGGACTTATATGGACAAAACATTTGATGTTGATTATTTAGTGGAGATTTTTAGCGCAGAATTTGACTCTTATGCGAACAACGATAGTTTTGGGCTTGAGGGTGAGTTTGGCGATGGAGTTAGAATAGCTGAAGTCTCAAAGCAAGAAATGCTTGAGAATGTGGCCCAGTTTGTTGAATTTGGCATAAAATTAGATTGAAAATAAAAAAAGGACTAAATTTTAGCCCTTTTTTGTTTTATTTGAAGTTTTTGTTGTTTTGTTTGCAGTTTTTTTAGGTGATGTTTTCTTTGTTTCTTTTTGTTCGGCTTTTTTCTGTTCTGGTTGTTCAAGCGTTTTTTCAATTTTGTCTTCGTTTACTTGTTTGGCCTTTTTGTTTTCTTTCTTGGCTTTTTTATCTTTTTTCTTATCATCATTTTTGTGAGAGAATATTCTTGTCAAAGCGTCAATGGCGGTTTCATCTTTTTTCGTTCTTATTTTTTCTTCACGTTTTGGCAAGCCTTTGCCTTCAATTGGCATTACAACTTTGTCTTTACGATCGCGTACTTCAAGTTGATTGTAAGGCACTGAAATGTTTTTGCGTTTAAATTCATTATAAACATTTTCAATAATGTAGTAGTAAACGTCCCAATAATCCTCATTGTCGCACCAGCAGTTTGCGAAGAAGTCAATGCTGCTTGCGCTTAAGTATTTAAGACGACAGAATGGAGCAGGATCGAGGTAAACTTTGCCATTGCTTTCCATAACATCTTTGACGACCTTTTTCACTTTTTCAACATCACTTTCGTATGCAACTGAAAAGGTGAAGTCAACTCTACGTTTTGGATAAGCGCCAAGGTTTGTGACATTGTTGTTTATAAGGCTGCTGTTGGGTATTGTAATCTTTCTATTGTCTGTTGTGATAAGGGTGGTAAACATAAAGTTGATGTCGGTGATATTGCCTTCAACGCCGTTTGTTATGATGTAGTCGCCTTTTTTAAACATATGGCTTGAGATGATGATAATACCGTTGGCCACGTTTGCAATGGCGTTTTGAAGAGCCATACCAACAGCCAATATAACAGCACTGAAAGCTGTCAAAATGCCAGTGATTTCTACACCAAGCTGTGAAAGCAGCAATAATATAAGTACGAGCCACAACAAAAATTTTAAGATGGTGCAGATAAACTGCTGCGCAATCTTTTCCATACGAGTATGTTTCAAAATTTTTCTCACAGCTACAAGCAAGATTTTGATAATAATAATACCAATAATAAGAATTGCAAAAAACCAAACAATATTCCAAACGTTGGTTTTGAAATAGTTGCAAATATCATTCCAAATTTTTGCCCAATCCA
>CARTDZ010000010.1:0-27558 GCA_949067325.1 uncultured Eubacteriales bacterium | reverse complement strand
CAAATTATACTCTTCAAAAAAAACTAAGTCAAACAATTTTGAAACAAAATTAAAGCAAAAATGAGATCTTATTTACCAACGTAAAAAAACCAAGGGTTAATTTGTTTTTTATTCTTTTTAAAGAATTGCTTTGAATTGTAAATCTATTTTGATATAATTTTTTAAAAAGGCGGCTGTTTTTTTGGGATTTGGCTTAAAAATATAAAAAAACATAAAAAACAAAAAAAGGATTTTATGACAGGAATATTTTATTTTTCTTCAACAGGCAACAGCTTGTACATAGCAAAAAGTTTGCAAAAAGCTTTTGGTGGCACTCTTGTATCACTTTCAAAATACAATGGTGATGGCAGTGAATTTGACAAAATATTTTTGGTCACACCTATTCATTCTTTTGGTATGCCAAAAATTGTTTTTGACTTTTTGCCAAAGCTAGACAAATCCAAAGAGCTTGTTGTCATTCAAAATTATGGAGGAATGAAAGGCGGGGCAGACTATTTGTTTTATGAATGTGCTTCAAAACATGGCCTAAATATCAAAGCAGTTTATACTATGAAAATGCCAGAAAATTTCACACTGACCTTTACAGTGCCTAAATTTTACATGAATTTAACTTTAAAAAAGGCTGATGGCCGTATTAATAAAATTATCAAAATGATAAAGCAAGAGGAATTTAAAATCCCTAAAAAATGCAAAACTAAAGAAAAGACCTATCTTAAAAATAAACAGAATTGGCACTTGATTGGGCAAAGGTTTAAGGTTAATGACAAATGCGTTAAATGCCAAAAGTGCGTAAAAATTTGCCCAGTAGGCAACATTACTTTTAAGAATGGGGAAATGGTTTTTGGTGACAAATGCGTGGCGTGTCTAAGCTGTTATCATCGTTGTCCTTGCAAGGCTATAACTTACAAAAACAAAAAGAAAAAATTTCGTTATACAAATCCAAATATAAAAGAAGATGATTTTTGCTAAAAATTACATAAAATTTAGAATTATAGTTTTAAATTTATGGACAAACTGCATAAAAATATGATATGATAATAAAGGCTTGAGGACGAAGAGCCTCGAAAATTTTAAAGGAGGAATAATAGATGAACAATATTGAAAGAGAAGAAATTGAAAAGCTTCCTGCAAAATATAAACCACTTGGCGCATGGAAAATTTTTGGTTATAACATACTTTTTGCTATACCACTTATTGGCTTTATTTGCTTGATTGTTTTTGCTTTCAACAATAACAACATTGTAAGACGAAGTCTCGCAAGATCATTCTTCTGCGGATATCTTATTGTTGGTATTTTGTTCGCGATCATTCTCATTATTGGAATTGCGACAGGTCTTTTCGCTGCTGCACAAATGTAAAGTTTATAAAAAACTTATCGCTTAAGATAAGTTTTTTTGTTGTGTAAACAACAGGTCATAAATTCGTCAGAATTTTGCCATATTTATCAAGTTTTTGTTTGCAAAAGGTTGCGATTATGATATAATAATGAATGTAATGTTAATAAAATAAATATTATTAAAAAGTAAATCTTAATAGCTATGCAAATGTTATTATAAAAATCAGGAGAAAATTATGAAAAGATTGTTGGTGGATTCTGGAAGCAGTATAAAACAAAATGAATGTGAAAAATATAATATTGAGCTTATTCCTCTCAAAATACTTTTGGGTGAAGAGGAATATTCTGATGGTGTTGATCTTTCCTTCGAAGTTTTCTATCAAAAGCTTATAGAAGAAAAAATTTTCCCAAAAACATCTCTTCCAAACCTTGGCGAGCTTGAAGAACTTGTTTCAGCTTATACCCAAAATGGTGATGAAGTTGTTATTTTGACTATTTCTTCTGAAATTTCTGGCTCTTTCAATGCAATAAGCCATCTTTTTGCTGACAATGCAAAGGTCAAAGTTATTGACTCAAGACTTGCTGTAGGCGGAATGAGATTTTTGGTAAAAGAAATCAATAAACATAGAGATTGCTCACTTGATGAAATAGAAAAGAAGGTGAAATTGCTTATTCCTCGCGTCAAAATCATGGCTATTCCTGAAACGCTCGAATATCTTATGCGTGGCGGCAGACTTTCAAAAAAAGACTGGATTTTGGGCAGTATGCTCAACATCAAGCCAATCATAACATTTATTGAAGGCAAAGTGAAAGTCCTTGTCAAAAAAATAGGTCTTAAAAATGCTATGACTTTTATTGCAAATGCAATAAAAGATGAATGTGATCCAAACTACGGCGTTGTCGCTTCCTACACTTACAATCAAAAAAATCTCGACAACCTTGTCAAAATGACAGATCCTCAAGTTGTGAATGCAATTGAAGTTTATGACAATCTTGACCCAGCTATAGCTTGCCACTGGGGGCCAAACGCTTTTGGTTTTGTTTTTGTTGGCAAAAACTAATCTAGGGGGCTGCAAAAAATGAGAAATATTGATGAAGATTATTTTAAGATTGACAAAAATCAAAAAGGCAAACTTGGAATAAAAGAACTTGTCGATATGTCTGAAGACGAACAACTTTTGTGGACGGGCAAGCCAAACAAAAAAGTATATATCTTGGAGCAGTTTTTCAAAATGTTTCCTATTGCACTTTTGTGGCTTTTGTTTGACGGCGGTTTTATAGTGGGTATTTCAATCGGTGTCGCGAAAGGAGCTATTCCTTTGTTTGTGATTGCAATTCTTGTTATATTTTTTGCAATTCACTTGACGCCTGTTTGGATTTGGCTTTCACACGTTTTGACAGCTGCGGCACGACTTAAAAATATCGAATATGGCTTCACAAACAAACGAATTATAATCAAATCAGGGCTGCTTGTAGGTCTGACATCAATTACTTATTCTGAAATTTCTTCAGTAAACTTAAGAGTAGGTCTTTTGGATCGTATGTTTCATGTGGGCGACATTTTGATCAAAACCACTGATGGAACAATGCATTATCTTGAAGACCTTGAAAATCCGTACGTTTTGACAGAAAGATTGCAAGCAATAGTTATAGATATAAAAACGGATATTGAATTTCCAAACGATCTTCGCCCAGAGACAAACAGTGGCTACAAAACAAAATATAAGGGCAGAGGTAGTGACAATTTTGACTAAAAGAAGAGAATACCCTCTCTTTTTTTTGTTTTTGCAACAAATCTTTATCTTTTCAATTTGCAAAGTTTTCAAATTTCTTGCAAGCACACGCGATTTATGATATAATTCCATTTATAGGAGAAAAATATATGACTACTCAAATTTCAAAATTGGAAGTTGGAAAAGTTAAATTTCAAGGCATGATTGAAACTGTCCGTGACAAGAAAAACATTCAATTTGTTGTTTTGAAAGATTTTTCAGGTAAAATTCAAGTGACTGTTGACAAGATTGCTCACCCAGAAGTTGGTGCGATTTTTGCTAAACTTTTGACAGGCTCAACTGTTATGGTTGAAGGCGAGCTTGTAAAAAGCGAATATGTCAAAATGGGCGGCCAAGAAGTCCTCGCTGAAAGCGTTTTTGTCACAAGCGAAGCAAAAGAGGCTTATCCAATTGGCCCAGAAAGCAATATTGACCAGCGAATTGATTATCGTTGGCTTGACCTTAGACAAGACAAAAATCTGCTGATTTTCAAAGTTCAAACTTGTTTCACAAGTGCGATGAGAGAATTTTTGGAACAACATGATTTTGTTGAAATTCACTCTCCAAAACTCATTGGCACGGCTTCTGAAAGCGGTTCTGAGGTTTTTGAAGTCAAATATTTCGACGGCAAAGCTTACCTAGCTCAAAGCCCACAATTTTATAAACAACTGGCCATCACAGCTGGTTTTGGCAGGGTTTTTGAGTGCGGTCCAGTTTTTCGTGCTGAAAAATCACATTCAAGAAAGCACGCGACTGAGTTCACAGGTTTTGACCTTGAATTTGCGGGCATTGAGAGCTGCGAAGATGTTATGAAAATGGAAGAAGAGCTTATTGCTTACGCTCTTAAAAAAGTCAGCGAAAAGTATGGTGAAGAAATAAAGGCGGCTTTTGGTGTAGATGTGGTTGTGCCAGCTCTTCCTTTTCCAAGGATTGAACTTAAAGACCTTTATGCTGAGCTTGAAAAGCGTTATGGCTACAAAATTGACGAAAGCGAGAAGGACGACCTTTCAACAGAAGGCGAAAAATTGTGCAAGCAGTTTGCCATTGATGTTTATGGTCACGAATTTTTGTTTATAACAGGTTATGGCCCAAGAAAGAGAGCTTTCTATCACTTGAGAAAAGATGGCATTCCACAAGGTTATGACCTTATTTGGAAGGGCGTTGAAATCACAACTGGCGCTCAAAGAGAACACAGATATGATATCCTAAAATCACAAGCAGAAGAAAAAGGTCTTGCACAAGACGTAGAGTTCTATCTTCAATTTTTCAAATATGGCTGCCCTCCACATGGCGGATTTGGACTTGGACTTGATCGAATTGTTATGAATCTTTTGGAACTTACAAACATAAAAGAAGCTATGTTCATCTTCCGCGGACCTGAAAGAATCACTCCATAAAAATTTAGTTTAAGAGGCAAATATGAAAAAAATAGATATAGTAGAAATAAGAAAACAGCCAGAAGCGTTTGACGGCAAACATTTTAAAGTAGGCGGCTGGGTAAGGTCAGTGCGTGACCTGAAAACATTTGGATTTATTGACCTAAATGACGGCACATCTTTCAAAGGTCTTCAAGTGGTTTTAAATTCTGATCAAATCGCAAACTATGCTGATGTCTGCCACCTTAACACAGGCAGCAGTATTGTATGTGAAGGAACGCTAAAACTCACTCCAGAAGCAAAACAGCCTTTTGAGTTTGTGGCAGATAAGGTTGAAATACTTTCATCGACAGATGAGGGTTATCCTATTCAAAAAAAGAAAACATCGCTTGAAGTTTTGAGAGAACAGGCATATTTGAGACCTAGAACAAACCTTTTCAACGCAGTTTTTAGAGTAAGAAGTGAAAGTGCTTTTGCTCTTCATCAATTTTTCAACAAACAAGGTTTTGTTTATCTTCATGCACCAATTTTGACAGCTTCTGACTGTGAAGGTGCGGGTGAACTATTCCGCGTCAGCACGCAAGACATCTATTCTGGCAAAAAGCTCAGACCAGAAGATGAACTTATGGGCAAAAGTGTATTTTTATCACCTTCTTGTCAACTTGAAGGCGAAGCTTTTGCTTTGTCAATGGGCAAAATTTACACATTTGGGCCATCTTTTCGTGCGGAGAATAGCAATACAGTCAAGCACGTCAACGAGTTTTGGCATATAGAACCTGAAATGGCGTTCTATGAGCTTTTTGATAACATGGACGTTATGGAAGCAATGGTCAAATATGTTATCAACTATCTTTTTGACAAATGCAAAGATGAACTTGAATTTTTTGACAGCTTTGTTGAAGCTGGTCTTCTTGCAAAACTGCGCAATGTGACAGACAATGAGTTTGCAAGGGTAAGTTACACAGAAGCAATTGAAGTTTTGAAGAAGAACAATGATAAGTTTGAATACAAAGTTGACTGGGGCTGTGATATACAAACAGAACACGAAAAGTATCTCACTGAAGTTGTTTATAAAAAACCTGTTTTTGTTTATGATTATCCAAAAGAAATCAAGGCTTTTTATATGAGACTAAACGAAGACAACAAAACTGTAAGAGCAACCGATCTTTTGGTGCCTGGTATTGGAGAACTTTGCGGGGCTAGTGAAAGAGAAGAGCGTTATGATGTTCTTGTTGACAGAATACACGAGCTTGGACTTAAAGAAGAAGATTATTGGTGGTTCTTAAACTTGAGAAGGTTTGGAAGCGTAAAACATAGCGGTTTTGGCATGGGTTTTGACAGGTTTATCATGTATGTGACTGGTATGAAAAATATCCGTGACGTAATTCCTTTTCCAAGAACGCCAAACAACTGCTTATTTTAAAATATGTCCTTGAGAATTGAATTTGGAAAATGTAAATTGCTGCAAGAAACTTTATATTTTTAATAATCAGAGAAATATCGCCACTGAAATTGTGGCGATTATTTTTTAAGTTATAAGAATTATATTTATAATCGTTTTGTAAAAACGCAAAAATTGAGTATAATAAATGTATTGGATTGGCTTGGCGGCGAGGAAGAGAAGCCTTAAGCTGGCTTAAGGCTTCTCAAGGCTTGAGACAAGCCTTGAGTTTGGCCTTTGGCCAAACCTTCCTCGCCAAGCCTTCGGCAAACTCAAACCGACAGCAAAAAAAACAGACTGGCGCGGAAACGCAATAAAAATTTGACACTTTCTGTCGATTTTAGTTGACGCGGGGGGGGGGTATTTGATAAAATATTTAAATAAGAAAAGTATCAGAATTTGAATGGGAGGAGCGAAAATGAAAAAAATCAACAAAATTGCATTTTTGTTTATTTTAGCAATGGGACTTTGTATGTCAACAGGTTTATTTTTTGCTTTTTCTGAGCCTGAAACAGCTTCTGCAGACACAACAACTGCAATTTTGGGTTTGGCTGTGCCTGAATACAATGCAACTGGCGGCGATGGAGCAACTTGGTCGCCATGCAGTGCAGTTTTATCAATACATTATGGCAATGAAAATTCTCCATATAACAATAAAGATGGTGATGGCCGTGAAAGGAACGCTTCAGTGCTTGCGGGTGTGCTTTATGGCAATACCAATATTGTAACAACTTCACATTACGGCTTGGGTTTTAGTACTGCAAAAAGAACAGTTCGTCTCAGTGTTACAGGACTGGTGTCAGGGGCTTCGATAAAAAGTATTTATATTAAATATCGACGTGGCTTTGAGATGATGAACAGCAGACAATGGAATGAATTTGATAGCAATACTACAGCAAGCATTGCATGGCCAATCGAACTTGGAGACAAAACTGAAACGAATACTGTCATACTAGCAGAAATAAATTGCTATTTCAACTACACGCTTGCTGACACAAATAGTTCTTATAGCGTGAGTGTAAATCAAGAGACAGATGCACGTGGTGCGGCAATTGGAGTGGATTTGTCTCGTTTTAACAAAACAGGATACACTTTGACAGGATTTTATACAGATAAGGTTGGTGGAACGCAAGTATTCAGTGCGGACACAAGTAGAAATGAAATAAGATATCAGCCTTCTACCTGCATAACTCCAGGAAGGAAATTGTATGCTCAATATTCAGCAAATGCATATAATGTAAACCTTATTAGTGACGGAAATAGTGTTGGTTCGGTTGCTGCCAACTTTAATCAGATGATGCCAAAGGTGGCTGTTCCTAGCAAGGCAGGTTACAATTTTATTGGATACTATGATTATCCTGATGGTCAAGGCACAAGATATTATGATAGCAATGGTGACTGTTTGGCTATTTGGCCTTATGCAGCTAGCGGCAGCATTTATGCCTACTATTCTGTTATTGATTACACCATTGGCCTGATAAGTGAAGGCAAGCAAATAAGTGTCGTTTATGGCAATGTTGGCAGCCCTTTAGTTGATGTTGCAGTTCCTACAAGAGAGGGGTATAAGTTTGCGGGCTATTTTGATTATCCTGACGGCGTTGGCAAACAATATTTTGATGAAAAGGGCAAAAATATCAATGCTTGGCCTTATGCCTCAAATGGAAGTATTTATGCTCATTGGGTGCCAGTAACCTATATGGTGGCTTTCAACGCAAATGACGGCACCGGAGGTATGTCAAACCAAACTTTGACATATATGACAGCTGAAAGTTTGACAGCAAACACTTTCGTAAGATCGGGATATATTTTTATCGGCTGGAATAGAACAAGACAGCTTCCAGTTGACGATTTTGAAAATGTTGAATTTGAAGATTGCGAAAGCGTGGTTAATCTCGCTTCGCAGCAAGATGCTGAAGTTACACTTTATGCAGTTTGGCTCAAAACTTGGGCGGCAGAAGGATCAAACATATCGCTTTTAAAAGATGGAGAAAGTTATATAATCTCCACGCCTGAAGAGCTTGGCAGATTGGCTTATATGACCACCTACGAGAATGCAAATTTTAGCGGTGAGAAAATAGAATTACGAGACAATATTGACCTATCAAATCTATATTGGTTGCCAATAAATAATAGCGGCCACTTTGCAGGCCACTTTGATGGTTGCGGCCACACAATCACAGGCCTTAAAACAAAAAATTTTAGCGGCGCAAGCGGTTTGGCTGCGTTGTTTGGAAATATAAAAGATGCAACAGTTGAAAATGTGGGCTTGTCAGAAGTTTCTATTGATGTAGGTGCAAGAGGTGCAGGGATTGCTTCAAACGCTGAAAATTCAGTTATCAAAAACTGCCAAGTGTTGTCAGGCAATATCAAGTCGCTCTATCATGCGTCAGGCATAGTAAATTATCCAACATCAAACACACTCATTGAAGACTGTGTCAATAGGGCAAATATAACAGGTGGTTATCAGGGCGGTATAGTGGCTTTTGGTAGCGAAAGCGTTGTCAAAAATTGTATAAATTATGGCAATCTTGTTCAAAATGAAAATTTCAAAACCAATGACTACTGGTTTGGCGGTATCGCGGGTATATCTGCTGGCCTTACAATAGAAAATTGTATCAACTATGGAGATATAGAAACTTCAGTCGTAGTTGGCGGTATGGGCGGCATCGTAGCTCTTGCCAATGACGGAACAAGCCAAATACTTTCTTGTGCAAATTATGGCTCACTTAAAACTTCTGATCAATCCTTTACGCATATTGGCGGAATTATAGGCGTGCTTTGGGCAGAAGGCTTGCTAGAATATTGCTCTTCAATTGGTCAACTGACTGCAACTACAGGAGTGATTTATGGTGCTGAAAAAGCCCCAACCATCAACGCTAGTTATGTCAGTATGAAGGTCGGTCTTGCTGAAGACGAAACAAAAAAAGCGTTTGGTCAGTCAGCAGCTTTCAACGAAGGCTTTAGATATGTATTTGGCATGAACAATGATTTGCCAATGCAGACCAATCTTTTCAACTATGCTAGTCAAATAGAAAAACAAGACAACATTTTGGACGTTTTGAAAAATAAAAATTTCGAAGTTCTATAAAGATGGCAACTTATATTGCTATCTTTTTATTTTTTTTGCTTTATGCTTTGTGAAAACGCAAAAATTGAGCATAATAAATGTACTGGACTGGCTTGGCGGCGAGGAAGAGAAGCCTTAAGTGGTCTTAAGGCTTCTCAAGGCTTGTCTCAAGCCTTGAGTTTGGCCTTTGGCCAAACCTTCCTCGCCAAGCCTTCGGCAAACTCAAACCGACAGCAAAAAAAACAGACTGCCGCGGAAACGCAATAAAATTTGACGCTTTCTGTCGATTTTGGTTGACGCACGGGGGGGGGATTTGATAAAATATTTTTTGTGAAAAGGAGGAGGGGAAATGAAAAGGTTTGTCGCGGTCATGGTTTTATGTCTTTGTGCCTTATCTTTGGGTGTAGGCCTTATTTTTGGCATTGAGCCAAACGAAAAGAGCTTGTCTAAAGATATGACTTCAAGCTCGCAAGCAAGCACTGAAGCAACAAACTCAACTTATTGGCCATCTTCTAGAGCAGAAACACCTTTAGGCTCAGGCTCACAAACTTCTCCTTATTTAATTTCTTCTGTAGAGAATTTGTTATGGTTAAAGTCGCAAACAGAACAAAATGGCAGTTGGACAAGCGGCAAATATTTCAAACAGACACACAACATTGATTTGTCAGCAAACAATTGGCTTTCAATTGGTACTTACTCCAATTCGTTTCAAGGTAATTACAACGGCGATGGCTTTTCAATTTTTGGTCTAAACATTTCTAGCGGAAGTACAGTTGGACTTTTTGCCTATGCAAAGAATGCCACTTTCGATGGTATAATAATAAGAAGTGGTCAAATCAAACAGGCAGCCGTCTTTGATGGAGGAGCCATCTGTGGCAACGCAACAAACACAATTTTTAATAGATGTGCCAACTTCGCAAGCATAGAAATAGCGGAAGGTTCTTCATCAAGAACTCGATCAAATTTAGGAGGTATAGTTGGAAAGCTGTCTGTCGATGCTGGACAAACTTCAGCTATTACAAATTGTTACAACTTTGGAAGTATAAAAAATAATAACTATTATAGCGGAATTACTTTCGGCAATTCATCTGTAGGTGGAATAGTAGCTAGTTTTACTGGTGGTTTGACAAATAGAATATCAGAAAATGGTAGTTATAAAATAGTAAATTTCGGCAAGTCAGCTATTTATACAAATTACAATGCTGGCACTATTTATTCACGTGACGGCGGCTTTACTTGTGGAATTGCAGGCAATTTAAGTGCTGTTACAAATATAAGAAACAACTTTAATGTTGGGAATATTTCTGGCGGTACTTCTAGAGGCTTGTTTAATCTTTCGAGCGGCCTGTGTTCTACCTACAATTCTTCAAACGAAGTATCATATAGTTGGTTTGTAACTTCACCATATGACAACTACACTGATGCAAATTGCGGTTGTGATTATGGTTTATATTCAGATTGCAATTATGGCTATGGTGATCAATTATACACGATAGAATATAGAGATGGCAAAAACGACAACTATAAACTTTCAAGTTTTGCAAGTCTTGCCAAAAATTGGTCAACTTTTGAAGGGGCAACTTTTACACATGGTGGCATAAAATACAACTGGTCAAATTATGATTTGGTTTCAGTTTCATCTGTAGCGAGATATTCACAAAACTGGAAAATTGATGCAAACAAAAACAATGGTTATCCGCTTTTGCAGGTAGAAAAATTTGTATACAATATTGAGTTTGACGCAAATGGCGGTGTTGGCACGATGTCAACAGTGACAAATGCGGTGGTCGGTCAGTCTCACATTTTGCCAAAAGCAACTTATTCAAGAGTAGGTTACACTTTTTCAGGTTGGGCAACTTCAGCAAATGGCAGCAAAGTGTATGCTGATGGCGCAAGCATAAGTCCATCAACTGCAGAAGGTCAAACTTTAACGCTCTATGCGGTGTGGACAAAAAATCAATTGAACTTGACAATAAATGCCAATGGCGGCACGGTAAACTCTTCTACAATTGTGGGAGGATATATAGACAAGGAATATTCATTGCCAGTTCCTAGAAGAAGCGGTTATGAATTTAAAGGCTGGGCAATAGCTAGTGGCGATGGGCAATTGTCTAGTTATGGCAAAGTGCATGAAAAATCACCTGACGGATTTTTCAGTTCATCAGATAATAATATCAAAGTTTATAATAATAGCGGAAATGGAACTGTTACGCATGAATACATAAACAAGCCATCAGATCTAAACTTTCCAGCCTCAAGTCGCGTTTTGCAAATCAAAACAGCTGGCACTGCCTCGCCAGGATTCGGCGGATTTACAAACAGCCTTCCAACATATGCCAATGGTATGTTTTATTCTGTTATCCATGCAAAAATTCCAAAAGGATATTATCTCGATTTCGCAGCAAACACTCATGGCGAAGAAGGAACTTGGGAAAGAAGAGATTACGAGTATTTCTTGACATCTAATCAGGGAACAGGAAATTGGGAAACATATGTATTCAAATGGGTGTGTGGCTCTAGTGGAAAATTTGAGTCAGTTGGATTTTTCTTCCTGAGAGGTGATGTCGCACCAACAGCAGAAAATCCACTTGTTTGGCAAGTCGCTTATGTGGGAACTTATGACGCTACAGGTCTTGATGTGACTGGACAAAATACAACGCAAGACACAACATTCACTTTTAAAACTCAAAACACCACCGTTGTTGCTTTGTGGCAAAAGAAATATCAACTTACAGTCAATGACGGTCTTTCAAGCAAATCTTATGAAGTGAAAAACAATACTTTGTATGGGCTTACTGTACCCGATAGACAGGGCTATATTTTCAATGGTTGGTCTATAAGTGGTGGAGGAAGTTTGATAAATCCGAACGAACTTGCAAACGGCATGACTTTCAATGGTACAAGTGACTATGTGAGCCTGGGTCGCAAGTATATGTACACCGACAAATTTGTCTGCAGTGTGTGGGCATCTATGGACGACTGGAATGAAATGCAGACAAAATACCTTCGTATAATCAGCTGCACAGAAAGCGGCGGCTGGAATATGCAAGTAGGCAACAATGGCTTTATAGATTTTATTGCCTGTATGCAAGGTTCGGGATATATGGAAGCACTTTCAAACATGCGGTGGGACGCGCTTTCTTCCGGCTGGCATAATTTTGTCTGTGTGTTTACGGGCAATGAACTTGCACTTTACCTCGACGATCAATTGATAGCAACGTCACCAGTATTCAAAAACAAAGCAATCACATATCACCCGACAAACTCGATAGTCATAGGTGCCGAGCCTGAAGCTGGTGACAACATAGCAGGCAAATACTTCAAAGGTCAGATCAAGAATGTTATGATCTTAAATGATTTGGCAAATGGCGTGCTCAACATGACCTCACAGGATCAGGAACAATATTTTCTTACCGATTACAGCGATGTGACAATCACAGCCAATTGGATTGAAACATGGGCTTCGTCAGAGGCTGAGCTAGCAGAAAATAACAATACCTATTTGATTTCAACTGCAGAAGAACTTGCTGCTGTTACCCGAATGTCATATTATGATGGTGAAACATTTGCTGGAAAAACTATCAAACTTAACGCAAACATTGACCTTTCAGGCAAATATTGGTTGCCAATAGGTATAAATGAAGAAAAAGCTTTTGAAGGTGTTTTTGATGGAGGAAATTATACAATATCAAACATTATCAGCTTTTCAGATCATGATACTTTGCAAGACAAAACCTTATTCCAAAACGCTGCCTTATTTGGCAACGCTTTAAATGCAACAATCAAAAATGTCAGGCTTAATGACATAGATATAGCTGGTGAAAAGATGTCAGCAGGCATGTGCGCCTATGCTAGAAGCTGTGCCATTGAAAACTGCGTCATAGCAACAGGTGAGATTCGTACAACTTTAAGTACTGCAGGCGAGGCGTATGCTGGAGGTATAACTGCTTCGGCAGAAGATTTGACTATCACAAATTGTATAAACCAAGCAAACCTTATTTCTCGCTATTTTGGCGGAATTGCCGGCGCGGGTTCAAACGTGCAAATAACCAACTGCATAAACTTTGGAACAATCACAAACCATGCCTCTGGCAATGATTATTACTACGCAGGCATTGTTGGCAGATTAAGCGGAAGCGAAAGCCGCATTGAAAACAGCATCAATCATGGCAATATTATCAATAATAAATCGGTTGATGGAACTGCAGGTATAGTAGCTTCAATTGAAGCAAGCGATGTTGAAATTATTTCATGTGCAAACTATGGCGACATTATTTCAACGGACGTGGCAGCAAGATTTAGTGCTGGCATTGTTGCAAGAACATGGACAAATTCAGGCATAAAACTTTTGTACTGCTCAACCACAGGCTCAATGACCAGTCGCGGAAGTGCCGCTTCGGGAACAAGTCTTTTGTATAACGCCGGAACTGTTCCGACTATCATTGCAAGCTATGCAAGCATGAGTGTTGGCAGCGCAACAACGCCAACAAAGCAAGCTTATGGCACGGCAGCTGATTTCAATGCTGGTTTCAGGTATGATGCAAACATAAACGATGGCCTTCCAATGCAACTTACGCTGTTTGCTATTGCAGAACAAATGCCTGAGCAAACTGATGTGCTATCAAATGCACTGGCTGGATTTACAATAAGTTAAAAAATATGACCGCTTAAAACTTAAACAAGATTGAATGAAAAATATTTAACATAAAAAAGGGCAAAAGTTTGCCCTTTTTTCTTGTAGCAAAAATCATTTGTATTTCTATATTGATAATAGGGCGATTTCGCAAAAAAATCTTATATAAGGCTTGCGTTATCTTTTTGCTCATTATACAAAGGAGAAAGGTTTGGATTTTACACTCATAACTATTTTAGGCATTTGTTTTATCTTCCTTATGACAACACTTGGTGCGGCAGTTGTTTTCTTTTTCAAAAAAGAGGTCAGTGCTGCCTGCAACAGCTTGTTTTTTGGCTTTGCCTCAGGGCTTATGATTGCGGCTTCTATTTGGTCGCTCATATTGCCATCAATCGAAGGCGCTTCAAGTTTTGGCAAATGGGCATTTTTGCCTTCTGCCATCAGTATAATTTTGGGCGGTTTATTTCTCGTTGTTATTGACAAGATTTTGGCGGCTATAAACAAAAAGAAAGGACCATATCTATCAAAATCATCAAAACTATTCTTGGCAGTAACTTTGCATAATATTCCAGAAGGCCTTGCGGTAGGTTTGTCGTTTGGTAGTGCAATGGTTATAGGCACGCAATCAGCGGTTATGGGTGCTTTGGCACTTGCCGTTGGTATTGGCATACAAAACTTCCCTGAAGGTGCTGCAATAAGTTTGCCAATGCTTCAAAAAAGTCATAGTAAGTTCAGATCCTTTATGTTTGGTATGCTCAGCGGTGTAGTTGAGCCAATCATGGCGGTAATTGGCTTTTTCTTGTCAACTCAGCTTTCAAGCCTCATGCCATGGTTTTTGGCATTTTCTGCTGGAGCAATGTTGTTTGTGGTTGCTGAAGAACTTATACCAGAAGCCAAACTTTCTGCCAAAAGTAGCATTGGCTCATGGGGTTTTTTGATTGGTTTTGTGCTTATGATGGTGTTAGATGTTGCTTTGGGGTAAAAATACCAAAAGCCCTAAAGTTAAAGCAAACGCAAAAATTTGCAAAAAAGAGAGTATTGTGTTACAATAAAGGCAGAAAAAAAGGAAGGATAATGATAAATAAGCCAATTGAACTTCTAGCTCCTGCTGGCAACTTGCAAAGCTTCAACGTTGCGCTTGCTTGCGGTGCGGACGCAATATATCTTGGTGTAAACAGCTTTAATGCACGCGGGAATATCGAAAACATTTCGCTCGACAATCTTCGCGAAGTGACAGACAAGGCTCATCTTTTTGGCGTAAAAATTTATTTGACGCTAAACACGCTTGTTCTAGACGATGAAATAGAAGAAGTGCTAAAAGTGATGCGCAAAGCAATCGAAGCGAAAGTGGACGCTTTTATTGTGCAGGATATAGGCCTTGCTTATCTTCTTCGCAAGACTTTTGAAAATATTGAGCTTCACGCCAGTACTCAAATGGGCATTGAAAATCTTGAAGGTGCGACATTTTTGAAAGGGCTAAATTTTAAGCGTATAGTGCTTGCTCGAGAGACTCCTTTAAGCGAGATAAAAAGAATAAAAAATTGTCTTGATATTGATATAGAATATTTTGTGCAAGGCGCTTTGTGTGTCGGGTTTTCAGGCAATTGCTATCTTTGCTCTCTTCTGGCTTCAGCAAGCGGAAATCGCGGCAAGTGCAAGCAGTTTTGTCGCCTGCCATACACAGCCGCCACTGGAAAAAAGGAAAAGAAAGGCTATCTTCTCAGCACAAAAGATTTTTGTATGCTGCCCAGACTCAAAGAACTCATCTCTAGCGGCGTGACAAGCTTAAAGATTGAAGGGCGTGCAAGAAGGGCTGCTTATGTTGGACAAGCTGTTTCTACTTATCGCAAAGTGCTTGACAACAATTTTTTGTTTTCACAAAATGATGTCGATGACTTGAAAAAGGTTTTCAATCGTGGCGACTATATTTCAGGTTATTTTGCAGGCGAAAAAATCATATATGACAAAACACAAAATCATATTGGTCTTCCAATTGGTAGGGTGCTTGATGTCAAAATTGGAAAGAGATTTAATGAGGTGAAGATTAAATCAAATCACGACCTCATAAAAGGCGACAGCCTTAAGTTTTTTGTTGACGGCAAGGAGCAAGCTTCCGTTTCCGTACAAGATATAAGGCAGAACGGCAAAGACATATATACTTTTACTACAACGACACGCATAGAAAAAAACGCATTGGTCAGCTTGACAGTGAGCAAGGCTCAAGAAGACGAAATTATGGCAAAAACTCGCAAGCTTGATGTTGATGCGCACCTTTTGTGTCAATGCAACAAAAAAGCAAAACTGAAATTGATTTGCGGCGAAATTGAAGTGTTGGCTGAAAGTGAAGAAGTTTTGCAAGAGGCTGTAAGTCAGCCACTTTCACAAGTAGAATGTCAAAATCAAATATCAAAACTTGGCCAAAATTTCAGTCTTACAAAGTTTGAAGCTGTTATAGAAAAGGTTTTCATGCGCAAAGCGGAGCTTAATGAACTTCGTCGCAAAGCAATTGCTCTTTTGCAAAATGCAATTGTGCAAAACTATATAGACAAGAACAAATTAAATGATATTTGCGAGAAAAAAGAGGAAATAAGCACGCAAAACCTATTAAAAAGCGGCAAAAACGCTAAAAATGGCAAAATAATTTATATGTCAGAAGACTTGAAAAAACTTCAAGAAAAGTCAGGGGAAGAAAATGCCATTTTGGTTTTTATTCCAAGTGACTTTCAAAAGCAGGCAGAAGATATACTAAATTTTTGCGAAATAAATAGCTTTAAAACGTTATATCTTTCATTGCCAGTGATTGCTACTGAAGAAGATGTAAAATTATATAAAACTCTTCTTGCAAAAAAATCAAATCTAGGCGTGCTTGCAAACAATTATTATGCACTCTCTCTTGTAAATAAAGATAAAACAATTGTAGGAAGTGAAATGAATGTGTTTAATTCATTTGCCATCGCGTTTTATAAAGAGCGGGGTTTTAAGAAAATAATTATATCAAAAGAAGCTATCGATATTTCAAAACTTGGTGATTGTGGTTGTGAAATTTTTGTAAATACTTTGGTTAAGAATAATCTTATTTATTTCAAACATTGTCCAATCAAAGAGCATTTTGGCAGTTCATGTTCGGCCTGCTCTTATCGCGACGACGTAACATATTCTCTGGTCGGCCAAGGCAAATTTTTGTTACGTCGAACAAGATCCAAAACCTGTCAGTTTGTGTTGAAAGATACAAATTATACCAAAAAGCAAAGTGGTGATTTTGGCGAGGTGATAGAAATTTAACTTAATTTTCACTTCTAAACATTTTGAGGCATAAATACTATTATGCTTTCGAAAATCATTTTAAATAAACAAAACCTGCTAGGCAATCTTGCCTATATTTATCGTCAAGCAGAAAACAAAGACGTTTGCCTTATGATAAAAGCTGACGCATATGGTCATGGCATGGAAGAAATAATAGCTCTTGTTGATGGCAAGATCACCACCTATGGAGTTTCAAATCTTCAGGAGGCTTTGCATGCAAGAAATTTGACCTCACACAAAGTGATTATTTTTGGCGAAGCTGAAGATCCGCTTGTTTGTATGCAACATAATATTTCAATGTCGCTGTGGTCTTTTGAACAACTAAAAAAAGCCATCAAAATTGCAAACAAAGCAGGCTTGACACCAAAATTTCACTTAAACATCAATACAGGCATGAATAGGTTTGGCATACAAAGCAAAAAGGAACTTCAAAAAATAGTTCAGCTTTGTCAAAAAAACAACTTTGAGCTTGAAGGCATTTTCACTCATTTTTCGTCACTTACCACTGATGAAGAATACTCACTCATGCAAGAGAAGAGATTTGCAGAATTTGTAGACCTTATTCCTGACGAATGGGGGACGACAGTTCATGTGGGCGGCGGAAATAGCCTTTTTGAAGAAGTGGATTGTGATATGATAAGAGTTGGGCTTTTAGCATATGGTTATGGAAATGAACACGTCCTGCCAGTAATGAAAGTTGTTTCTCGCATAAGTGATGTTCAATTTGTGCGAGCGGGCGAACACGTTGGGTATCTTTGTGGCTTCACCGCAACAAAAGATATGATTGTTGGCACAATTCCGCTGGGTTATGGTGATGGCTTGCCAAGAAGATTATCAAACAAGATGACGGTTTTGGTCAAAGGCAAAAAAGCCTTGAGCGTTGGAAATATTTGCATGGACTCATTTATGGTCGATATCACAAACCTCAACGTCAAAGTAGGTGACGAAGTTGTAGTTATGAAAGATGCCACAGACCTTGCAGAAATAATAGAAACAACACCTTATGAAATTTGCACCAATTTTATCAAGTTGAGAGGACAACGAATAATCAAGTAAAAAAAACTTGATTATTTTTTTTGTTTGGGCTATAATTATTTGTAATAAATGCTTTGAGAGGTGATATATGCAAAACGTAGAATTAAAAAAAGAAAAAAATATTTGGTTTTACGTGGCGGGCGTTATAAGTGCTGTGGTTTCTGGGCTTATGTATTTTGGCACTTTGGTTGCAATTATCTTGGCGGTTGTTGCCTCTTCAACAGACGGCATTGATGAAGTCACTGGGGCGATACCCGATGAAGGCACGTCAATACTGGCTTTCACGTTTGGTATAACTATTCTTCTAATATTTGTTTTTCTTTTTGTGGCGATAATGAATACCATTTGTGCAAAAAAGTTTTTGGATTTATCAAAACTTGATAGAGAAACTCTTGAAAAAGAAAAAACATCTGCGATTATTGTCATCGTGCTTGCATTTTTGTTTTGCGGTACGATAACAGGAATTGTTGGTTTGATAGGCTTGATTTATAAAACTGAAATTGCAACAACACAAAACCAACAAAAAACTGATGTTTCTGTAAAACTTGAAAATGCCAAAAAACTTTATGAAGATGGTGTCATAAGTGATGAAGAATATCAAAAAATGCGAGAGAATATTTTAAAAGAAATTTGACAAATTACAAATGTATCAAAGTCAACTTTTAAAATTTTAAATTGAGAATAAAATAAAAAAAAGCTAAGGGTTATAAATTTTGAAACCAGTTTGAAATTTTATTTATAAAGAAAAATAGAGCCTAAAAAATTATAGGCTCTATTTTTTTATTTTGCAAAAAATTATTTATTATCAGTTCTATTAAAAAAGTCATTGTCCCATACTCTATCAACCACGTTAAATGTTGTTTTCATTTCTTCAGGTGTATTAATATATATAATTTTGAATTTTCCAGATGTGGTTTTATTTTCATAATCACAAGTTGTTTCTAATATGTGACACATTCCCCAATATAACCATTTTCCATCTGCAGTATATTCTACCAAAAAGTTCCTAACAGGTGGTATTTTGAATAGTCTTATTGCGGGTTTCTCTTTGAATTCAAAAATTTTACCTTCAAACATTTTTGCATTATAATAACCACCTTCTACAGAAATATGTTTTTTATAATCTAGTTCTTTAGGAAATCCTTGTTTCTTTGTAATTCTAAGAGTATCATTAATTTCAATAAAACTTCCCATATCTTCCTCCTTACAAAATTATTATATCATAAACTTGTTTTATTTGTATCATAAAATTCAAAATAATATATAATTTTTTAATTTGGCATTTAGGCGTGTGCTTGTCTTATACAAGTGGCTCGGCTTCGCCTCGCCAGACAAGCACACGCCTATAACTCAATTTTGTTTGCAAAAGAGCGGTTGCTGGCGGAGCATAACGCAATCCGCTCTTTTGTTTTTTGTTTTCCTCTCTCTATTTTCTAGTGTAAGCGAGTATTCTTTGTTGTCAAGGTTAAAGTGCATGTCTAAGTCTTCTCAAGTGAATTATTCACACGACAACCTATGACAACGGCAGAGATATTCGTTTTATTTTGCAGTTAAGAGAGAGTAAGAACAAAAAGAAAACATAGGCTGTTTTTGTCTATGTTTCTCTTTAATTATTCCGCTAGTTTCAAAAGTAAGTGACTAAAGGCTTTTTTTTATTTGTTATAAATTTATATCATTAAGATCCTTGTTTGCAATAAAATTTTCTAAAGTTTCTATTATTGTGTGGTGAACAGCCTCTATATTTTGAGAGGCGTCTATGATTTTAAATCTTTCACTTTCTTTTTTTGCCATATAGTCATAGCCATCGCAAACTTTTTGATGAAAATCAAGTTTTTCTTTTTCGAAGCGGTCAAGTTCTTGACCCATTTTTTGTTTTCTTGCAGCAGCTACTTCAGGGCTAACTTTTAGATAGAAGGTGAGATCTGGTTTCAAATCACCTACAACAAGACTATTTACTTTTAAAATTTCTTCAGGCGTCATTATACCTCTTGCCACTCCTTGATAAGCAATGGTTGAGTCATAAAAACGATCTGAAACAACAATTTTTCCTTGTTTTAAAGCAGGGAATATAACTTTTTCGCAAAGTTGCGCCCTTGAGGCAAGCAACATCAAAAGCTCTGCTTTTGGAGTAGGGGCATCTTCAGTGTAGTTAAGAACAAGTTCTCTGATATTTTCGCTCAGTTTGGTTCCGCCTGGCTCACGAATAAAAACAAAATCATCACTGAATGAAAGGTTTTGAACGTATTGCTTAAAAAGTGTTATTTGAGAGGATTTTCCGCAAGCATCGCCACCTTCAAAAGTGATAAAAATACCTTTTTTCATATATTTTCTCCTATATAATTCCTATTATAATCTTATTTAAAAAAAAGTCAAGAGGCAATTAAGCGTCTTTGACAATTTTTTAAGCATTCTTTGATAGATTATTTTTTGCAATTGCCGTGGCAGCCTTCGTGGCAGTCGTCGTGACAGTCGTCGCAGTCGCAGCAACCAACTTCTTCAATGTATTTGTGCAGCGCTTCTGCTTTATAAAAGTTTTCTGGCATATATTCAGTAGTTGTATAACCAGCAGGCGCACAAAGAAGTTCTGGTATTCTATTTACTACTGTCGCGCAAGTCAATTCCACAGTTGAAGGGCGTTCAATCACCACGCGTGTGTTAGGCTCACCTTCAATAGTCCAGTCATTGCAGTCGAAGTCATTTGGGCCATATACTTTGCCAATGCATTCAGCAATGATTGTTATGCCTTCCTTGGTTTCTGTAGTTACAACAGCGCTCATACCAGTACATTGGCCTTTTTTGATAGTTATACCAAGTGTAGAACTTTCAATGTCTTCCTTGGCGATCTGTGGCACGCATTTTTGGGTTTGACGCTTTACATGAAGGCCAAGCTTTGAGCAGAGCCAGCCGTTGACATTCCACATATAACTTGGAGCAAACTTGCCAGCATTGATAAGCTTTTTGCGTTCCTCATCGCTGATGTTGTCAGCTGATGCAATTTCTTTTTCAAAAGCGGCTTTTGTAAGCCCTGCTCCATGAACTTTTGCCAGCGAAATGCCATAGTCTTCAACATTATAACTTGATTTGCCACGAATAGTTGTGATTTTGTGAGTTGCTCCAGCAAGCACGCTTATAAGATTGCCCCAAAATACATCTTGATAGCCGCTTCCGCAGATAGTGCAACCATTTTCTTTTGCAAGTGCGTCGATTTTTTTGGTAACCTTTGGATTTGAATTTTGTGGAAAAAATGCTTCTTCGCAAGTAGAAATTGCATTTACACCATGTTTAGCACATACTTCCATTGCAGGAGCGTTTTCAGCCAAAATGCTGGTAGTAGTGATAACCGCAACGTCAACAGGCGTGCTTTTTAAGAAAGCGTCAAGCTCGCTTGCATTTTGCACTTTTACACCTATTTTTTTGCCGCCAATAATTGTGCTTATGTCTTTGCCAATAATGTCAGGATTGATATCAAATGCTCCAACAATCTTAACTCCTTTTTCAAGAGCATAACGCATAGTGTAAGCGCTCATCTTGCCACAGCCATATTGTATCATTGTGATTTTGTTCATAAATTTTCCTCCTATAACTAAATATATTATATATTTTTTACTAGCGAAAGCCAAATTAATTTAAATATTTTTGAGAAAATTGACTATTTTACTTGTTATTTTCAAAAAAATCATGAATTTTTATCGCCAGCGTCAGCGGGATTTCTTTTACTGAAGCAAGCTCATCAATACTGGCTTTTGCTACCTCTTCACTTGTGCCAAAAGCTTTGAGCAGGGCATCACGTTTTTTAGGCCCTACGCCGACAATTTGGTCAAGTGTGCTTTGCGTTTGTTGCTTTGTGCGTATAGCTCGGTGAAAGGTGATGGCAAATCTGTGAGCTTCATCTCTTATTCGCTGCAAAAGTCGAAGCTCAGCGCTGCCAGGCTTCAAAAGAATAGGCTGGCTAGAACTTGGCTTAAAGACTTCTTCAATCCTCTTGGCCAAGCTTATCATTTCAATGCCTTCGACGCCAGAAGAAGATAATATCTCATAAGTGGACGAAAGTTGACCTTTTCCACCATCAATAATAATAAGGTCTGGTTTTTCTTTAAAGCTTTCGCCTTCACCATTTTTAAGCCGCTTAAGCCGTCTTGTCAACGCCTCGGCAAGTGAAGCAAAGTCGTTTGAACCTTTCACGGTCTTGATTTTGAACTTGCGATATTCCTTCTTAGCAGGCTCTCCACCAATAAAGACAACCATTGAGCAAACCTTGTTTGTTCCGCTTATGTTTGAAATGTCATAACACTCCATTCGCATTGGCAGGGTTTTAAGCTTCAATTTCTCCTTCAACACCTTCAAAGCACCCAAAGTGTTGTTGTATCTTATCTTCTCTTTTTCAATATGCTTTTCAAGATATTCTCTCGCATTGTCTTTGGCCATCTCAAGCAAGGTTTTGTTTGTGCTGTGAGGGTTTGTTATCAAACTGGCCTTTTTGCCCAAAAATTCAAACAACAAATTTTGGTCGGGTATTTGATGACTTAATATAACTTCATGTGGCATAATCATGTTTTGATAAAACTGAACAAGAAAATTGAAAAGCGTTTGCCCTTCTTCAAGTTCACCATCGTTGCAAGGATAGTTCATAACCCCCAAAATCTTGCCGCCACGGACAATCATGGTTGTTATAACACCAGAAAGGCCATCTGTTTGATAAGCCACCACATCTTTGTCAACATTTTTAGGCAAGTTTGCAACAACACGCTGCTTGAGTTTTGCAATCATTTTCAGTCGGTCGCGAAGAAGCAGGGCGTGTTCAAAATTTTCATTCTTTGAAGCTTTTTCCATTTTTGCAAGCAAAATAGCTTCTATTTCATCATCATTGCCATTTAAAAAATTGATAACTTTGTCAATTTCTTTGCGATATTCAACTTCATCAATCCTCTTTGTGCAGGGGGCAGAACAAAGCCCAAGTGAAAAGTTTAAGCATTCACGCTTGGCAATTGAAGTTGAAGAAATTTTGTTGCTGCAAGTTCGTATTTTAAAAGCAGCTCCAACAGTCTTGACAATCTCTCTTGCATCAAGTCCAGCAAAGTAAGGTCCAAAATACTTTGCGCCATCATTTTTAACCTTTCTCACTATCTCAAGTTTAGGAAAAGGCTCTTTGACATTGATTTTGATGTAAGGAAACTGCTTGCCGTCCTTAAGCAGAATGTTGTAAAAAGGCTGATGTTTTTTTATGAGGTTGCTCTCAAGAGCAAGTGCGTCCATTTCAGAAAGTGTGATAAAATATTCAAAGTCGTCAACGTTGTCAACCATAGCTTGAACTTTGCTAGGCTTTGGCGAATTTCTAAAATACTGACTGACACGATTTTTCAAATTTTTTGCCTTGCCAACATAAATAACTACGCCGTCCTTGTCCTTCATAACATAGACGCCGCTTCTCGTAGTCAAAACTTTAAGCTTTTCTTTAATTTTTAAGTTCATAGCCCAATTATACCCCAAAAACATAATTTTTCAAAGAAAAACGTTAAATAACATCAAAAGATAAAAACCACAGCATAGGTGCAAGCATATGCAAGAAGATGAGAGGAAGTGCAAGAAAAGTGTAAGTAGATGAGAAGAAGCGCAAGAAAAGAGTAAGAAGATGAGAGGCAGTGCAAGCAGATGCACATGAGCAAAAGAAAGTATAAGAAGGTGAGCATAAGCGAAAGAAAGTGCAAGGTTTGAAAAAAAACTTTGATTAAAAAAATAGGCCTACTTAAAAAGCCTATTTTACAGATTTCAAAATTTCTTCTTTAGAGAGAGTGAATTGTTCACCAGTTTTCATGTTTTTTAAGTTGTAAGTCTCGTGTTTGACTTCCTCTTCGCCAACAATTAAGACAAATGGTATTTCTTTCTTATTTGCCTCTTTGAGCTTTGCTTTAAATGATCTTTCGCTGTAATTTACTTCGCAGTAAATATCTTGCTCTTTGAAGAAAGCGCAAAGCTTGAAACATTCACTCAAAGTGTCGCCAAGTGGCAAAATGCAAAGCGTTGTTGACGAAATAGGGTGGGCAGGCAGCAGGTCATTGTTGTCAAGCAGGTCAAACAAGCGTGTGAGGCCAATGCTCATGCCAACACCAGGCAATTTCTTTTCAGTGAAATAACCTGCAAGGTTGTCATATCTTCCGCCACCGCAAACAGTTCCAAACTCAGGGTGAGCAGGGCAAACAGCTTCAAAGACCGTGCCAGTATAGTAATTTTGTCCACGAATAATTCCAATATCAAGCACACAACCATCTATACCCATAACTTTTATAAGCTCACCAAGTTCTTTAAGCTCACGTATGCCTTTTTGATAACATTCATTGTCTGTTATTTTTTCAATATCCTTCAAAACCTTGTCAAATTCACCACATTTCAAAGTTAAATCAACAAGTGTAGCAATATCTTTTTCTTTTACGCCAAGCCTAACAAGTTCTTCTCTTGCATTTTCTCTTCCAATCTTGTTGATTTTGTCAAGCACTATAAGTATTTCATTGGTTTCTTTCTCAAGGCCAAGAGCTTCACAAAGCCCAAACAATATATTCCTGTTTGAGATATGAGTTACAACATCTATTTCAAGTTCTTTAAAAACTTTGTCAATAAGGTTGACGCATTCAGCATCAGCAGGAATAGGCAAACTTTCATTTCCTATAATATCAGCATCACATTGATAAAATTCACGAAAACGACCTTTCTGCGCCCTCTCGCCACGATAAACCTTGCCTATCTGATAACGTTTGAACGGAAAGAAAAGGTTTTCGCAGTTCATAGCAACATATCTTGCAAGAGGAACGGTAAGGTCATAACGCATACAAATGTCAGTGTCGCCCTTTTTAAAGTGATAAAGCTCTTTGTCAATCGCACCACCGCTTTTGGCAAGCAAGATCTCACTTAGTTCCAAAACAGGGGTGTCAATAGGCATAAAACAATTGGTTTTAAATACCTTTTTGATTTTGTCAATCATTTCATCAAACACAACCTGTTTGTCAGGTGACAATTCCATAAAACCCGACAATTTTCGCGGCGTAACAAGCCCTTTATTATTCATAATTTCTCCTGATAATATATAAATTATATAGCGAAAACAAGCAAAAGTCAAATATATATGCCAAAAAATTGTGAAATTAACCACAGAGAGTTATCCACATTTCCACACTTAAATATTTATACACAACCGCTTATTTTTATACATTTTAGGGCTTTTTGTCTGTATAAGAGGGTATTTTTGGCAAGTTATCCACATTTCCACACTTATTTTTTGCGTTTAACGTAGTTTGTCAATAAATGTCGACGTAATTTAAGACTAAAATATATGAAAATATAACTATTTTTTCAAGGCTATAATTTTAAGCCATATTATATATAATAAATTGCGACAATTTTGTCAAACATTTGACAAAAGATTTTAAAATATTTTTCAAGAAATTTCATTGATTTTACTTTGAAATTTGAACTTTGCATAAAAATTTTGAAAGCTCGGCTGAATAAATAAAGTATAATTTATGCAAAGCTCTTGTTGAAGAGACATACAAAATATTTTTTTCAAGACTGTTTGAATAATTATTCGCGTCGGCATTTGGCACAATTACGCAATCAAATTCGATGCCTTTTGCAGTTGCACAGGTGGTCAAAAGCACCTTGTTGTTATAGTCTTCTGGCTCATTGATAATCTTAAAATCAACTTTTCCTTTCAATGCTTTTGCAAGTTCAAGGCATTCTTTCTTACATTTGCAAACGATGGCGATGTGATCAAAATGAGAGTTCTCGCTTACTATTTTGGCTATTTCATTCACTTGATCATTGCTTTTTATGATCTTTGGATCTTCGCCATTTCGGTTTACATATTCAATATCTTTTAGACCAATCAGATTATGTGCAAATGCTGCAATTTCTTTGGTCGAACGGTAGGTCTTTTTTAGCTCTACAAGTTCTGCCTTCAAAATCTTAGAGGTTTCTGTCAAATACTCTTCACCCAAACATTTTTCTATACATTGATTGATGTCGCCAAGGATTATACTTGGACATGACCATAACTTTTTGAAAAGGTAAAGATCGACAGGCGTAAAATCTTGCATTTCGTCAATGATGAGATACTTCGCTGAAAAGTCATGCTCAAAGCCATACAAATAATGCTTTATTGCAAGCAAAGCGCCTTTGTCCATATAAGAAATGGTTTTGCTTTTTGAAGAAGATAGGCCATGTCTTGCCAAAAAGATTTCAAAAAGTTTGTTTATGTCTTTGATAGGCAAAAAGTTGTATAAAATGTGTTTAAACCTGTCACGTAATCCTTTAAATTGCTCTTTGTTGTAATGTCGCCTCTCGGTAAATACCATTGCGTATTGCCAAGCTATCTTGTTTATACGTTCATAAATTGTCAAATCGCGGTAAGTATCAAAAAACAATTCTCGGGTTTTCTCTTCGGGGAAGACTATTTCAATCTTTTCATCGTTTTCATTTATTCCAAGCAAATATGACAGGGTTTTAGGCGTAAAAGTTTCGCTAAGCGGACCACTTAAGAAATTTAACAAATCATCAAGATATTCGAATGAAGCTTTGTAAGATATCTCATCAAGCTTTTTTTGTGTAGGATTTGTCGCAATTTCATCAAGCATATCCTCACGTGACTGACATGGCTGATGGATTTCCACTCGCATAATGTTGTCAAAAGTTGTCTCGGCCAAGTTGTTTTCACCAAGCTCAGGCAAAACTTCACTGATATAACTTGAAAATATGTTGTTTGGTGAAATAATGATAATGTCGCTGCTTTTCAGCGTTTTGCGGTGCTTATAAAGAAGGTAAGCCGCTCTATGCAGTGCAATTGATGTCTTTCCACTTCCAGCCACACCTTGAACTAAAATATTGTCAAACTTTTCAGTGCGGACGATTGCATTTTGTTCTTTTTGAATACTAGAAACAATCTGCTTCATCTTGCTTGAAGAATTTTTTGATAAAACTTCCTTCAAAATGTCGTCATTTATAGTAAGATCGGTGTCAAAATATGAAACAAGTTGTCCGTCTTCAATCTTATATTGCCTCTTAAGTGAAATAAGTCCACTCACTTTTCGCTGCTCGGTAGCAAAAAATCCTTCGCCCAAAGAAAAATCGTAATACATTGATGAGATAGGGGCTCTCCAGTCAGCAACAAGCACTTTTGTGCCGTCAAGCACATTGTTTATACCTATATAAAGGTTTTGCGTCGTTTTGTTGCCATACGGCGTAAAATCAATGCGAGCAAAATATGGGCTTTTCACTTGGGTTTCAAGACGCCTGATTTGCACGTCCAACTCTTGAGCATTTTCTTCAAGCATTGAAATATCACTGAACTTCTTGCTTAAACTGCCTTCTTTGTCGAGGTAATAATAATTGTCGCTTAAATATTTTTTCTCTTTGTCAAACTCTTCGCGAACACGTGAAAGTTTCTCATTTGTCAAAACAATTTTGTTCTGACAAACTTTGATTGTACGTTTGAGGTAGTCCTTTTCTTTCTGGTCAATTTCAGCCATACGCACCCCCTTAATTTTAAGTGTCTATATTATACTCTTTTTTAAAGCAAATTTCAATACTTTTTCAAAAATAAAAAAAACAA
>CARTDZ010000009.1:3682-31181 GCA_949067325.1 uncultured Eubacteriales bacterium | reverse complement strand
AATTGCTTATTTCTTCTTTTTTATAAACATATTTTTTCAAATTTGTCTTATTTTACAAATTCTTCAAAAAGACTTGAAGTGTTTGCTTTTAAGGTTATTTTTGTTATTGTAGTTCTTTCATCATTATTGCCTTTTGTAGCAAACAAAAAGGTAAAATCTTTTACGATATCTTCTTCATTTATTGCAAAGTAAACATCTTGATAGGTAAGTTTGTTTCGATTAAATATTGAAATATATTCACTTCCGTCTGCCTTTACAAGCGTTTTCAATTGGTTGAAGTGAAGTTTTACATAATTTGTTCCAAGCACATTTGTCACATCAGAAGATACAGTTGTTTCATTTGCATTTGTGTACCAGTTTGAAATGATTTTGCCTTCATCAATTGTATAACCACCTGTCGCGCCTGAAAATGCAGCTGTAAGATATGGCACATTGAACATATTTTTGTAAAGTTCATCAAACTGCTGATATATTTGGCTTTGTTTATCAATGTTGATGTTTGAATTGCCTTCGCGATAAATGGTCACTTGGTCAGCCTTTGTGACAAACTGAGGTCTGATGTCAACATTCACACAGCCAAGCGTTATAAAGATTATCGCAACTGCCACCACTAAGGCTAAAATAATTGAAAATGTAATCTTTCTTGTCTTTCGTTTCTTTTCAAGATATTGATCTTGCACTGAAAGGAGTGATGCGTCCATTATTTTTCCTCCTTCTTATTCTTCTCTTCGTCAAGAGGTTTTGCAACTCTTCTTGTACGAGATTGTGTTTTTGTTTGGGTTTTTTGCGTTTGAGTTTTTTCTGTCTTCTCAGCCTTTGCCTCTTCTGGCTTTTCTTTTGCTTCTTTGCTTTTTTCTTCTTCTAAAGAAGCAACAAATGCTGCATAAGCGTCAGTGATTGCTTTATATTCGCTTTCGCTTATTATACCTTCAGCGAGAAGTTTTTGCCCTTCTCTGACCTTGTTTTCATAAGAAACAAGTTTTGCCTGACGAGCTTGTTCTGCCTTGATTTTTTCTTCTTTGGCCTTTTGTTTTTTATCGCGTTCTGTCATAAACTTGGCAATTTCATCTGCTTTTTTGCCAGACATAAGCATATCAATCTCTTCTTTATAAATAGTTTCTTTTTCAAGAAGAAGTGCTGCCATTTCGTGAAGAAGGGCAAGATTGTCAGAAAGAAGTTTTTTTGCACGTTTATAGTTAAATTCAAGTATTTCACGCATTTCATCGTCAGCAGCTGAAGCAAGTTTTTCTGAGAAATCACGTTTTTGCTGGTAATCTCTGCCAATGAAAAGCTGTTGATCAGAGCCAAGTGAAATGAAGCCAAGGCGTTTGCTCATGCCATAATCATAGACCATTGCGTGAGCAATTTTTGTAGCTTGACTGATGTCTGATGAAGCGCCTGAAGTTACGTCTTTGAAGATAAGCTCTTCAGCGATACGTCCACCCATTGTCATTGCTATATCGTCCATAAGGAAGTTGTAAGAATAATATGAATTGTCATTTTCTGGTCTTGTCATTGTGTAGCCGCCAGCGTGGCCTCTTGGTATAATTGAAACTTCTTGCACTTCATCGCAGTTTGCTAGAAGTTTGCCAAGGATTGCGTGGCCTGCTTCGTGATATGCTGTGAGTTTTTTGTCTTTTTCTGTGATAAGGCGGCTCTTCTTTTGAGGGCCCATTGTGACCTTGTTTATGCCTTCAGTAATATCTGACATGATTATTTTTGGTCTATTGGCTCTGGCTGCCAAGATGGCTGCCTCGTTGAGCATATTTTCAATATCTGCGCCAGTGAAACCAACTGTTATTTTTGCAAGAGTTGAAAAGTCAACGCTTTCGTCAATTGGTTTGTTGCGTGCGTGAACTTTGAGGATTGCTTCTCTGCCCTTCACGTCTGGAGCGTTTACATAGATTTGTCTATCAAAACGGCCTGGACGCATGAGCGCTGGGTCAAGAACGTCGCTTCGGTTTGTTGCCGCAAGAACAATTATGCCTTCGTTGCTTTCAAAGCCGTCCATTTCAACGAGAAGTTGATTGAGGGTTTGTTCGCGTTCGTCATTTCCGCCGCCAAGGCCTGCTCCGCGTTGTCTGCCAACAGCGTCGATTTCGTCAATGAAGACAATGCATGGTTTGTTTTTCTTGGCTTGATCAAAAAGGTCTCGCACACGTGAAGCACCTACGCCCACAAACATTTCAACAAAGTCTGATCCGCTTATTGAAATAAATGGCACATTTGCCTCACCTGCTACAGCCTTTGCGAGAAGAGTTTTACCCGTTCCTGGGCGGCCGACGAGCAGAACACCTTTTGGTATTCTTGCACCGAGCTGGGTGAATTTTTGTGGGTTTTTGAGGAATTCAACTATTTCAGCAAGTTCTTCTTTTTCTTCTTCAGTGCCAGCAACATCGCTAAAACGGATTTTGCTTGAAGTGTAGGCTTTTGCTCGTGATTTGCCAAAACTCATTGCACCTTTGTTTGAGCCTGAGATAAGTTTGAAAATCATATAAATTATGAAAACGCCAAAACCTAGATAAAGAAGTGGATAAACAATGTTCCAAACATTTACGCCTGCTGGAATTTGATAAACTTGAACATCTGGACTATCTTTAAGCTTAGCTGTTATACGTTCAAGTATTCCGTCAGCGGTTGAGTAAGTGAAATAATAATCAGCAAATTTTGGAAAAGCTTTTTCATCTGAGCCTTCAAGCAAGATGTAGGCTTTGCCGTCGCTATAATAGAGTTTGACCATTTTTTGTGTTTTTTCTGGCTGGTCAGGGTTTGGTTTGTATTTGCCTGTGGCAAGTTCGATAACCTCGTGCTCTGGGTTTGTGAGTAGTTGGCCTGGATTTCCGTGATTTGTCCAGACAACGATAACAAAAACTATTGCCAAGATAAGCAGCAAGACATATAAAAATCTAAATTTTGGTTTATTCTCGTTCAAAACATTCCTCCTTAAATTCATTAAGATATTTTATCATAAATTTTTATATAAGACAACTATAAAGAGGGGTTTTTGAAGATTTTTCAAATTTTCTTTTTGCAAAATTCGCAGTTTTTATCAATCTGATTGCACATCTACTACAAATTTGAAGGTGATGTGATTGAGATAATCTTCAGGGTCTTCAAGACCTTGAATAAATTTGTCAAAGGCCACCCTATTGTCTTGTCGAAACTTTTGTCTGATGCCGATAACGTCTGTTTTGTTTTGGCGAAGAAGTGTGAGTGTTTTTGTAAAGTCTTTTCTTATTTGATCTTGAATAAGTTTTTCTACAGTTGGTGTGATTTTGCTAAATTCAGTATTTATTTCCTCGCTGCGGCTATCTTTTTTGTTGACTTCGACAAGTTCTACACCTACTATTAAATATGCCTTAAAAATCGGGTGTCCATTTTCAAACTTTACCGCAGTCTTGACATTCTTATTCCTTATTCTATATGTCAGATCTGCACCTTTGTAAACCTCATCATTGACATTTGACAAAAAATATGTTTGATTTGATGATTTGGCATTGATTATATTGATGCCATTGAGCTGGTCTACACTAAGAAGTGCCACTTTTTTGCCGTTTTTAAGGATTACTGTTTCACCTTTATTCCAGATTTGTTTTGGCCCGTCTTGGCCGCCTCCAGAATTTTCTCCGCCGCCGCTTCCGCCACTGCCGCCGCTTCCGCCACCTCCTTCACTTTGACCGCCGCCGCCACTTGAAGATGTATCTTGACTTGTAGTGACTTGGCCTGGCGTACCTTCAAGTTGTTCGACAGTCAAATATCCTATTATCGACGCCTTTTCTTCTGAATAATATCCATTATAAAAGCTTTCGATAGTTGTATCTGTGACATAGACATTTTCTGCGTTGTAGTGAACAAGCTGTTCAAGTTTGAGACCTATGTTTGGTGCTAGGCTTTGAGCAGTAATCAAAAATTCCTTTGCCGTATCGTTGGTGCTTATTAAAACTGAATTTTCTGGCAGGGCTGAAATTCGACTTAGGTAGTCAACGCATTGTGTGATATCTTCGGCCAAAAGTTTTTCGCCGATGACAGTTGTTCTTGCATGAGAAAGTCCTATGGTGCGGCCTAAAGTGAGTTCAGCTTCATAAACCGCCTCACCTACTGAATTGCCTTTGCCTGAGATGACCGAATTTGTTTCTTTATACGTTTGATTTGCAGTTGGTATAAAAGTCAAAAATGAAACTTCAAACTGGTCGTCAATTTTGTCTATCCCCACAGCCGTAACAACAGCACGATTTCTATTTTCGCCTGGTGAGACAAGTTGGCCAGGTGAGAGAAAGATGAGGATGAAAATAAATACAAGCAGCATTGGCGTCTTTATAACTTTTTTAAGAAATCTCATTTTGACCTCCTTGCAAAAGTTTTGGTTGTTTTTTTGCTTTTTTGGTTTTTATGCTTGATTTGATCATGTTTTTTTGAGGTTCTTCTTGTTCAAAAGTTTCTTTTAAGCTTTCAAGCAATTCTTGCGGCAGTGAGTTTTGTTCTTCGCCTTCATTTTCTAGCATTTGGTCACTTTTTGTGAAAATGAGAGTGTTTTCGCTGCTTTTCGACCGATTTTTGCCACTTTTTTTGAAAGAAATGCCAAAAAAGACAATCGCCAACAAATAATTTGCCACCATTGCGAAATACGGCAACCATGTTTCGACATACATGACCATGGTCTCATATCGGCCGACCAAGATATAGTAAACTACCAAAAATAATACGTCAAACACCGCTATTGCAAAGACTTTGTTGAGCTTTTTGAATATACCCACAAAACACTCGCAAAAACCATACTGAAAGATCTCCATTTGAAATAGCGATAAAAGCATGATCGTCACCATTGCGACAATGTCTAACCTGCCTATTGCATTAAATTCAACTGTAATCGTGAGAATGTCTGCAATTGCATAGTTGTGCATGAAGGCCGTAGTTTCATAAATTGAATAATATATGAAAAAGAGTGCTACGACAAGAGCTATACCAAGAAAGATGTATTTGAAGACTTTTTTCACGTCTTTTTTTTCAATTTCTATCCTATCAATGACGAGAAAAAGAAAAAGATAATCGCCAAACGAGAAAACGTTTTTTACAAGTGCCATTCCAAAATCGCCTGGTTGTGATACAAAGTAAGTTGGTGTTTGTTTGAAGCTGCCAAGAGCTATCATAAGACAGAGAATGAAAAGACCAACGACGAGATAGTAGAAAAGCTCAATTGTTCTTGAAAAGCTTCTAAGCCCGCAAATAACAGCGTGATTTATCACTGGCAGAACACAAATGATGGCTATAACCGCGAATTCATTTTGATAAACTTGTTGTTTGAGATACATAAAAGCTATGCTAAATGTGAGAAAAACTTTGAACATAAAAAAGACTAGCAGGATTGAAAATATCAATTTCGCCGCTATTTTGCCAAGATTTTCTTCTAGAATTTCTGCCAGTTTTTTATCTGGGTAGGCAAGCTTAAGTTTTATGAAAACGCCAAAGACGAGAAGGTCTATAAGGAACAATGTCATGACCACAAACACCCCATCTGTTTTGACGGTTTTGTATAAAAGTGATGGCAAAAGCAAGATTTTATTTGCCAAAATCATCATTACGATAAGCATACCTGTCTGACGCAAAGAGATGGATTTTTTCATTTCAACCTCACTTTATTGGTGTTTTTTATGGACTTGGGTCGAGTTTTCATTTCGGTCACTGAGCTTTTGAAAATTCCGTCCTTAAGATCGTTTGGTATGCGTGGGCTGTAAGGCGCAAGGTACGGCGTGTTGAAGCTGTCAAGGCCGTTTAGATAATTTGTGAAATATACCAAGCCTGTCACTATACCTGCAAGGCCGAGCGTACCGCCAATTACAATAAAAATAACCTGCAAAATTGAAATTTGAGCTGACTGTTCGGGTATTGTGTAAAGTGCAATTTTGGCAAGAGCGACAACAATTACGCCTGGAGGCGAGATAAGTCCAGCTTTTACGCCTGTATCGCCAAGGATTAAGGCGCCTACGACAGAAGTGGCCAGACCCAAATAGCTTGGCAGACGCAAAGATACTTCATACAACATTTGAAATAGAATGAAGATAAACAAAATTTCTATAAAAGGCGTGAAAGGCAGGCCTTGAGTTGTATCTGCTATGGTTATCAAAAAGTTTAGAGGCAGAACGTTGTAGTGGTGAAGTTCTAGCGCCAAATATAGCCCTGGCGAAAGAATAGCCACAAGCAAACCGAGAAGGCGGATAATTCTTACAAAGGAAGAGTAATGGTGATTTGTGTAGTAGTCATTGCTTGACTGCATTTCTTCAAGCAGCACAAAAGGCACTGTCAAAACGATTGGCGAGTTGTCTACTATGATTGCCACCCTGCCTTCAAGCATTTTGGCAGCGACGATATCTGGTTTTTCAGTATTGCCAACCTGTTTGAAGAGTGAATCAGGACGACGCTGAAGAAATGACAAAATATAGTAGCTATCTACGACGCCGCCAATATCTATTTTTTTAAGTTTTTTTATGACATCATCAACGATTTTTTTGTCTGCAATGCCTTCAATATAGCTTACCATGACCTGCGTGTTGGAATACTTGCCAATATTTAGCGACTTAAATACTAGGTCTTTTGAATGCAAGCGACGTCGAAGAAGGGTTATGTTTGTTTTTATATCTTCAACAAAACCTTCACGCGGCCCTTGAATAACAGGTGAAGTTGGCGGCTCAGACGGCGTTCTGGTTGGAAATTTTAAAAGGTCAACCGCGAGAATTTTCTTTTCGCCTTCTATCATTATTATAATAGAGCCTTTTAAGATGTTTTCGACCACCTCTTCTTCTTTTATTTCTTTGACGTCATTGCCTCGAATAATTTTGTCTTGCAAAGATGTCATGTCAACTTTTTCTTTATAGTTTTGAATAGCCTGATATATTGCATTTGAAAAGAGTTCTTGATCAGTCATGCTTTTGAGATAAACAAAACCTATTTTCACACCTTGCTTTTCAAGAATGCGTGAAGCTACGTCACTCGATGAGTGAAGTTCTTTTTTATATCCTTCAAGTTTTTTTTGCAAAACAAATTTAGACATACTACCCTCTTTTTTGCAATAGTATGTCTAAGACTGTTTGTTTTTATGTGTTTTTGTTTTTATTCATTTATGTTTTTGATATCAATCTTCATATGTTATCTTGCCGTTGTAGCGGTTGTAACTGTCTATTGTTGCAGCAGAAGCACCTATTTTTGTTTGACCTTGATAAATTCCTTTAAGATTGATGTTGTAAAGATATCCTTCTTCAATTTTGATTGGCATGAGGTTTTCGATTGTAAAGGTTTGCTCGTCAAGATAGGCATTAATGCTTTTCAAGCTTTCTTCAGCCAAAATGGTCAATTCAAAAGTTGTTCTGTCAAAAGTCACAGTTGTTAACGGCTTAAAATTTTTGATAAAAACCACATCAAGCGGTGACGATTTTGAAGAATGAAAATTGACATTGTCTGAAACTGCAACAACAGTAAAAGTATAATTGCCGCCATTTATTTGATTAAGGTCAAATGTGCAACCTTCTTGCTTTATGATTTGATCATCATAATATACTTTGTAATAATCAGCTTTCTCAATCGCCTGCCAAGAGATTACGTTTTGGCTGTGATTGAATGTGAGTTCTGGTTTTGAAAGATAGTTGTAAGCTTTCCACGACACCTCTTCACTATAAGCTGTATTTCCACCTTCATTGTCGCCAAGAAAGCATGAAGAGAGTTGATAATTTTCACCAATTGAAAGTTGTGAGACTATGTCGTCGAGTGCAAGCAAATTGCTTTGGCTATCAAAGGTGAAAGATTGTGTTGAGCTTGTAAATTTAAAGCGATAACCATGATAATTTTCGTTGTAATCACTTTTAAAGAAAATTTGTTGGCCGTCATCAATTATTTGTATTTTTTTTGGCAGAACTTGGTCATAATTGAGTAAAAAAGCTAGGACTATTGCTGTTATAGCCAAAACGCCTGATAATGCACCAAAAATTATTGATAAAAGCTTTTTTTTCGACATAAATATATATGTAGTATAACCCAAAGGTCAGGTTTTTCAAAATATTTTTTGAAATATTCTTTTAAAATAAAAAAAGCGTATTGACAAATAATATATTTTGTGGTAAAATTATCATGAAATTGGAGGTAAATTTATGAATTTTAGTTTGGCACTTGTCAATTTTAGTATGATTAGCCCTTCTCAACTGGCGTCTCTTATCATTGCTATTTGTTTCTCAGTTCTCTCTCTTACCATGTCTCTTTTTGCATTTAAGTACGCTGGCAGGTTTGAGAAAAAAACAACTATCGTTGTTTTTACACTTCTCTTTCCATTTGTTGCCATGACTGGCTGGTTCTTCACCATTTTTAGTTTTGTTGAATGGTTTAGACAAACTGAACTTGCAAATCTTTTGATTTCTATCGTTCTCGCCGGACTTATTACCTTTATGGTTGTGATTGTTGCTAAGGCTCTTTTTGCAAGATATTTCAACCTCACTGAAGAAGAATGGGAAGCTAGAAAAGAAGCAAAGGCTGCTAAAAAAGCTGCCAAGAGAGAACAAAAACTTCTTGGCTACACCAGCGAAAAAGTTGAAGAAGCTGAAAACATAGAAGAAGCTGTTGAAGAAGCACAAGAAGAAATTGTTGTTGAAGAAAACAACGAAGAAATGACTGATGCTGAAGTAACAATTGAAGAAATCCAAGAAAATAAAGACGCTGACGGCGACAAAGAATAAAGAATATAAATTTTCTTTACATTATTCTTACAAATAAAAAGTGCTTAAAGCACATAAAAATCACGACTTTTCAGTCGTGATTTTTTGTTGGTGTTTTTATGCTATTTAATAAGGTTGACAATCTTGCCAGGAACGTAAATTACTTTTTTAAGAGTGCTTGCGTCAGAGCAAAGGTCAGGATATTTTGTCGTGATCTCTTTCAATAGTTCATCTTGTGAGATTGTTCTTGAAACAGAAATTGTTCTTGCAAATCTGCCATTAATTTGCACTGGAAGTGAAATTGTGTCTTCAACGAGATATTTTTCATCGTACTTAGGCCATTTTTCGTCTAAGATTTGGCTGCCAAACACCTTTTCAAAGATTTCGCTTGTGATGTGAGGTGCAAGAGGATTTAAAAGAACAAGGAATGACTTAAGCTCTGCTTTAGTAATAAATCCATCTTCTCTTATCTTCTTAACGAAAATCATAAAGGCAGAAATAGCGGTGTTAAGTTTGAAGTCTTGATAATCTTCTGAAATCTTTTTGATAAGTCTGTTAAGCTCATATATATGCTCTTTTGAAATATCTTCGCCTTTGACCATTTCTTGCAAATTCCACACACGGTCAAGGAAAGCTGTGATACCTGTGATACCTTCATAAGTCCAAGGAGTGTTGTCTTCATAGCCGCCAAGGAAATGCACATGAAGTCTTGCTGCGTCCACTCCATATTTTTCAATTACTTCAAGAGGAGAAACGCCATTGGTTGAGCTTTTGCTCATCTTCTTGCCTTGGTCGTCAAGGATAAGACCACTGCCCATTTTACGAACGAATGGGTCGCGAGTTGGCACTGCTCCAATTTCATAGAGGAAGTTTTGCCAGAAGAAAGCGTAAAGAACGTGGCGAGTAATATGTTCTGTGCCGCCTGTGTAGACATCTACGCTGCCCCAATATTTTGCTTTTTCAAAGTCGACAAGGGCTTTGTCGTTGTGAGGGTCCATATATCTAAGCCAATACCAGCTTGAGCCTGCCCAGTTTGGCATAATATCTGTTTCGCGACGTGCATCTCGTCCACATTTTGGACATTTGCAGTTGACCCAATCAGTAACCTTTGAAAGAGCTGAATCGCCGTTGATGTTTGGTCTATAGTCATTTGTCTCTGGCAAAACAAGAGGCAAATCTTTTTCGTCGAGAGCTACTGTGCCGCAGTGGTCACAGAAGACAACTGGAAATGGCTCGCCCCAATATCTTTGACGATTGAACGACCAGTCTTGCATTTTATAGTTTACTTGCTTTTTGCCAACGCCCATTGCGATGACTTTTTCAGAAATCTTTTTCTTAGCTTCATGAACAGGCATGCCAGAAAATTCCTCGCTGCTCATCAGTTTACTATTCTTTGCAAGATACTCCTTCTTTTCTAAGGCGTGTTCAGAAATGTCACCTTCCATGATTTGAATAATTGGAAGATTGAAAGCCTTTGCAAAATCATAGTCACGTTGGTCTCCTGCTGGCACTGCCATAACGCAGCCTGTACCATAGCCTGCAAGCACGAAGTCAGCAAGGTAAAGCGGAACTTTATTGCCGTTGACAGGGTTTATTACATAAAGCCCATCAAGTTTGCAGCCAGTTTTTTCTTTAAGGTCGCTCATACGGTCAAATTCGCTTCTGAGAGCAGTCTGTTTGCGATAAGCCATAACCTCGTCCATATTTTTGATTTTGTCCTTATATTTGTCAACAAGGTCAATTTCAGGTGCAAGAACAAGGAAAGTTATTCCATAGATTGTTTCAATGCAAGTTGTGAAGATTTCAATTTGTCCAAGCTTGGTGCCGTTGTCTTCAAAGAGGTCAAAAGCAACTTGCATACCTTCACTTTTGCCTATCCAGTTTCTTTGAGCTTCTTTTAAGTTTTCTGCCATATGAATACGGTCAATATTGCCTAGAAGTTTTTCAGAGTATTCTTTCATCTTTAAAAACCATACCCAACGCTCTTCTTGAACAACTGCCCCACCACAACGGTCACACTTGCCGCCTTGGCTATCCTCGTTTGAAAGCACCGTTTGGCAGTTTGGACAGAAGTTTACAAAACCTTTTTGCTTATAAGCTTTGCCATTTTTAAAAAGTTGTAAGAAAATCCACTGTGTCCATTTATAATATTCTTCGTCGCTTGTCGCAACCGTTCTATCAAAGTCAAAAGAAAGTCCGAGTTTTTTGAACTGCCCCATAATTGTCTTCATGCCGTTTGCAACGAAGTCGCGAGGATTGATACCCTTCTTAATAGCTGCATTTTCAGCTGGCATACCAAACGCATCTCCACCGATTGGAAAGAGAACGTTATAACCTTGAAAACGCTTCATTCTTGCAAGTACGTCAGCTGGAATTGTGCCTTTCAAGTGTCCAAGGTGAATGTTTCCGCTGATGTTTGGAAATTCATATAAAACATAATATTTTGGCTTTGTTGGATGAAAGTCAACCGCCTTGAAAGGCTTTTCTTCTTCCCATCTCTTTTGCCACTTTTCTTCAATTGCCTTAAAGTCCATATTTTCTCCTTAAATTTACTATATATTATCAAATAAAAGAGATAAAGTCAAATTTATAAATAAAATTTAAAAACTTTTTGTTTTTTGTTGACAAAGGCAAAAGTATTATGTATAATAGCATTGTTAAAATAAAATCTATCCATAGACAGCAAGTGTGAAAACATAAACACTTCTAGGTGTGCTTGCCGAGGAAGAAGGAAATATATTGATGATTTATCTCTATGCCTTTTTCCCGAGGCGTAGAGATTTTGTTTTGATAAAACACAAAATTCTTATTAAAGGGAGGAAAAGTCATGAGTGCTAATATTGAAGCAAAGAAGCTTGTAGTTGAAGAAATCAAAGATAAAGTTTCAAAGTCTAAATCTGTGACTTTTGTTGACTACAAAGGCTTGACCGTTGCTGAAGACACTGCTATGCGTAGAGAATTCAAAAACAACGGCGCTGAATACAAAGTGTATAAAAACACATTACTTTCTCTTGCACTCAACGAACTCGGAATCAAGGGAGCCGAAAACTTGTTGCAAGGCACAACTGCTGTCGCATTTAGTTATGACGACGAAGTAAGTGGTGCAAAAATCGCTTGCGAAAGTGCAACAAAAACTAAAAAATTGGCTGTTAAATTTGGTTTACTTAATGGTAACTTCGTTGAAGGCAAAGAAATCGAAGAACTCGCAAAACTTCCAAGCAAAGAAGTGCTTATTGCAAAACTTCTTGGAACGCTCAATGGGCCTGCTAGCGCTCTTGCAAGAGTTCTTAACGCCCCTACACAAGGGCTTGCAATTGCTCTTAATGCAATTGCTTCTAAGTAACAAAATAGTTACTAAAAAAATTTAAGGAGGAAAAATATTATGTCAAATATCACAAATCTTGTTGAAGAAATCAAAAAACTTACTATCGTTGAAGTTTCAGAACTTGTTAAAGCACTCGAAGAAGAATTCGGTGTTTCTGCTGCTGCTCCTGTAGCTGTAGCTGCTGCTCCTGCTGGTGCTGCTGCCCCTGCTGCTGAAGAAAAGAGCGAATTCACTGTTGAACTTGCTGAAGTTGGTGCAAACAAAATCGCCGTTATCAAAGTTGTAAAAGACATCACTGGTCTTGGACTTGGCGAAGCTAAAGCTCTTGTTGACGCTGCTCCAAAGGCTATTAAAGAAAACGTTCCAACAGCTGAAGCTAAAGAAATCGAAGCTAAGCTCAAAGAAGCTGGCGCTACTGTTAAACTTAAGTAAATTAAAAAGCATTTATATTGAATTTTGTGTTTTAAAATCAGGCAAATTTTTGCCTGATTTTTTGTTTTTTTCAACCTCTCATATTGACAGTTGCAAAAAAATATGCTATCCTCACTATAGGAGAAAACAGATGAAAGACAGTTTTGATTTGGAAAAGCGAATTAAAATGCAGATAAGGATTTTGAAAGAAGGGTTTGATGAAATGCAAAATAAGCCTGACTTTGATATTTATAAATATGGAAGCGAACTTTTCGAAAGCATAAAATATATGGTTGGCGAGGTTGACAACGAGATAGCTTGCCAAAAAGCACGTTACTCAATTAAAAATACTTCTTCTAGTGACAATGATGAACTTGTAAGCTTTATACAACAAACAAGGCAACTGCATAGTACGCGAGAAAAAGCCAAAGAATTGTATCAATATGTGGTTGAACACCCCAATCTAGATAGTGAAGTATTTGGTTTGATATATTGCAAAATGTTGATTTTAGCTGTGCCTTTTTATTTGTCCAAACTTGAAAAAATCATAGATGAAAGATATGACTCAAACAAAAACAATGAAATTTGCGAAGAGGAAGATGAATTTTAGCTTAATTAAACTAAAACAATCGTATTGATTTTTTTTGGTCTTGACATTTGAAAAAATAGTGGTATAATAGAACTATGAGATGGCATATTGAAAGATTTAAATATTTTATTGAACTTGAGTTTGAACTTCGTGATAGACTTTTTATTTATTTAATAAAAAAACATGATTTTGACATTAGATTGATGGAAATTTCAGGTGCTGCTATTTATCAATATTTACATTTCATTTTGGGCTTTGAATTTAATCCAAAACAACCTTTAAAATTCAAAAAAGCCATCAGAGCTTTTGTAGAAGAAAAATATTGCGACGAAAATGAAAAGCAGAAATGCCAAGACCTTTTGGATTTTGTTGAAAATTGTTATGAAAGGTATTTGCAGTGGCAAAGGCGTGAGAAGAAGTTAGACCAAAAAGAAGTTGAAGCTGCCAAACTATTTTTTGAAGCTTATACCAATCGTTTTGGAAGCCATGAATGTCGTGAACTTGACGACCTGCACAAAAAAATAAAAAAAGAAAGCGAATATTTTGACTATGCTTTTGAACTTTTGATTGAAGGCAAATTTGAACAATTTTTAAGTGGAAACAAAGAAAAAATAAAATGGCAAGATATTAATATTTCAAAAGAAAATCCAAATATATTGCAAGAAGATGTACAAGAAGATGCAAATATTTCGCAAACAGTATAATCATTAAGATTTGCAGTTAAATTGCTACAAATATATTTGATAAATAAAATTAAAAAAAGGAATTAAAAAAAATGAAAAATAATGAAAACAATACAAAAAAGTATAACGAACAAAACATCAATGGAACTATGAATTGGCTTTTGAATTCAGAAGATCCCAACAAAAATAGTTATTGTCTGAATATGCTTCTAGCATTTCCATGCTACTTTAGCAAGAGTGAAAATTATAGACAAACTTTCTTTTTATTGCAGAACATTTTTCCTTGTGTTAATGGTTCTACATGCTGGAACGAAGATAAGTTTATGATGATAGCAAACCACCCTTTTGAAAATTTTGACTTTTTGAAAAAGTTTATACGTTATAAACGCGATGCTGAAGGGATTTATTTGTTTGCAAAATTTTTTGACGATGTGGATTTGATGCCGAATTATAATGAGTTTAAAGATCAAAATGGTCCTGATATTACACAAGAATAAAACATTGAAAAGAATAAAACTTTGAAAAGAATAAAACTAGGAATTGTCCTAGTTTTTTTGTTTAAATTAATTTTTAATTATCTCATAGCCATCTTTGCTATCTTTGATTGTGTAGCCTTTTTGTGCAAGTAGGTCACGCAAGCGATCAGCCTCCTGCCAATTGCGGTCTTGTTTTGCCTGCCAGCGTGCTTTTGCGAGGCTTTCTATTTCGTCATCAATTTTTTCTTCCTCTTGAGGTTTTTTATCAAACTTTAGGCCTAAGATATCTTTGATAACCTTGTTTATCACAAAAAGTGCCTCTTCTGCCTTTGATTTGTCACCTTTTTGAATGATTGTGTTGGCAAGTTTGACAAAGTTTAATACTTCAGCTATCAAAACTGGTGTGTTGAAGTCGTCATTCATAGCGTCTATGCAGGTGTTGAAGCTTGTTTGGATTTCAGTTGTAGGTTCTTTTGGCGTGCTTGCAAGTTTTTCGATGCCTTCAACCATTTGCTCAATTTTTGCAAATTGCTTTTGTGCAATTTTCAGACCCTCATCAGTGAAATCTACAATGCTGCGATAATGGCTCATCAAAATGAAGTATCTTACAACCATTGCCCCATATTTTTCGAAAAGGTCAGTCAAAGTGATAAAATTGCCAAGGCTTTTGCCCATTTTGGTGCCATTTACTGTGACAAGGTTGTTGTGCATAAAAAAGTTCATAGGCACACCACCCGTCAGCACATCGCCTTGAGCTATTTCGCATTCATGATGAGGAAACAGGTTGTCAATTCCGCCGCCGTGAATATCAAACCTCTCACCCAAAAATTTGCGGCATAAAACTGAGCATTCTATATGCCAGCCTGGGCAACCAATACCCCAAGGGCTAGGCCATTTCATGAGTGTTTTGTCATCAACCGCCTTCCAGAGAGCAAAATCTTCAGCGTGGCGTTTGTCTGAAGCTATTTCAATACGTTCACCGCTTACAGTTTCGTCAAGGCGTCTGTTTGAGAGCTGGCCATAATTTCTGTATTTATGGACGTCAAAATACACATTGCCTTCTTTTGTCACATAGCCATAGCCTTTGTCTATAATATCTTTTACAGCGTCAATTATGTCGATAATAAAGCCTGTTGCTCTGGCTGAGATAGAAGGCCTTAAGATATTAAGAGCGTCCATAGCAGCAAAGTAGTCGCATTCATATTTGTAAGCAATTTGATAAGGGTCAATTTTTTCGAGTTTGGCTTGACGAGCTATTTTGTCTTCACCATCATCGCCGTCACCTACGAGGTGGCCGACGTCTGTTATGTTTTGAACATACTTGACTTTGTAGCCCAGAAAATTGAAATAACGATTTATTACATCAAATGAGATATAACTTTTGGCGTGGCCTAGATGTGGCGGGCCATAAACTGTTGGGCCGCAAACATACATACCAACATGACCTTTGGTAAGAGGAACAAACTCCTCTTTTCTTCTTGTTCTGGTGTTGTAAATTTTAAGCATAATTTCCTCTATTATATTATCTTATTCATAAAATCAATAATTGTTGAAAGAGCCTTGTCTACTTCGAGGCTTGTTGCGCCTAGACCTGACGCAAGTTCTGCTTCATAGCTTTCAAGTTCCGCCCTGCCATTTTCTGTCAGTTTTATTGTGCGACAGCGTTTGTCTATTTCAGCCTGACTGATTTCGATAAGGCCTTCTTTTTCAAGTTGACTAGTAAGAAGCGCGAAGTTTGATTTTTTTATGCCCAGTTTTTCGATAATCATGCTCACTGACAAATTTTGATATACATCAGCGAAATACAAAACTTTAAGACGCAATAATGGTGCATTTTTGCTTCTTTTAAGCAGATTTTCTGCCAACGCTTCAATTTCTATAATTTTTTTTGCCCTTTCCATATCTTTTTATCTCTTGTTATCTCTAGTATAATCAAAAATTTTGTTTGTTGCAAGCGTTTTTGCTTGATTTTTGATATTGTTAGGTATTAAAATATGACTATGCAGATTGAAGGCCCTCTTGAGGAAGTTATTTTTAGAAATGAGCAGAATGGTTACACTGTTGGCATTGTTGACTTTAAAGGCAATATGGTGACAATAGTAGGCAAGCTTTTGTCTGCCAACATTGGCGAAAACTTGTTGCTTGATGGCGAGTATGTGAACAATAATAAATATGGTTATCAATTTTCTTTTTCGTCATACGAGGTGCTTTTGCCTAAGACTTTGGCTGGAATTGAGAGGTATTTGTCGTCTGGCCTTATAAAAGGCGTTGGGCCTGTGACGGCAAAAAACATTGTTGAAGCTTTTAAAGATCAGACGTTTGATATCATTGAAATGGCTCCTTCTAGGCTGGCTGAGATAAGAAACATAAGCATGAAGAAAGCTTTGGAGATTGGTGACAAATTCAAAGAACTGAAGAAAATGCAAAATTCTATCATGTTTTTGCAGAAATATAATATTTCAACCAATATGGCCATCAAGATTTATCAGATTTATGATGTGCGCACTATTGATGTTGTCAAAAACAACCCCTACCGCCTTGTTGAAGATGTTGACGGCATTGGGTTTTTGACGGCAGACCGAATTGCAAGAAGCGTGGGCATACCTGAAAGCAGTGAATTTAGGGTGCGCGCTGGAATTATTCACACCATGAACAGCACTGTTGAAAAAACTGGCAATACATATTTGCCGCAAGAGGTTTTGTTCACTTCAGCAGAAAAGATTTTGGAGCTTGACCTTGTGGAATTTAAAGAGCGTTATGACGACGCACTTGATGGGCTTATTCTCGACAAGACATTTAAGCGATTGCAACACAAAGGCTATGATATTGTAATGTTTACCAAATATTATTTTTATGAAAGCAGCGTTGCTCAAAAATTGTGTCTTTTAAATCAAAGCGTAGTAACAAAACAGCTCGAGCTTGATGATGAAATAAGACATTTTGAAGAGAAAAACAACATTTCTTTTCATGAAGAGCAGAAAGCGGCCATTGTAAACGCAATCAACAGTGGTGTGTCTGTCATTACTGGCGGCCCTGGAACTGGCAAGACGACAATTATCAAATGTATAATTGAGATATTAAAGCAAAATAAGCAAGACTATATTTTGGTTGCACCTACTGGACGTGCGTCTAAAAGACTTTCTGATAGCACTGGAGAGGAAGCCAAAACGATCCATCGAGCTTTGGAAGTTGGCCAAGGCAATGACGGAAGCTTGTCGCGTTTTGTTTATAATGAAAAAAATCCTCTCAAAACCAATGCTGTGATTGTTGATGAGGTGTCAATGGTTGACGTGGCACTTATGAGCAGTTTATGCAAAGCTTTGCCACGTGACTGCAAACTGGTTTTGGTTGGTGACAAAGACCAATTGCCTAGCGTTGGTGCTGGAAATGTGCTTGGCGACATTTTAAAAAGCGGAGCGATAACAATTTCAATGCTTACAAAGATTTATAGGCAAGCCGAAAATAGTTTGATTATCACAAACGCACACCTTATAAACAGCGGCAAGATGCCTGTGATTGACAATTCATCAAAAGACTTCTTTTTTGAAGAACGGCTTGAACTTGACAGCATAAAGAATTCTATAGTCGACATGGTGACAAAAAGATTGCCTAGTTTTACTGGGCTTGACCCGACGCAAATTCAAGTGTTGGCACCGCTTAAGGCTGGCGTTTGCGGAATTGACAACTTAAATCGAACTTTGCAGGAGAAAATCAACCCACCTTCTATCAAAAAGAATGAGCTGACTGTTGGCGAAAACATTTTTCGCGAAGGCGATAAGGTTATGCAAACAGCAAACAACTATAACCTTGTGTGGAAGAGAATGAATGGCTTTTTGGAAGAAGAAGGCGAAGGTGTTTTTAACGGCGATATAGGTTTTGTCGAAAATATTGACTATCAAACAGGCGAAACACTTGTTATGTTTGAAGATGGAAGGCATTGCAGTTATCCTCGCACTGAAATAAGTCAACTTTCTCTCGCCTATGCAATAACTATTCATAAAAGCCAAGGTTCTGAGTTTGACGTGGTCATTTTGCCAGCGGTGGCAGGGCCAAGCATGATACTTACACGAAATCTAATTTATACAGGCGTGACGAGAGCCAAAAAAATGGTTGTTATTGTTGGTGAGAAGAAAAATCTAAAGCGCATGGTTTCAAACAGCTATACTGTGCAGAGGTTTACGCTTTTGAAAGATTTGCTCATTCAAAAAAATGAGGCCATAAAGGATCTTTTTGAGTAAAGATTGTTAAACAAAAGGTGCTTACAAAAGAAATATGAACAAATTTGTAAAATTTTTGGTGAAAATAAAAGACTGGTTTCTTGATGAACTTTATCCAAACGACATCAAGTGCATTTTTTGCGAAACAGATGTCGTCGACTTTGAAAATGATCCTATTTGTGATTACTGCAAAAAAAGCCATGTGATAAACGATGGCAATAAGTGTATGTTTTGCGACGTAAGTATCCCAGAAGGCAATATGGTTTGTGACTTTTGCGCAGGCAAGCACAAAAATTTTGTCAAGGCTGTATGCCCTTTTGTTTATCAAACTGAAGTTAGGCGAGCTGTGATCAAGTTTAAAGACGACAGTGCCAAATATCTTGCCCCAAGTTTTGCCAAGTTTATGTGCAAACGCATGAGCGAAGAAAGTTTTGATTTTGACTTTATTGTTCCTGTTCCAGTGCATGAGAAAACGCTCAAGCGACGAGGCTATAATCAAGCCAAACTGCTTGCTGATGAAATTTCAAAAATAACAGGAAAGCCTGTTGTTGACAAGCTTTTGGTCAAAACCAAACTGACAAAAAGTCAAAAGAATTTAAGTTTTGAAGAAAGACAAAAGAATATCGAAGGCAGTTTTTCGCTGGAAGATAAAAAACTTGCTGTAGGTGGCAAATTTTTAATCGTTGATGATATTATAACAACCTGCGCAACAATAAATTCTTGTGCCAAACTTTTGAAAATGGCAGGTGCTAAGACTATTTTTGTGGCTGCAATTGCTATAAATCCTTTAAAAAAAGTAAAATAATAGCGAAAAACACTTGACATGGGCCTTATTTTTTCGTATAATAAGCAAGTAACTTAAAAAATTATGGTCTCATGGTCAATCGGTTAAGACATCGCCCTTTCACGGCGAAGTGAGGGGTTCGACTCCCCTTGAGACTACCACAGGTTTTAGAGCAAAGGCAAATTTGCCTTTGTTTTTTTATTTTAGCAAGAAAGAAATACGTTATGCTTTAAATAAAACAATTGTTTTTGAAACAAAGCTCAAAGAGTATCCTTTTAGATTATAACTGAAAATTTGTACTGGTTGTCAATATAACTGAAAATTTGTACTGGTTGTCAAATGAAAAAAGATGGTATTTATTTTGCCATCTTTTTTATTTCGCGTGTTATAAACTTGCTCAAGTTTTCGTTGCAGCAAGCGAGGTTGTAAGTTGTGCCGTCAATCTCTCCGCTTGTGCAAGTGCAGCCTGCCTCTTTGCAAAGAAGCATACCTGGCATATAGTCCCAAAGGTTGTTGTTTGCAATCAAATAAGCGGCAGTTGAGGAGCTTGCTGTTTTTGCAAAGGAATAGCAAGCCGAGCCAAACAATCTTGTACTCATCACCTTTTGCGCAATAGCCTTTTTTAGTTTTTCGTCAACTTTGTGGTCGCTGAAGGAAACCATGCATTGATCAAGTTCCAAATTTTTATTTACTACAATTTGTTTGCCATTTAGATAAGCTCCGCCGCCATTTTTGGCAAAATAGAATTCATCTAGTTTTGGCAAATAGATAAATGAAAGCTGGCTTTCACCTTGTGCATAAAATGCGACTTGAATACCACATTCAGGCAAGTAGTTCATAAAATTCAAGGTGCCATCAATTGGGTCAATAATCCAAGTTCTATCTGCAAGCACATTTGACTTGTTTGTTTCTTCACTGACGATGTTGTCTTTTGGAAAATATTTTTTGATTGTATTTATGAGGATTTCCTCACACTTCAAATCTTTGTCTGTCACATAGTCACGTGAGCCTTTTGCCGTTTTCTCATCTGCACCTTGCAAAAAAATCTTTCCAAGTTTTTTTATAGCTTTTGCCATAAGCTTTGTTTCTCTTTCAAACATAACAACCTCTTATATTTTGAGTATATAAAATGAAAAAATTTAAGTCAAATGAAATTCGACAAATTTAGCCAGAAAAATTTTTTTACGGCCTTTGCATGAACTCCGTGCCGTCTTTGATTTTTATTTTATAGACTTGGGCTGGGCTGTTTTCGCTCCATGAAATCTTTATTTCTATTTCCCTTTTGTCTTGGCTTACAAGCGGAGTAAGTTCCACCCTGCCCACTTTTTGATTGTTGACGGTTTGATAAAACTCACCTGCTATAAATTTTTTGCCGTCAATGGTTAAGCTGCCGCTTTCAAAATCTTTTATACTTGAAGGCGCTGTGAGAACTATTCCCACGCGACAGCCATCTTCTTCCCAGCCTTTTGTTATATCTTTTGAGTAGAACTGCACAAATTCGCCTTGACCACCAAATATAGCAGTATGGCTTTCTCTGTCATAAGAAAAGGTCAAGCTGCCGCCTGTCATTTCGCTGTTGCGTTCAATTGCAGTATATTCTAGTTGTCCGCCACAGGCAGAAAGCATTAAGGCTAGAGCAAGTGAAAGCAGTGGCAGGCTTGATTTTTTCAAAAATTTCATAAATAACACCTCTTTTAAGATTATTTTGTTCAAAAAAGGTGTTAATTATTTTTATTCTTATCTTTTTTTGCTATCCTGACATTTTTTAACCTGAAATTTTTCAGCTTTTGTTCTTTCTTCTTTGTTTTGACTATTTTGTTGTTTTCTTTTTGCAAGCCGACATTTTGTTGAAATATTTGCGGCTTTGAGATTTCTTCCACTCTGCCCACCTCGTCTATCTTTTTTTCACGAGACAAAATCATTTGAACTTTTAATATATCCGATCGTTTGATTGAGTATTTTGAAAAACACAATATGCCGAGCGCGAGGAAGATTGAGCAGCCAAAAAAGACTATCATGCCAAGGCCATTTTGTACGCTCATGGCCTGAACTGGCTGTGTGGAATCAAATCTTATTATATCGAGCAGAAAGCCTATGATAAGCAAGGCCACCGAGTTTGCGATATTGTAAGTGAAGGTGAAAAAACCTGTATAAGCGCCTGCATTGTTTTCGCCTGTTTTGTACATTTCCATTGTTACAACATCGGCATACATTGAAAATGGAAGGCTATACATTGCCCCTGCACCTATGCCACAAAAGAAGATACAAGGCATGGCGATAAAGAACATTGCTTCAGCTGGAATATACGCACGAAAGAGAAAGGTCAAAACAGTCATGAATATGCCAAACACGATTGTTGAAAGTGAGATTATGAGGCTGCGTTTTTTATCCAGCCGTTTTGCAAGATAGACCCAGAGAGGCTGGCTCAAGATTGCACCACCGAAAAGGCAGATAAGAACGATTGAAATTTGAGCGGACGAAAAGTGGTAGCAGTAGGTAAAAAGGTGCATTCCGACAGCGGTCAAAAAGGCTGAGGCTATTGTTGCGCAAGAGTATCCAAGTATGACCGAACGAAAGTCTTTTTTTCTCAAAATATCGAAATATCCGCTTAAAAGTTTGCCAAGCTCAAACTTTTGTTTTTCTTCAGCGATGTAGATATTGCGAGTTTTTTGGACGTGGCGAAGAGTTCCGAAAATAGTTATAAGTCCAAAAGTGAGAAGCAGTGCTGAATTGATATATGCGATATTTATATACCCTTTTTGAGAAAAATCTGTTTGTATGCCAAGAGATATTGATGGCATGAAGAGATACATAAGAATGCTTGGCATGATCATTCCGATAATTGAAAATACAGTTTTGAAGCCCTGAACTTTTGACTGCTCGTTATAGTCAGGTGCAATGTCTATACCAAGAGCTGAATATGGCGTGCCGAAAAATGTGTTGCAGGTTTCTATTGCGAGCATAAAGATAAGAAGCCACAAAAATTTGCCGCCCTGACCGAAGGACGCTGGCATTGACCAGATAAGAATGTTGATGATTGAGATTGCAAATATACCAAAAAGCATAAAGCCGTGACGCTTGCCGAAAAACTTGCTGCGACAATTGTCGCTGAGGTGGCCGATGAGAGGATCGCTGACGCCGTCCCAAAGCGAAGCTATAGCAACGGCTATGCCTACAAGGCTGCCTGAGATACCCATAACACTTGTGCCAAAGAACATGATAAAATTGCTCATCGTGTTTGATATTGAGCCATAACCCAAAGCACCGACAGAATAGCAAAATTTAGTTCTTATTGGCAAGGATTTTTTCACAATTGTATCTTATGCATGTCCAAAACAAAAAAATGCCCTTTTTTAAAAGGCATTATTTTTTTCTATATCAATAGTCTTTATATTTTCTCGCCTTTATCTTTTGTCGCTTTTTCAAAACTGTCAAAAAGGTTTAGTTTTGTGTTGGCACTTGAGGATAAAGAAGTCTTTTTGCTATTTCAAAGCGGCTTTGTCTGTAGATAATAAGTTCTTTGCAATAATGGTCAATTGCGTCCATGATTTCTTGATTTTCGCGTTCGTTTTTCTCACCTGCTGGCAATATAAGTGTCACGCCAAGTCGTTTGACCTTCTTTTTCGACTGAAGGTCACAATAAATAGCCTCTTCAAAAAAGAGAATTGCCTCGTATCCTAGCCCGCCAAGAATTTTGTAACGTTGGCCTTTTACGTCTATTTGGATTTTTGGAATTGTTTTTCTTACAAGAGATACAAGATCTATAGTAAATTCACTAGAAAATGAATTTTCAATTGCTTGTGAGATTTGAATTGGAAAATCTTTTGGCTCTTCCTTGCCTTCACATTCACCTATAAAAAACTTTTGAGCTCTGTTTTTGAAGCCACCTGGTAAGTTGCTGATTTTTCGCACTTTGAAGTAAGTTTTGCCGTCGTCATATTGTTTGCTTAATACAAGCCCTGCATTGGAAAGCAGATTTGAAGGTATATCATAGATGATTTCATTGCCCTTAAACTTGCTGTCATACTCAAAGCGGTAAAATTTGAGTTCTTTATCAAGTTTTTTCAAAACTTTTTTGAAATTTTTGCCTATGAGCAGGTAGTGTACTTTTTTTCTATTTTCATTTTCAAGTTTATCTTTACCTTTCATACATAGCTCCTTTATTTTATTTTACATATTTTTTATAAAAAAATCAAATGTTTAAGTTGGGTTTTTATGGCAATATTTTTTGAAGGAGGTTTTTATGGATTTTAACAAGAGCAAAACAAAAGAAAATCTTGCCAGAATTTTTGCTGCAGAATGTCAAGATGGTGCAAGATATCAATTTATGGCCAAAGCGGCTGTGAGTGAGGGCTTTTCGTACATTTCTGATCAATTGAAGGTGCTTGCAAAAAATGAAATGGCACACGCAAGTATGATTTATAGTTTGATGATTGACAACCTTGGCAAAGGCAAAGACAATGTGCCAATCGAGGCAGGTTATCCTTTTGAGCCTTCACTTTTGAAGGTCAGCTTGTCAACTTCTGCCGACATTGAAAATTATGAAGGTACAAACATCTATCCAAGTTTTGCTAAGGTGGCCAAAGATGAAGGCTTTGCTATCATTGCACAAAAAATCTTGTTGATAGCTGAAGTTGAAAAGACACATCACCAAAAGCTTAACGCACTTGCAAAGCTTTATAAAGCCAACAAACTTTATAAAAACAGTGAAAAGATTTTGTGGTCATGTTCAAACTGTGGACACAGCACTTTGGCGAAGGAAGCTTGGAAGGTTTGTCCGCTTTGCGAATATCCTCAAGGCTATGTCATTGTGCCGCAAGACAAAATTCAATCATCTTATTGAGAAGTGTTTTGGATAAGTGTTTTATTTTATAATTTTTGGCAAATAAAAGAAAAGCTTTTTTCTCTTGCGTTATTTGTCTGCCTAAAGAAAAAAAGTCTTTGCAATACTGCTTACAAAAAAGAAAAACACGCTTTTTTAAGCGTGTTTTTTGTAAATTATTTTGTATATTAGTTGAAAAGGTTTTTGAAGCTGTTGCCAAATTTGAAAACTGGGTTTTTGCTTGCGCTAATTTTTACTTGTTGCTTTGTGAGTGGGTTGATACCAGTTCTAGCAGCTCTTGATTTTATTTCAAATGAACCAAAACCAGCAATCTGAATTTTTTCTCCTTTTTTAAGTGTGTCAGCAATTGTTGCGACCATTGCATCAAAAGCAATTCCTGCATCTTTTTGTGTGAAGTTTGCCTTGTCAGCGAATTCTTTGATAAATTGTTGTTTGTTCATTTATCATCTCTCCTTTTTATTTAATTAGGCCTTTGCCTAGTTTTATATTAACATAAACTTCAAAAATTTCAAAGTGATTTTGTTGGTTATAACCAAATTATTGAGTATTTTTTTAAGAATTTTGACAAATTGTCACACCTTAAAGAAATTGAGTAGAAGGTCGAATATCATACGCCAATTGCCCACCATTACTGCTGTGGCTGGACGATACTTGTTTGCGTTGTGGCTGATGTAGCACACGCTGCCCACTATTTGCTCATATTTGAAATGTTTAAAATCATACGAACGGCTGTCTTTGCTTATGTTTCGATGATCGCCCATAAAGAAAAACTCACCTTTTGGAATTTTGTAATATAAAGCACCATCTGGATCACCTTCGAGCCTTACAACCCCCGCTGCTGGATCATAACCTCCTGCAAGAAGGGCATCGAAAAACTTTTTCTCATACGTGACACCTTGATAGGTAAATGTGTATCCTGTGGTTGGCCAATATTTTTCGTGGTCGATGTAATCTTCTTGCATTTCGACAATTTCATCTTCGCCTGCTTTTTTGACAAAGACCCTAAATTCTTGTTTGCCGTTGTCTAGAGTGACAGCTTTTATTGTCACATAATCGCCTTCAAAGGCTATCAATCTTTTGACTATACTTGTTTTTTCTGGATCGTCTTTGGCACGATTTATAATGATGATATCTCCATAATCAACTTTTTTATATTTGTCAACTATTACTGCGTCTTGAAGACCTTGGTTGTCTGGGTCTGGATTGAGTGTGCCTTGCATACTTGGCCCTGAAACCACGAAATAATAATATCTTGCATGAAATAGTGTTGCAAAGGTTGTGACTATAGTCATTATAATAAGAAAGGCAAAAATTGCCCGCCTCATGTAATTGTAGGCAAGCTTTTCAAATTTTGCTTCTTCAAAATATGTGTACTCTGGTCTATCCACCCTTTTCTCCCTTTTTTCTAACCTCTTTTTGAAAACTTGCAACCACAATAGTTTTGTCTATAAAGGCCAAATTCTTTTGAAAGCGTTATACTTTTTTTGTAGCCGTCTTGTTTTTTGAAATTGCCATCTAAAAAGTAGATGTCATTTTCTTTTTCAATTTGCTTTCCTATAGCGTTTATGACATCGCTATTTTTATGAGGACTGACTGTCAATGTTGTTGCAAATCCGTCATAACCAAGCGCTTTTGCCTTTTGGGCTGTTTTTGAAAGCCTTATTTTGAAACAAATTGCACATCTTGCCCCGCCCTCCTTGCAATCTTCAAAGCCTTTTGTTTGACTTAAAAAATCATTTGGGTTATGCTCTTCTGCGATGACTTTTATACCTAGAGCGTTGCAGTAACGCATCTGCTCAGCAAGGCGAAGTTGATATTCTTCTTGAGTGTCGATGTTTGGGTTATAATAATAAATCGTCAAATCATGCTCATTTTTTAGTTTGTCAATAACTGCTGTTGAACATGGGCCGCAGCAAGAGTGAAGTAAAATTTTCATTCGATCGACCTCAAGATTTTGACTAGTTGAGAAAGAAGAGGGTTTGACTTGATTTCTTTTGAAACTTTGGTGAAGGAAGTCGTATTTATCATAAAACAGCCCAGACAGTCGCCACAATTGACAAAAACTTGAACAATGAAAAACATTTTTTGTTCAAAGCATTTTATGACATAGGTTGGAAAAAGAAATTCGCCTATTTTTAGATTACACTTTTCAAGAAGCGATGTGTTTTCTTGAATTTTGTCATAGTCGCTCGTCAACTTATCATAATACTCAAAAAATTCATCAGGGTCGCGGTGAATTTCAAAAAGTGATATCACCCCACCTTCTGGTGAAATATAATTTGCCTTGTTTTTGAAGCCTTGACCATTTGGCAATTTGTAGCGTTCATTTGACAGCTCAAAACCTGACGGCAGCTCAAAAGACATTTCGTTTAATGTGTCTATTATCTGTTTCATGGCATAAGTATGACACTTTTTGTAAAAAAAGTCAACTAGAACGCATTTATTGCATAAAGCATTATGTCATTTACATTTGCGTTTGTCAGGCCATAGACCAAGATTTTGCCTTCTCGCTTGTAAGTGACAAGGTTTTGGTCTTTTAGCTGTTTGAGCTGATGTGAGATTGTGGTTTGATTTATACCCAAAATTGTCGACAAATCATTGACGCACATATTCATCATTGACAAACATGAAAGAATTTTTATCCTTGTTGAGTCGGAAAAATTTTGAAAATAATCAGCCAATTTCATTATGTCGCCATCAGTTGGCATGCTGCCCAGAATATCTCTTTTGTTGCGTTCGCTTAGCAATAAAAATTTGTTTTGCATTTTTTTACACTCCATTTCACACATTGTTCTAGAATGACATATATAAAAATGTGATACCAGACGAGAATATTTTGCCAAAAGACACTGGAAAAAACAAAATAAAATTTTAAGTTATTTTGAAAACTTTTTGATATTTTTGTAGAAAAGGAGGATTTTTATGACACAAAATATCTTGCTTGTGCTTTTGCTGTCAATTTTTACGTCAGCAACTGACACTAATTTGAACACAAACACAAACTTTTTGCTTTTGTTGCTGCTCGCACTAAATGGCCAAAACAACAATAACAATTGGGGCTGCAATCAAAACACTTGTCCTGGTCAGTCTTGCCCTGGCATTGGACTTGGAATTTAAAAATACGATTTTTCACAATCGTATTTTTTATTTATACTGAAATGATTTTTTTGGAATTTTAGCCAAATTTTTTTGTTGCTTATCAAATGATATTTCACAAAATTATTTTTTTTATCTCTAAGTTTTAATAATTTTAAAAAAATTGCTCAAAATTATTTTGAAATTAATTTTTGTTTATGTTAAAATATAAAACATACAAATTTGGGAGGAAAAATTATGGCAAATATTTCAAGATTATTGGTTGGCTGGAGCGATTTGTGGAATGTGCAAGAAGGCGCACAATACGAATGGCTTGGCAAAATTTTCAGCACAATTGAAATTGTGATGTATGTCATAATGGGTCTTGTTGGTGCGGCTGGTG
>CARTDZ010000009.1:0-3582 GCA_949067325.1 uncultured Eubacteriales bacterium | reverse complement strand
AATCGTTTTGAAAATTATTTTTAATATGTTATATTAAACTTATCAAAGGAGGAAATGTTATGTCAAATTTACTCGCTGTGGCTTCTTGGAAGGCAATGTTCACAAACACAACTTATGCATGGATGGGAAACATTTTTGATGTTATTTCAATCGTTTTGTATGTCATTATGGGGCTTGTTGGTGCGGCTGGTGCTATTTATGCAATTTATCTTGGCATTCAACTTGCTAGGGCTGAAGATCAAGGCAAGCGTGAGGACGCAAAGAAACATCTTATCACTGTTTTCATCGCTGTAGCTGTGACTGTTGTTCTTGTACTTTTCTTCAACAACTTGTTGCCACTTATCGTAAGTTCTTTTGTAGATATACCAACAGAAATTCTATAATCAAAGAATATAAATCAGAAAGCCTTTTGGCTTTCTTTTTTTGTGTGTGCCGTTGGCACTATTTATTTTTTTTTGCACTTTTTGAAAAATTTTTTATAATGTGTGAAATTTGCTTGACAAAGCCCCCGCGTTATACTGAAGCTGCAAACTCATACCAATCATGATTAACATTTTAAAATGCATAATTTAAAATTTAAAATGTTCAATTTAAAACTTCGCCTTCAAATTTAAAGGCGATTTTTTGTTAAAGTTGAAAAAACGGTCGTTAATTTCTTGTTTTTTGAAACAGAATATGATAAAATAATTTTAAGGAGAAAGCTATGTTGTCTTATTTGGCACTATCATTTAAGTTTTTGGATAAATATGAATGGCTAAACGAAGTTTATGCTACTTTGCCAACCATACTTTATCTTATATTGGCAGCAATTGGTGGTGCTGGCATAATTTATTCTATTATCCTTGGCGTAAATCTTGCAAAAGCTGACAGTGAAGATGCTCGAAAAAAAGCTGTTGACAGACTTAAAAACACTATTATTGGTGTGGCAGTGTTGCTGTTTTTGGTGCTTTTTATAAATCTTTTGCTGCCACTGATTTTAAAAGCTGCCCTTCCAGAAAACATGACTGAAAACATTGCTTTGATAAATCCACTGCTTTCAATTTTGAAATAAACGCCTATTTGCTATGGCGTTTTTTGTTTTTTTTTGAAAATAAAATATTGCAAACTTTTTGCAGCTTTATGGTAGTTTCAAAACAAGCTAAAATTATTGGTGACACTACATGGAGTTTTGTTTTGATATTGTTTGACAAAAATAGACTGGTTGTGATATAGTATTTTCATTATGGAGAGGTGTCAGAGTGGTCGAATGAGGCGGACTCGAAATCCGTTATACGATATTCGTATCAGGGGTTCAAATCCCTTCCTCTCCGCCAAATATACTAAACAAAAAGTCTTTTTTGAGGAGAAAAAATGAAAGTATTTGTTGCTGCAGGAATAGGATTGGCTAAAAATGAAAATATAAATAAACAAGCAAGAGATTTGGGAACATTGCTTGCAAAATATCAGAATATTACTTATGTCCAAGGTGGATCAGATCAAGGGTTAATGGGTGAAACATTAAGAGCTTTTATTGACTCCAGTAAAAACATTGAGTTTTTAATTCCTGAAAAGTACTATAATTATGATGTGCCTAAATTGATTGAATTGGTGGGGGGGGGAGATAACTTCAATGCTTTAAAAATGAAAAGCGAGGCTAGAAGGCTAGAAAAAATTATAGAATGTGATGAAATAATAATTCTACCTGGAGGAACAGGAACCTTAGAGGAGTTGTTGTATTGCAATGAAACCTTGCGCTCTAAAGAACATAAAAGTAAAGTTACATTGGTTAATTTAGATGGATACTTTAATGGCTTTTTACAACAAATAAAAGCCAGTTTAGAACAGGGATTTTCTACAAATTCTACAATTAAGTTTGACATTGTAAATAATGTAAATGAAATTAGTTTGTTTCATTTGGAACATATTAATAAAGAGTTTTGATTTTCGCGAAATCAAATGAAAAAACTTGTGTCGCGAAATCAAAACAGAGAAATATCTGACGATATAAACTGCGTTCACTCATGCAAAGTCTTGCACAAGTGCAACTTTGGTTCGTTCACTTGTTTATCAAAAAAAGACTTCGTTGGTTGTTGGCACAAAAGATTTTTCATTAAACAAAAACCTTTTCTTGCTTTTGCAATAAAAGTTCAATGAAAATGCTTTGAAATTTGATTATTCTATTTCTGCAAAAAGTTTGTTTAAAATCCTTTTCACAAGCATAAAAAGGAATTTTTTAAGAAATGGTTGATTATTTTAAAAAAATTTGACTGAGCTAAGCGAAAATTTAAAAATTACACATACTGATGTTCTATAATTGTTTTGGAGAGCAAATGAAGGATAAAAGACAAAAAGTTATTATTGATACTGACCCAGGTGTGGACGATTGCTACGCCCTGATTTTTATGTTGTTTGACCCAAGCCTTGATATCGAACTTATCACAACGGTAGCTGGCAATCTTGGTCTTGATAAAACGACGCGAAATCTTTTGCACCTACTTGACAAGTTTGGCATCAAAAATATTCCAGTAGCAAAAGGTGCTGCGAGACCTTTGTGCAGAATTTCGCAAGACGCAACATTTATTCATCAAAAGGAAGGCATGGGCGGATATATTCCTCCTAAAAAAGTCAAAGGCAACATCTTGAAGGATAATGCAGTTGAAGCGATGTATCAAGTTATTAAGAATAACCCTGGCGAGATAGTTCCTATTCTCATGGGGCCGCACACCAATTTTGCCAAACTTTTGATGGCACACCCTGACGTCAAGGATCTTGTTCCAAGAATTATTTATGAGGGCGGTTCGCCGTACGGCGCTCCAGGTTTTCCTGATCACATTTCCTTCAATATGTCTTATGACCCTGAAGCCTTTCAGGTGGTTTTGAATTCAAGAATTCCACTCACCCTCATACCTTCAAATATTGGTCGCAGAAAAGCACACCTTGAAGAGAAAATGGTTTATGAAATAAAAAATCAAAATGAAGTTGGAGAGTTTATTTTTCAAATGTTTGACAAATATTGGGAGCCAGGGTTTGACGACAAACGCATTGCCACCAACGACATTTGCACCTATATGTACTTGAGATATCCAAAACTTTTCAAGTTTTTGACAGCTGACTTTATGATTGACCTTGAAGATATGCCAGGAAAAACCACAGGTGTATTTCACAAAAAAGGAAATATCAAAATTGTATGTGACGTCAAACGTAAAAAGTTTTTGAAAATAATAATGCAAAAGCTTAAACAATTTGATAATTTTAAATTAAATTAAATAAAAAATAGAAATTTTATATTTTCTATTTTTTTATTTTTTATTTTTAATTTTTTTTATTTCTTTTTTTAATTATCTTTTTTTTATTTCTTTTATTTTTAATTTGTTTTCTTATTTTATTTTTTTTGTTTTATTTTAATTTGCATGGTTTTGAGACTTGTTTTTGACCATTTTTTTTGAACTTATTTGCAGCAAAAATATATTTAAAAGCAGTAAATTTATGCATTATGCGTGAAAAAACTGTGTTTTTTTGATTATTTTATTTAATTTTTTATAAAATTACATTTTTTAAGTTATCAAATTTTATTTTTTTATATTTTTTATTTCATATTTTTTA
>CARTDZ010000008.1 GCA_949067325.1 uncultured Eubacteriales bacterium | reverse complement strand
TTTAAGCACATTTTATGATAAAATTTATATATATAAAAGGAGAATATCCACTATGAAAAAGAAAAATACAAACCCAAATCAACCATCTCTTCTCAAAACTCTTCAAACTTACGTAATGGTAGGCTTGCAAGAATTTTGGCAAAATTTGAAAGGAAGAAAAACTCTCGCAATTGGTATGACCGCCGCTCTTGCGACAATACCAACTGTTTTTGTCGCTTGTGTGCCTAAAGATACTACTCCTCCAGAAGCACCTGACGCAAGTGGAAACGAAAAACCAAAACCTCAAGAGCCAACAACACCAAACCCAGGCGAACAAGAAAAACCAACCAACCCAAGCCAGCCAGAAAATCCAAATCCTGAAAAGCCAGGCCCTGAAGAACCTGAAAATCCAAACCCTGAACAACCAACAAACCCAATTGAAAGCATTTCAGATTTGACAGACGAACAAAAACAACTCCTCACAAACTATATTGATGAAAATTATAAAGATCAAATTTTGAGAAAATTGCTTATAACAAATAGCTCAAAAGTCGATACTATAGCATATGATTTTGATACAAATACAAATAAAATCAACGTGCTTTTTAAACACGAAACTCAAGATCTTGACATGTATTTTGCGGCAGAACTTGGTGCAACAATAAATCTTGATAAAGTCGTTAAAGCCCTTGGTTCTGAAAAAGAAGTTGAAGAAGGCGATCTTTCTATTGATATCAAATCAACAAAAAAATCAAGCACTTTTAAAATTTATAAAGAAGAAAATGAATACTCAGAAAAAGCACCTGAAGTTTATTCAAACTTGCTTGCTGCAGAAGATAAAGTTGACAACACTGATGAGCAAACTATATACTCAGTTAAACCACTTGGTGATACTTATGGCGGTCAAGTTACTGAAATATTAGGAACAGGTATGTGGCCAGCATTCCAAATCACAACTTTAACTATAAAAGATGGTAAATATTATCTTAACTCTGTTCAATTTGTTACCAAGGATTACAATAAAACTGCAGCTACTCAAGATATAAATTACGTTTTTGAAGAGCATGTTGATTATTCTTTTGGTAGCGAAAACACAATTTTTGCCAAAAGCAATGAAAATGAGATTGTTGGAGTGAATTTGAATGACAGAACATATGAAATTGCATATATTGAAAACACACCATTTTTGGAACAATAAGAGTGAGAAATCGCTCTTTTTTCTTGATTTCTTTTGCGAAAAAGGTTATACTAATGCTGATGAAAAAGAAATTTGTCAAATTTTTTAGTGTTTTAATGGTTTTTTGCTTGTGCTTTTTGTGCACTGGCTGCCTTGGCACGGGCGGATCTTTGCAAGAAGACCTTTTTGACAAACTTGAAAAAGGTGAAATAACTGAAGAAGAATTCAACAAACAAATGAAGGAAAGCCTTGAAGTGCCTATGTATGGCACAAAAGTGCTTTATCGCAGTGACATCTCAAATGTTTCAGGCACGGATTATGATGACTTTTATGGGAAGTTTGCTTTATGGTTGTCAAATAACTTAGTTCAAATCTATGGTATATATAACGACACAAGAATTGCAACTTTTGATAATTTTCAATTCATCTATGACACTATTCGATATCAAACAACTGCTGCAAGTGAGATTGGCACTGTGACTGAGACAAAATATACAGATGGCAGTTCCACCCCAACCACAACAGTCAAAGAAAATGATGCAGGTCTGTTTGCAATCAATGCTGACACCTCTAAAGCATGGAACTGGACTTTTGGAGCAAATGAAGACCCTATTTCATTTGTTGAACTTATGCAAAGAGATTTTGCTTACCTTGACAAAATAGGAAATTTTAACGTTTTAAATTCAAACCCAGCTGATTTTATAATTAATATTGAAGATTATTTTAATAATAATAATATAGAAGATACTAATGTTACCTCAAAATATCTTTCAAAAATGTTGTTAAACAGCAGTGCCGCTCAAAATTTTCAAATTGATACCTTGGATGAAAATAATACTAAACAGATAATAAGCAATGATTATCAATCAGATCTTGTCAAGGCAATTGAATATTTGCTATATTGTTATTCACTCAACTACCCTACAAGAGAAATCACCATAAGCGGGCAACAAGTTTCAATTGCGGGTTATGGCACAGATGTCACAGCTGCAAGAGACTATATGAAAAATCTTTACAGCAAGCAAGGCACTTACATTGGCTTTAACGACACATACAAAGAAGAGCTTATAGACTTCATTTTGGAGAAAGTTATCGGCCAGCAAGCGACATCTGAAAGTTTCACCTACACCACAGGGGCAACACTCAACATCATCTATGATGTCGACGGCAACATTGAAAGCTATGAAATCACTGGCGGAACTATAGACACTTCAAAAACTGTCAATCGCAATTATGAAAACACCGTAAGAAAAATTGTTGATGTCGCATATGAAAACGTTTTGATTGGCAACATTGGCGGTGAAGACGGCGGGGTCAACATCGACCAGCGTTATCTCAACTCTCGATTTAGAGATCTTTGGGGCAACAACTTCTTTTTGACTATTCCTGACGACGAAGACGATGAAGAAGATGAATTTGAGCTTATACCAGAACACGAGTATCAAAGCGCGGTCATGATGTTTAGCGAAGAGTTTTCGTTTGACAACATATATGTTGCTGTAAAATATGGCGGCAACAACGATCTTAAGACAGGTTTTGATACAAGTCAATTTATAGAAATAAAGGTCAATTTAAACCTATTCCTCAAAGGCGAATGGAAGCATTGGGGCAGCGAAATTTTGAAAGTGCCAGCTGGCGAATTTGACGCGAGCGAAGGTGATCTGCCAAACGGCTTTTCGCAGATTGCCAAGTTTGAAGGGCTTGAAGAGCAATATCGTGAGGCAAAGTATGCTGACTGGGGCTTCAACAGCGAAGACGGCATAAGAGTAGGTGCTTTTAAGCCACACATGGGCGGCGGAATACTTAGCAAAGGCATGGACAATTATTCTGGCAAAGTGATGGTCGGCAATGATATCAAACTCATAGGCACAACTCGAGTGAAGGATTATTATAAAATAGTTGAGCCTGAAGAAAATGAACTGCCAGAAAATAAGTACTACTCTTCAGGAAGATTTAATCATCAAATGCTTGTTGGCGAGGATATGTGCGACTATGTTGAAATAACCTACGAAGTCATCAAGAATGCTGGTGATTTCAACACAAACTACAACTTCAAAACAGGTATATATCTTGTTATGTAAAAAAGAGAGGCAAAAAACTATTCGCCTCTCTTATTTTTTTGTTATATTTTGACATTTTTGCCTTTTGCTTTTGTTTGGCAATTTCAAACTATTTTTTGTCGTCTTCTTTTGTGCTTGTTTCTTTATCCTCATCTTTTGTTTCGTCAGAAGCATGATTGATTTCTTGCAATTCTTCTGTTTCTTCTGGTGTTGCATTTTGATCGCCTTCATTTTTTGGCGGCATGGTTACCACGCCAAAAAGCACCAAAACGCCTGCTATTGCCATGACAATGTTTGAAACTATTTCTCCTTCAACAGAAAAACCGAAAAATTTGCCGATAGCGCTGACAAACACAACTGCTGATCCTGCCAGTGCCGTCCAAAAGCTGTAGGACTTGAGTTTATTCTTCATAAAAATCCTCCCCGTGTGAGAGATAACCTTTGAGTTCACTCACCTCTTCCTTGACGTCTTCTATCACTTTGAGATGTTCAGTAAGTTCGCCTATTGTTTTTTGATATTCCTTTTCACGTCTTGCGCTGTCCTTTAACTGATAAAAGAACAAAAAGACAAAAAGCATTGCAAAAACTCCATAACTTATCACAACCTTGATAAGTTCATTCCAAAAATCCACGATCAGTTCTCTTCAATTTCTTCTCAACTAAAATCTTCTTCATTTCAGCCTCCTCTTCTTGACGTTGAAGTCTTGCGTTGTAACAAATATGTCCAAGATTGAAAACTGTCATGACCGCTCTAAATATTCTATTTGAAAGTTGGATATTTTTGCCGCGCCTTCTGCCGCTATTGCAACTTCAAAGGTTTGACCAAAAACGCTGGTTGAGATTGTCTGAAGTTTGTCACTGCCTGACACTTGAAGTGTTTTTTCTTCCATGTCACTTTTTATTGTGACTGTGCAATCAAACTTTGAGCAAAGATGGATTTTTGTCACTTTTTTGCAAGTTTCTGCACGGCCAAAGTCAGTCTTGACGCTTTTCCATAGTTTTGGCAAGGCTTCATCAAAACACATTCCATTCTTTTCAAGTTGACCTATTTTGCCCTTGTTGTCGTTGTAAAAATATGCCACAAGTTTTGATTTGTAAGGGTTGTTTAAAACGGTAAGTCCGCGAATGTCTACCCCGCGAGTAAGTTCTACATCGCCAGTATTTTCGTCATATACAAAAAGTGCATTGTTGACAAATTCCCCTTTTTCGCAACCAACTTTTTCGCCATCAGCGAAATCGATACGTAGTGCAAGATAATATTTGCCTTCATAGGAAACTCCGCAAGCTTTCAAGTTTTCGCAGCTTGAAAGCAGTTTTTGGCAAGCAAGAGGTATGTGCTTGGTGCTTGAACCATTGAAAACTTTAAGCCCGCTTCGCTCTAAAAAATATATCTTATCGCCGCCATGAGCTATTGAGCCTGGGTAAATGTATCCGTCAGCTTGATAAAGATGGCTGATTGAAAAATCATTTTTGGTGCTATAGTTTGACACTTTTGTTATGCCAAAGTCGCGAAAAAGATAGATATAATCGTTTAGTGAAATGATTTTGTTGAGGTTGCCACGATCATCGTTGAAATCAAGTTTTTTGGTTTTTGCGGCGTCCCACTCAAGGATTGCAAGGTCTTCTGTGTAGACAAGGCTTCCTCTTGCACCGCTTGTTATAGCAAAAAGTTTGTCGTAATGAGTGCAAATTGACATGAGTTTTGGCGCGTTTGGCACAGTTCTATTAAAATGCGCGCCTACTACCTGCAAGTCGCTGCCTTCGCCTGAAAAGACCATGACGTCCTGACCATCGAGACGATAACTGCAAGCGACTGGTGTGCTTGTGAATTTTGTAGGAATGATGAGTGGAAGTGGACGTTCGCCCAAAATATCATCATAATAAAAATTTGTGCCGCCACTATAATACATACAAAAGTACATATTTACATCGTCAACTTTGTTTTGCCACTTAAAGCTCCAAACTGCTGAAATTTCGTCTCCAACGAGGACTACTTCTTCTTCATCTTTGAGATTGTCAAAGCTTGTTGGAGCTTTGAAGGTTGAAAAGCCGTAACCATTTTCTAGACAGCCATTTGAAGTAGAGAAGTTGTAAACAATCTTTGCATCATTTGACTTTTTAGCAAAATCGTCTATTTCATCATTTTTATTCTGAGAAAAGAGGTCGTATTTTAATGTTTTTCTGTTTGTTTTAAGAACTTTTGTTTTGTTTTCATAAAACATTATATCCACCTCCTCCGAGGCAGGATTATCTCAGATTTTTTTCGCGTGAAGATTTTTAAGCTGTTTTTAAAACGAATTTCAAAAATTTCAGCGTCTTCAAACATACCTTCCTGCAGAAGACATTCTCTGGCAAGGCCATAAGCATAGACACGTTCTGGCAAGCAGTCTTCTATTTCATCTTCTAGCGTTGCGTCTTCTGGCAGAAAAGAATATGTGACAAACACCTTGCTTGCCTGCGTCATAAAATGATCAGGAAAGCTTTTGTACTTGACGTTTCTGCCAAGTTTGTCTTTTACTGACATTATTTCTAGTGGTTTTTTTGCAAAAGATGAAAAACTGACTTTCAAGTCTTTTACTTCAAAAGCCTCACGTGCAAGCATGGGCATATATTCACTCACCACTTCATTTCGCACAAGATTGAAAAGCTTGAGTATGTTGTCTATTCTCTCATTTTGGCTGCCATTTTCAATTGAAGTCACAATGTCGTCATTGCCCACAAAATTGCAGGCGATTTTTATAATATTTTTTACTTTCATGAAAGTGCCTCCTCTAAATTATTTAATTCTTCTTTTACTGCCCTTTTCATCATAAGTTCGTTTTCCTTATCAATTTCGGCTATTATTTTGTCTTTATTTGCAATGCGCGTTTTGAGAGCGTGATCAACAGTTCTTGCATCGAGGCTGTCAAACGGCACGCTGAAACAATAACTTGAGCCACTTTGCATAGAAGAGTGAACTTCATATTTTCCCGTTTCGGTATTGAAAAGGACATAATATGATGGGTCAAGCTCTTTTAGTTGCTCAATTATGAAAAAGACGTCTGTTGTTATTTTTATTTTCATAAAAATCACCCCTTTAATTGACGAAAAAGGCAAATTTCTTTGCCTTTTTCTTGTTTGATTTATATTTTTTTAACTTGTTATTCAGCACTGCCAGTTTTTACTACTGTTGCAAATGGGTTTGTAACTGTCGATTTAATTCCGCCTATGTAAGCTTGGCCACATGGTTTGTCGCAAATAAGTTCTGCATATTTTACGAGTGTTGCACTGTAAGTTGGATAATTTTGATTTTGTCTCAAAATGCGTCCATCTTCGCCTTCAAGCCATTTCCAATCGCAAAGTTCGTGAAGAGTGAAATCGTTTGTATTCAATAAAAACATGCTACCATCTTCTACAAATCTGTCAGCTACAACTGGAATACCGTTGTGAGTGATGGTCTTGTAGCCGCCTTCAAGTTCTGTAACATCAATATTTCTTCTATAAGCACCAAGATATTGTTGATAAGCTCTTCTTGTAGCGCTTGAAGTTGCAATGAAGTTGATTTGAGAGTCACTGTTGGTTTCCAAGAAGTCAAGCACTTCTTGAATAAGTATGTCTGAAATTTCAACATCATTTTCATATTTCACATAAGGATTAAGCCAAGGATATTTTTCTCTGTCAAGACCATAAAGAGTTTTGATATTTTGATCAAATATTGCCGCAAGACCTGAGATTTCATAGCCTTTTGAGCCTTGAACATAAATCTCACTTTCGCTTACTATTGACCCAGTAAAAAGAGTTTTGTCAATACTAAAGCATTTATTTAATCTATCTACATAAGTAATTTTTACGACTTGATTTGTATTTACCTTTGTGCCATCTTTATATACATCTACCAGCATACCTTCAATTAAATTGTTGACCGTGTCACAAGTAATCTTATTTTCGCCTGAAATTGATGTGACTGTTGCCAAAAGCCCAGTTCCATTTCCATAAAGCATTCTGCCAAGGTTGAAAGCGCTTGCCTTTACAAGGCCTTCCATTTCGTCTGAAAGAAGGTTTACAAAAGCGCCAATGTTGTTTGCAGAAGCTCTAACTGCTTTGTCTGAAAGTTCAATTTTTCCGTAAAGGTTTTTAAGTTCAGCTACAAATTGAACATATCCGTTCCCTGAAGATGTTGGAAGTTCACCTGTTTCTGAGCCAGCACCAATACCGCCATTTATGCCATACGGTGCAAGTTTTCTGATTTCTTTGCCCCAAACGTCTTTGGTTGAGCGTTTTATCTTCGCCATAAGTGGGTTTGTTTTTATGTTAAGTTGATTTGCCACTACGTCAAGATAAACGGTTTTCAAAGCGTTTTCAGCTGTTTGTAAAGTTACCATAATTTTCTCCTTATTTTGTTTTGTTTTTTAATTTTATTTTAATTTCTGTGTTATATCTGTTTTTTGTTTGATTTTTTCAAACTGATTTTGCTTAGCTTTGATGTGCTTACGCCTAGCTAAACATTTTGCCAACAATTAATTTTGCTTCGTCAAGGGTTTGTGGAGTGTCTGGCCTTACAGCCGACACTCGTTCCCCCTTTTGAGAAGAAATAACAATTGGTGTTTTTTGCTCTTTTAAAGCCGTCAAATAGTTTTCAATGATGATTTTTTTGATTTCTTCATCTGAAAGGACATATTTGTTTAAAATTGGGTCGTTTGGTTTTTTGTCTGACAAATGATTTGCCACAACGCTATTCCAAGCGACTTCTATTGGGTTTGACAAATTTTGAAAAGTTGGATCGTTTGATACCTTCTCTTTGATTTCGTCAACAGCCCACGACGCGTCATTATGCTTTTGAAGGAACTTTTCAATTCCATCTTCCAAATCAAACTCGTGTTTTTCTTCTTGTGATGGAGTTTCAGTTTTATCTTTTTCAAGCTCACTGACACGTTGACATTTGCGGGTGAACTCTGACTGAAGGTTGTTATATGCATCTAACAGTGCCTTCGCAGATTTGAACTTGCCAAAATCACCCATGTCGTTTTGAGAGCCGACCTCGCCACCGACACTTTCTTCCGTTTCCATATTTATGGCATCTGCCTGCATTATGATCGGTTGTTCTCTATTTTCGTCCATGATTAAATTCCCTCCTTAATTTCTTTTTTTTCTTCTTTTTTGTGTTGTCTTATGTGATTTAAAAATTTGTCTTCTATTGTTTCATCTTTTTCTTTTGCTTTTTCAAAGTCAATGCCAAGCATGAAGGCTATATGTTCGTTGAGATGAAGATTATGATCATCAATTTCGCTAACCTTTACTTCTTGGCCTTGAATAATTTTTAGGTTTTCGTTGTCTGCTTTTTTGACATGCAGTTCATTTATGTCTTGCGCGTTTTCCCAGACGCCCATACCAAGCATTTCAAGGATTTTATATTTCATTCGATTTGAAATCTTGCCATTTTCGTCACTTAGCACACCGGCATTTAAAAGCGCAAACACCATTTCACGTCTTTGGGTCAAGCTTTGTGAAAAGTCATTTTGAGTGTCAATTTCAACGTCGTCACTTGAAATATCATTTGAGTTGAAATAGAAGAGTTCAATCTGGCCATTGTCACCCGCTATTCTTGCTATGCGTGGAAAAAGTGCATATTGCTTGTAAAGGCGAAGTACACGCTTTGATACCTCTTTGTAAGATGACTTTATGCTTTCAATTGTTGAGTTAAGGCGAATTTCGTCTTGACCAATCAAAAGTTCAAGTGCCGTACCTGATAGGTTTGTCGAAATGTATTCAGTGCTTAACGTTTCATTTACACCACCAATTTTATAGAACTCTTCACCCAGTCTTTTTTCTTCTTCATTAAAGTCTGAAGGCAAGGTTTGTGTTTGCAAGTATTTAGGTTCGTTTGAGCCTTGACGATAAACCAGCACTTTGCCTGGGCAAAGGCCTTCATCTTCAAGATTGTCAAGATCGACTGAGCCATCTTCAACTGAAAGCACGCCAAGAGAAAGGCGGTTGATAAACTCATGCTTGCGATTTTTCACCGCGTTGTAGGCACGCTGAACAGGAATAACACGTTCAATAACACTAGCACCCCAAAAGCAAGCTGGCTGCTCAATTGATACCTGTTTGACAAATGGAAGGTCACGTCTGCCATCTTCGCCGCAGAAATATGGAAGCACATCATCATATACCACGCGTCTGCCAGCGACAATTATTAGCCGGCCTTCTGGATAGTCTTTATTTGGTCTTATGTATTTTTCGATGACAAGCGCCGAGTCACTTCTTGAACTTTCAATGAGCTTTGTTGCTCGACCATTAAAGCCCAGCCCTGCCATACCTGCCGTCACACTGTCGAGCGAGAAAGTATTGATGTTTTCTGGCTCAACTTCAATGCCGTACATATCTTTTATTTGAGATGTGGTGTATGCTCGTGCATGAATAATGCTTTGGCAATCTTCAATAGTTTCACACGTGCTTGAATCTGGATATATTTCAAATGGGCTGCACACTGTTATATCAATTTCGCCGCCGCGTATCTCGTGACCGTCTTCGTCCATTCCAACAAGCTGGCCAGCACTTGGGTTCCAGTTGACTTTGTAAAAACTTGTTCCGCAAACCTCACTCCACTTGATTGCTTGGTTGACTTTGGCCGGAATGCCAAGCTTGTTTTCAACCGACTTAAGTATTTTGTTTGATATTTTCGCGGCTTGCTTGTCGCGTTCGTCATTTGTAGCAGGAAGTACATTCACCTGCTGCTTGATTTTTGATAATTTTGCAAAACGGATATCAAAAATTGGTGCGATATGATTGAAAACTTCACGTTCCTGCCAAAAGAATTGTCTGTCTGTTTCTTCAACATTTCCTCCATAGCCAACGTCGCAATATTGATTGCCCATAAGATAGTTCATATTAAGCTGCCAGATTGTATCAAAGCTGCGTCTCGCTTGGGCGCGAGCTTGAAAATCTTTTATCACTTCTTCAACTATTTTCTTGTTTTCTTTGCTATCTTCTTTTTTTGCTTTTATGTTTTCTTTTAACATTCTTCCCTCCTCAGTCTTTTCTTTGTTTTAAATGGTGCTTCAATACCTTTTGGCGTTTGCAACTTGGCAATTTCTTGATACATACCTTTCATGCAGCTTTCGCAAAATGAAAGGTCACGCCTAATTATTCCTTTGGTCGAAAAGGAATATTTGGCAAGATTGTTGCAGCCATAAAAGTCGCACTTTGTAAGATGTTTACATTCATTAAGTTCCATCTTCTCCCTCCTTTAAAAGTTTTAAAAGTCGCATTTTTTCTTCTTCAAGTTGTTCATCGGTCATGGAGGCAAGTTCTTCACTATACGTTTTGCAATACTTTTCATACAGTACTTTGATGGCTGATATGTCGGGGCTGAAATGCTTTTTTGTCACCTTTTTTTTGGTAAGTCTCGGCTGCCCGTCCTCGTCGGTAACATATTCTTCAACCACTTCGTCGGCAGAATAGCCCAATGCCTTTTTCATCAGTGCTTTTTTTAGTTTTGCTTCTTCCTCCATTTGATTTTTGCAACTCCTTCGCTCGCAACTTTTGACTTTATGATAAAACACAAAGATTTGTACTTCAAGAAAGACTGCCACTTTTTTTAAAAATTTTGCACACAAGTTTAAAAGCAAACTAAAATGATATTGTAGAGGTCGAAAAAATGAAAAAGTTTCTAGAGTTTAAAGATGTAAGTTATTTCTACCAAACAAAAGAAAGTGAAATTCACGCTCTTAAATCTTTGTCTTTTGACATTGACGAAGGCGAATTTGCTTCTTTAGTTGGCCCAAGCGGCTGCGGTAAAACAACCATTTTGTCACTTATTGCTGGACTTTTGTCTGCGTCTGATGGTGAAATACTTTTGGGCGGCAAAAAGATTGAAAAGAATGACTCGCGCATTGGCTATATGTTCCAGCGAGATCAGCTCTTTGAGTGGCGTACTATTTGGCAAAATATAACTTTGGGACTTGAGATACAAAAGAAAAAGAAGGACGAGAAAATGCTTGCCCTTTGCGAAGAACTATTGAAAAAATATGATCTCTACAGCTTCAAGAACAAGAAGCCCCGCCAGCTTAGTGGAGGAATGCGTCAGCGTGTTGCACTTATAAGAACACTTGTGCTTGAGCCTTCACTCTTGCTTCTCGACGAACCCTTCTCGGCACTTGACTTTCAGACACGGCTCAAGGTCTGTGATGATGTGTATGACATTATAAAAAAAGAAAAAAAGACAGCTCTTCTTGTCACTCACGACATTTCTGAAGCTCTGTCAATGTCAAACAAGATCATAATCCTCTCTTCAAGACCTGCCTCTGTCAAGGAAGTTATGAAAGTGGAATTTGATGGCGACAGCCCACTTAAAAAACGAGAAGATAAAGATTTTGGCAAAAATTTTGATAAGATTTGGAGAAATCTAACGTAATGAAGAAAGACAAAAGATTAAACTACTCGAAAGCTCACGCAAGATATCTCAAAAGTCTTAAGAAAGAAAAAGTTTTGATTGCTTTTTGGCAGGTTTTCGTGTTTGTAGCCTTTTTAGGCTTGTGGGAGCTTTTTGCTCAAGTTGGCGTGCTTGATCCATTCTTCTTTTCAAGCCCATCTCGTATCGCCACCACACTTGCCGACCTTGCCAGCACTGGCAATCTTTGGATACACATTTGGACGTCTTTATATGAGACCATCATAGGCTTTCTTGTCGCCACCCTTTTAGGCACAGTCATTGCTATTGTGCTTTGGTGGAGCGAGCGACTTAGAAAGATTTTTGAGCCTTATCTTATTATTCTTAACTCACTGCCAAAAATTGCACTTGGCCCACTGATTGTTTTGTGGGTTGGCTCTGGCACTAGTGCAACGATTGTTATGTGCGTGCTGATTTGCATTATCATAACCACTATGTCAATGCTCGGTGCTTTCATTTCATGCGAAAACGATAAAATTATGCTCATGAAATCAATGCACGCAAGCAAGTTTCAGATACTTTTCAAACTTATACTTCCTCACGCCCTGCCTGACTTTATCTCAGTGCTGAAAATAAACGTCGGCATGAGTTGGGTCGGTACTGTTATGGGCGAATACCTTTCAAGCAAAGCAGGCCTTGGTTACCTCATCAATTATGGCAGCCAAATGTTGCAACTTGATATTGTAATGACAAGTATCGTGCTACTTTGTATTCTTGCGGCAGGAATGTATCTTTGTGTAAGCCCGCTTGAAAAGCGATATAAAAAATAAATCGCACAAAAGAAAAATTGCCAGCACGCTAGACAGCGGATATAGAAATGAAACTATGTTTCCAAACCCGCACAAACTGATTGCAAGCGGCAAAACCAAACACACCACAAAAGTCATCATTTCATTTTTGCACAGCCCTCTAACCGATGACGAAGAGGTGTAAACAAGCGAAAAAAGTGTTGTCACGCAACCAAGCATGATGACAAGACGGATCAAAAGAGAATGCTTGCCTTCAAACAATGACAGAAGTGGCATATCTTGCGAAAAAACATCTTTGTTTTGAAGCAAAACGAAATTTGCAAAAAACAGCAAAACACAAAGTGCGAGTGCCGAAAAAAATGCCACTCGTGCTTTTTGTTTTGAGGTTAAGTTTTGACCAATCCTCGCCAGCACAATGCAAGAATTTGACATATTCAATATGACGTAAAGAAAGCAATAAAATATGCCCCATGGCGAAAACTCCTCAAAAAAACCAGAGTTTAGATCAAACCCGTCCTGTGCCAGAAGGATACTACCAAACATCACACCAACCATGACTGGCACAAGTAAAAAATTGGCCTTTTCAAGACTGCCAAGCCCTCTTTTTAAAATAACCAAAGAATAAAGAAGTATAATAATCATTGCAACAATGATAACAAAAATATTAAAGGTAGAGAGCAAATTGATGCAGCCCGCAATCATAGCAGAAGATAGAATTGTGCATATGATGATGTTTATAATATTTGAAAATTTTGAACGGGCAAGCTTTTCTTCGGCTCTTTTACCCTGTCTTAAAAAAAAGTTAAACAAAAGCCAGAACAAAAAGAAGGCAAGTGCTATGCAAACAAAAGAAAACTTGCCAAAGCGTGAAAAAAACACAACGATTTCTTTACCGCTCATAAAGCCAGAGCCTATTACAGTGCCAATTATAACAAAAAATGCAGAAAAAGCTTTCATTTGTATAAATATATTAAAAATAAATTTAAAAAATTAAAAAGGTATAAAAATAATGCTACTTAACAACTCAACTCACTACTGCCCTGGTCAATTTATAGATCTTAGAGGTTGTGGCTGCGGGTGCAACAGAGGTTTTTGTGACGGAAGTTTTAATTCGAACTTTGGCTGTCCTTCACCCTTTCCGCCTTGTGGCCAACCAAACTGTCATTGCGGTCATGACAGAAGTTGCCACTGCGGCGAACATTTCAGCTGCCCTTGCAATAACTTCTGCCCACCAGCTTGGCAAAACTGCAATTGCAACCCTTTTGATGGCTGCGGCAGAATAAACTTTTCAGTTCCTTGCGGAATATTTTATTTCATGGCTGGCTACTTGCTTAGTCAAAAATGTTGCGACTAAAAAAAAGCATATCACTTGGATATGCTTTTTTATTAAACAACGTTCTTGCTGACCTTTGTTTTATAGTTCTTTCAACAAAGTTTTTAGATATGCAAAGCTTTCTTCAAAAGTTTTTGGATTTTCAACATCGCAACCAGCTTCTTTCAAGATGTTAATTGGCGTATCCTTGCCGCCAGAAGAGAGAAAGCCTATATATTTTTTGACTGCGTCTTTTTCACCTTTCAAAATTGTGTTTGTGAAATACATTGCGCACAAAAGTCCAACTGCATACTTGTAAACATAGAAAGATGTGAAGAAGTGTGGAATTCTTGCCCATTCATACTGAATTTCTTTTACCAGCTTAACCTTCTTGCCATAGTAGGTTTTGTTAAGGTCAAGATAAAGCTCGTTGAGCGTGTCTTTTGTGACAGGCTCACCTTTTTCTATCATTGAGTGAACGTTCTCTTCAAATTCAGCAAACATTGCCTGCCTGAAAATTGTTGATTTTGCATTGTCAAAAATAATATTTGCAAACTCACTCCTCTTCTTTTTGTCAGAAGTTTTGTTCATAAGATCATGCACAAGCAGCATCTCATTTGTAGTGCTTGCAATTTCAGCCAAAAATATTGTATAGTCTGCTTTCGCTTGTGGCTGGGTTTTATATGCAAAATATGAGTGCATTGCGTGGCCAAGCTCATGTGCCAGCGTTGAGACTGAGTCATATGTTCCGTTAAAGTTTGTAAGAACAATTGGCCTGTGCGGATAAGTGCTGTTTTCATACGCTCCACTTCGTTTGTTTTCGTTTGGATAGACGTCAATCCAGCGTTCATCATAAGCCCTTTGAATAAGCGAAACATATTCATCTCCAAGCGGAGCGACTGCTTCTTTTATAATGTTTATAGCCTCATCATAACTATATTTCAAAGTATGACTTGGAAATAGCGGAGCAGCCGCGTCATAGTTGTAAAAATCTTTAAGTCCAAGTTTTTGACGCTTTATTTCAAAATATTTAAAAAGAATTGGCAAGTTTTTGCGAACTTCCTTAATCACATTTTCATAGACTGCTTTTGTCACGTCTTCGCTGTCGAGAGCTTCTTCAAGCGCCGAAGAGTATTTTCTCTTACGTGCAAAAAAGCAGTCTGCCTTGACAGAGCCAAGATAGTTGTTTGCTAAGAAATCAATATTCTCACCAAACTTTTTATGCGTTTCGATCATGCAATTTTTGCGAAGTTCTCTATCTTTGTCGCGAAGATAAAGTCCATAAACCGAGCTGTCAAGCTTGTGACTTTTGCCGCGGCTATCCTTAATATCGTCAAACTTTAAATTGACATCTGTAAATTTCTTCATATTTGATGAAAAAGTGCCTAAAAAATTTATTCCTGACAAAAATTCTTCCACTTTTGGGTCAAGCTTATGCTTTTTCGCTGACTTAATATCCTTAAACATCTTGTCATATTCTTTAAATTTTTTGTCAGATATCATTTCATCTAAAAGTTTGTTTGGCAAGTTTTCAAGTTCAATGGAAGCAAATGCCAATTTTTCATCAAAATTTTGAGCAAGAAAAGAAATTTTTTCTTTCATCTCGTTGGCTTTGCGATTGGCTAAATCTTCGTCAAGCGTTGCCACTGCAAACAAAAACACTTCGCTCATAACACGATCAAAAGTTTTGCTCTCTTCAAGATAAGCAAAGATGTCTTTTTTGTTGTTGAGTTTGCCCTTAAATTTGACAAGCTTTTCTAGCTCTTTTTCGAGAAAGGCACACTTTTCTTTAAAATCATTGTCATCTTTGCAAAATTCAGACAAGTCCCATTTGTATTTTTCTTGTATTTCTTTTCTCTTTTTCATAAAACCTCTCAAAAGCAATTATTGGCCTATTATAGACCTACTATACTACAGATCTTTTACAAAAATATCAACGACCCATTATGAAATACTTTTTGATATTAAAAGTTTTCCAAGGCTCACTTGTCTCATCTGGCGGGCATGCAAAAACCATTTTCTCTTTTGTCGTTGGGTGGATAAATTCAAGCCTTCCAGCCCAAAGCCCAAGGTTTTTTGAAGGCTTAAACTTGCTTCGTCCATACTTGTTGTCGCCAAGAAGAGGATTGCCAATTCCCGCAAGTTGAACGCGAATTTGATGACTTCTGCCAGTAATTATATTCACTGACAATAGACTTGCATCACCATTTACCTCAAGTACTTTATAGTTAAGCTCTGCCCTTTTGTTTCCTTCTTCAGATTGAGGAACAATCCTGACAATGTTTTGCTTTTCATCTTTTTTGAGGAAGTTTACAAGCGTAGCAGACTTCTCTTGCGGACAGCCCGCACAAACAGCATAATATGTCTTTTTCATCTGACCATTTTGAAGCTCTTGACTAAGCCTTGCCGCCGCCTTAGAAGTGCGTGCAAAAACCATAATGCCGCCAGTTGGTCTGTCAAGCCTGTGAACAAGCCCAATAAACGCCTCGCCTGATTTATTATATTTCTCTTTAACGTAAGCTTTGACAAGGCTTAACAAATCCATGTCGCCACTCTCATCAGCCTGTGACGGCATATTGTGTGGCTTCAAAACCACCACCACTTGATTGTCTTCATATAAAACGTCTAATTGTTTTTCCATACTTTTTCCTTTTTAATTATTCCTTCATTTTCGCTGCAAATCAAAAAATTTTCAAGCCTCTTGCTCCGCATGGCAAGACTATTCCTTCTTCTGTTTCAAGACCAATTTCATCGCTATCGATGTTGCCCTTGCCAAACACAAGTGACAAGATGTTGGTGAGTACACCTGGCTGGAGTCCTGTTGTATATGATGAAATAAGCACAAAAAGAGGTTTATCTGACAGCACTTTTTTGGTCAGCTCCACAAAGTCATGAAGGCTGTTTTCAATCTTCCACATCTCGCCGTTTGTGCCTCTTCCATAGCTTGGAGGGTCCATAATGATTGCGTCGTAGGTGTTACCTCGACGGATTTCTCGTTCAATAAACTTTTGACAGTCGTCAACTATGAAACGAATGTTTGAAATGTTGTTAAGTCGTGCGTTTTCTTTTGCACGCTCCACCATACCTTTGCTTGCGTCAACATGGGTCACGCTCGCACCAGCCTTCGCCGCAACAACTGACGCTGCACCAGTGTAAGCAAAGAGGTTTAAAACTCTTATAGGCCTGCCCGCCTTTTTGATAAGGTCAGTCATGTCTTGCCAGTTGACAGCCTGTTCTGGAAAAAGACCTGTATGCTTAAAGCCCATTGGCTTAATTGAAAACTTGATGTCCTTCCAAGAGATAACCCATTCCTCTTTCATAGGTTTCAAATATTGCCATCTTCCGCCGCCAGTGCTTTCACGCAGATAGTGAGCATTAAGCTCCTTGCACGAAGCCAATGGCTTTTTTGTATGCCAAATCACCTGTGGGTCTGGTCTTAACAAAACATAGCCACCCCACCTTTCAAGTTTTTCGCCGTCACCCGTGCCAAGCACGACATAATCTTTCCAATCTTTTGCAGTTTTCAAAGTTCGCTTCCTTTTTTTCTTTATAAGCATTTTAACAAAAAATTAATAAAAAAGCAATCCAATTGCAAAAATATATTGCCTTTTCGTATTTTTACTCATCAAACAAAAAAAGGTGAAAAATTCACCTTATTTAAAAATGCTTTTTAAACTTTATTTATATATATAGATATTTCTTTGCCATTGGCTGAAAGTGAAGTGCTGAAAGCACCATTTGTTCCAACAGAAAAGCTATCAGCAAGAAGAGTTTTTGCAAAGTTTTGTTGATTTTCAAGCAATAGTTTGACAAAATCCTCATCACCTTCAACTTGAATGTCAATATGGTTGACAACTTCAAGTCCGCTGTCTTTTCTAAGGTTTTGCACCTTGCTTACAAACTCATTTATCATACCCTTTTCAAGAAGGTCGTCATCAAGAGAAGTATCAAGAACAACTGTCACATTGCCATCACTATCTGAAGAATAGCCCTCTTTGTTTTTAAGTGAAATGAGAAGATCATTTTCAAAAATTTCAACTGTCTCGCCGTTTGCTGTAAACTTAAGAGCCTCGCCTTTTTTGACAGTTGCGACCGCTTCATTTGGGTTGACTTTGCCTAAATACTCGCGAATTGCACCCAAAAGTTTGCCATATTTTGGCCCTAAGGTTTTGAGTTGAGGCTTAAGTTCATATGAAACATATTGGTCGGCGTCGTGCAAAAATTCAACAGCTTCGACGTTCAGTTCGTCTTCAATAAGTGCGATAAGCTCGCCATCAAGCTTGATATTCTCAGTTGAGCATATGATAACCTTTGACAATGGCTGGCGATTTTTAACTCCGCTTGCTGAGCGGCAAGCTCTGCCCAAGTTTACAATTTGAAGAACTTTGTCCATACCTTCGTTAAGCTTGGTATCAATAAGACTTTCGTCACAAACTGGATATGAACAGAAATGTACACTTTCTGGTGCATTTTTGTCAAGGCTGCGTACAAGGTTTTGATAGATTTCTTCTGAAATGAAAGGCACGAAAGGTGCGATAAGTTTGCTTAGGCCAACAAGAACTTCGTAAAGTGTTTTGTAGGCTGCAATTTTGTCTTCGCTTTCCTCACTGCCCCAAAATCTTTCGCGACAACGACGAATATACCAGTTTGAAAGTTTGTCAACAAATTCAGTGATTGCACGTGAAGGCACAACTGTATCATACTTTTCAAGGCTTTCGTCCACAAGCTTTACAAGAGCGTTGTATTCTGACAACAGCCACTTGTCAATGAAGGAAAGTTTGCATTTTTTGAGGTCGTATCGCGTTGGATCAATTTTGTCGATCTCAGCGTAAAGTACGTAGAAAGCATAGACGTTCCAAAGCGTACCCATAAACTTGCGTTGAAGTTCAATCAAATTGTTTTCGTTGAAGGCTATGCCCTGACCTGGCAGGCAGTTGTTGTAGAAATACCAGCGAAGTCCGTCAGCACCTTCGTTGTCAAGCACCTTCCAAGGATCAATACCATTGCCTAGTGACTTTGACATTTTTAGGCCATGTTCGTCAAGCACAAGCCCCAAAAGGTTGCAAGCTTTGTATGGTGACTTGCCAAAAACTGCAGTGCCAACCGCTTGAAGTGTATAGAACCAGCCACGTGTTTGGTCGATTGCCTCACTTATATAGTCTGCAGGAAAAGATTTTTCGAAAAGTACTTTGTTTTCAAATGGATAGTGATATTGAGCAAATGGCATAGAGCCGCTGTCAAACCAGCAGTCCATTACTTCTGGCGTTCTTTTCATAACCTTGCCGCAGTGAGGACAAGGAAATGTTATTTTATCAAGGCTAGGCTTGTGAAGATCGTCAGGCTTGACGCCTGAGAGTTTAACAAGTTCTTCAACGCTGCCAATTACGTGAATGTGTCCATCTTCGCACGTCCAGAAAGGAAGTGGCGTTCCCCAATAACGGCTGCGAGAAATCCCCCAGTCAATGTTGTTGGCAAGGAAGTTGCCCATTCTGCCAGCTTTGATGTGGTCAGGACGCCAGTAAACACTATTATTGTTTTCGATCATCTTGTCTTTGATCGCTGTAGTCTTTACAAACCATGTGTCTTTTGCGTAATAAAGAAGTGGTGATTTGCAACGCCAGCAGTGAGGATAAGAGTGCTCGATTGGTTGAACTTTGAAAAGTTTGTCTTCGCTTTCAAGCTTTTTGATAACTTCCTTGTCAGCGTCTTTGACAAAAAGCCCAGCAAAGTCAGTCTCTTTGCTCATCTTGCCTGCTTCATCGACAAGCTGAACAAAGTCAATATTGTATTTTTTGCAAACATTGTAGTCATCTTCACCAAAAGCTGGCGCTATGTGAACAATACCTGTTCCGTCTTCAGTTGTTACATAATCATCATTGACAACAAAATAGCCTCTTTTGACTTTGTCTTTTGCATAATCAAAAAGCGGTGCGTATTTGTGACCTTCAAATTCCTTTCCTTTTTTGCTTGAAAGGATTTTGTAGCTGCCCTCTTCAAAAAGAGTTGGCACAAGCTTTTTGAGCATAATATATTTTTGCCCGTTTGAAGAAAGTGTGCAGTATTCTTCATTTGGGTTCATGCAAAGCGCCACGTTTGAAGGCAGCGTCCAAGGCGTGGTTGTCCAAACGATAAAATATGTGTTTTCTTCCTCCATGCTTTTAAATTTGACAAAGACCGAGTTCTCTTTGAGGACTTTGTAGTTGTCTCCATTTTCAAGTTCCATTTTTGAAAGAGTTGTTCCGCAGCGTGGGCAGTAAGGCATGATTTTGTGACCTTTGTAAATAAGACCTTTTTTGTCCATTTCTTTCAAAGCCCAAAAAACGCTTTCGATATAGTTGTTGTCATAGGTGATATATGGCTCTTTCATATCAACCCAATAGCCAATTCTATCGGTAAATTTTTCCCACATACCTTTATATTCCCAAACAGACTTGCGGCAAAGGTCGATAAACTTTTCAATGCCATATTTTTCAATGTCTTGCTTGCCGTTTAGGCCAAGTTTTTTCTCAATCTCAACTTCGACAGGCAAACCATGAGTATCCCAGCCAGCTTTGCGGTAGATATAAAAACCTTTCATTGACTTAAAGCGAGGTATGATATCCTTCATAACGCGTGTAAGAAGATGGCCAATATGAGGTTTGCCGTTTGCAGTTGGCGGACCATCATAGAGCGTAAAAGTTTTGTCACTGTTTCTATGCAACTCAAGGCCTTTTTTGACTATATCCTGCTCTTCCCAAAACTTCAATATTTTTCCTTCACTCTTCAAGAAATCCAGTTTTGTTTCAACTTTTTTATACATTTTTCTCTCCTTTGTGGCTTTGCCACCTTTTGCGTCCAAAACGCTAGCTTATTTAGTAAGTGCCAATGTCGTATGAAAAAGCACGGAAAGTTACAAGACCCCGTGCTTAAAAAGGTTATACCACTTGTAAACTTTTAGCAGGCTATCACCCACCTCTTCTATTACGGGAAGAACCGTCTCGCCTTACTTAGTTTCAGGCGAGCTGCTCCGAAAGTGATAACCTCCTAAAGCTTGTTGTTATTTTTCACCGACCAATAACTCTCTGCAAACAAAACTTTTAAGCGTCCTGTCTTTCATCACTGCATTTATTTTAAGTTTATTATAAATAAAAGTTGGTTTTCTGTCAAGCAAAATTTAGCATTAATAACTTTCCAAAATAGCATTTGCTTCTATCACATCTTTGCCAGTCATAATGCCAAGCGGCATTTCAGTTGCCTTGCCGTGCTTTGTGATAAGGATTGCGAGAAGTTTTGCGTTGTCATGAAAAGCCTTTAAGGCCTCTTCAATAGTGAGTGAAGAAGGTGCTACAAAATAATAGTCATTGTTTTCAAGTGACGAAAGCATATCCTCGATCTTTACGCTTGACAAAAATACGTCTGCCTTGCCGCCTGACAACATAAATTGACCGAAGGAATCCAAAATCTTTTGACCATTTGCAATGCCAATAAGTTTGTCATTGTCATAAACAGGTATATTTGAGTATTTTGACTTTGTCATAAGAATAACAACCTCTTTCATGGTTGCACTTGCATTTATCGTCAAAACGTCTTGCCTTGCCACACTGTCAAGCACAAGCGGTGGTTTGTTGATGAGTTTTTCGATATGTTCAATGTTTTCAACCACACTTTCATGAGGTTCTGCAATGACAAAATCCTCATTATTGTTGTGTATTATTGCATTTCTAAGTCTGCCATAATCAACAAGCTCATCTTCATATTTTCTTACAGTATAGTTTAAGACTACAGTCTTTCGTATCAGCTCTGAAAAACCCATAGCACGATTGAAGCCATAACGCGTTTTAAGCGAATATTCAATACTATTAAAAGCCGTCAAAAACCTTTTCGCATTTGATACAGACATAAATTTCTCCTTAGGCATTTTGCCCTCTTAATATACATTATAGTCAATTTTTGTTGATTTTGAAAATGTTTTGATAGATTTAATTCAACTTTTAACAATTTTTGCAGAAAAATAAGCATTATCTCAAAATTATTCGCTTGCAAAAAAACTAAAAGCGTGATATAATAACTAGGCCGAGCTAGATGGAGAGTTAGCGGTGCTCTGTAACCTACAATCCGCTATAGTGGGGTCGACGACTTGCCTCGGTTTGTGCAAGTCAAATATGTGTAAAAGTTTTAGGCGATGAAATTAAGGTCCTATGCAATCAAAATCCTTGAACCATGTCAGGCCCTGACGGGAGCATCATTAAGAGGACACTTTGATGTGCCATAGGGAAGCTTTGGTGGAGTTTAACGCTTTTAAGGCAGTTGGTTTGCACTTATCAAAGCAAGTTGCTCGGCAATTTAAAAACAAAAGGCAAAGAAATTTTATCTTTGCCTTTTTTGATTACCAAAAGCCATAAATTTTATGATTTAGGCTTACTTTGTTTGATTTTTTGTTCGGCTTTTTTTACGCCCTTCTTGACTTTGCTTTCAAGTTCTTCCATGCCTTGCTCAGCCTTTTTTTCAAGCTTTTTGGCCTCTTTCATTATTTTCTTCTCGCCTTGATTGACAAGATCTTGTGTGCCTTGTGAATATTTGTACAACAAAGCACCTGTCACAAGCCCAAAACCGAAACCTAGCATCAACATAACGTCTTTCATTTTGCCCTCCTTGCAAATATTATCTGCAACTTTCGACAAAATATACCCTATTTAACTAGAGATTTCCTGTTCCTTATCCAAATTCTTTTTTCTTCTGTTATGAGCTTTTAAGCTGCCAAACACACCTATCGCTGTAGCTGCTACAGACCCACAAAATAATTTTGTAGATTGGCTTGAATTTGATTTGTATGCCTTGATAGTCTGGTCCTGACCATTATGCTCGCAAAACGCATCAAATTTGTTGTAGTTCAACAATTTTACGACATAGTCCACCTCAGTAATAAAACCCGCTTTGTAAAGATTTTTATAATTATCGTCATAAACATCACAATAAACGCGATACTCTTGGCGTTCTTCAATGCTTTGTCTTATTTTTTTTGCTTGGACCTGTTTGAAAATACCTCCACAAAGCGTTCCAACAGCAGCCGCAAAACAAATGGCTGCAAAAACAATGTTTTTTAAAGCGCCTTTCTTGTTTATTTTTTTCAATTTTTCTTTTAACATAATATCATTATACTATAAAAATAAATTCAATGTTACAAAAAAAATCGGCTTTTTGCCGATTTTTAACAATTGAAGGAGTCCATATTATTTTCATCAGACTTTTCAATCACTTCATCTACAGGCTCGGGGTTTATGTCTTCCTTGGTCTCTATATGTTGAAACCTTTTCATTCTCTTATTTTGTTCTGCTTTGATCGAAACCACACGTCCGCCAACCACAACACAAGTCAAAGCACTCATCACACCCATAACGGTCCATATCAACGCTTTTTCTTTGTCGTTTGATAAGTCTTTTTCTTCGTTTTCTTCCTCTTTGACTGCACTAACTGTGCAAATATCTCGCGAAGCCTCAGCAATATAAATTTGTTCTTCGGCCTTGGCATCATGCTTAAAAGAATAAGCACCTGCCGCAAGCGAAGTCGTTGCCGCACCAAGCAAAAACATTCTATATAACGCTTTGATCATTGTTGTCCTCCTTTTTTTCAATTATTACCCTGAAACCATCTTCCAGCATTAGCGTGATGCCCGAAAAAACAATCTTCTTCTATCAAACTTATACCAGCAGTTTGTGTTTTGTAGATGGTCATTTTTATCTTGCATTCAACTCTTGAAAACACATTATAACATATTTACAAAAATTGTCAAGCATGAAAAAAGATAACTACTGGTCATCTTTTTTTTAATAATATATTATTTTGAAACTTTTTTGTTTTCTTTTTCTTTACGCTTATAATAATCTTCAACTGCGTCGCGAATTGTTTCTTCAGCAAGCACTGAGCAGTGAATTTTGTGCGCTGGCATTGTGCCTAGTATATTGAAAACATCTTTGTTTGTAACCTTTAGCGCCTCATCAATTGATTTGCCTCTGATAAGGTCACAAGCGACATCAGTTGAAGCAATTGCCGCACAGCAGCCAAAAGTTTTGAACTTTGCGTCTTCAATAATGTCATTTTCATTTATTTTAAGATAAATTTTCATAATGTCGCCACAAGCAGCATTGCCAACTTTGCCCACGCCATTTGCTCCGCGAAGGCCGCCAGCATTTTTAGGGTTTTTAAAGCGCTCGATAATTTCTTTGCTATACATAATTATTTCCTCCCTGCTTTTGTAATTGGCGAAATGCCTCTAAGTTTTGCAACCGCTTTTTCAAGAACGTCGATTGTGTAATCCACATCGCTCTTTGAAATATTTTTGCCGAATGAGAAACGGATTGAGCCTTGAGCGATTTCATCAGGCACACCCATACTTCTCAATACGTGTGATGGCTCGAGTGAATTTGAAGTGCAAGCAGATGCTGTTGAGACTGCCACACCGTCGAGGTCAAGAAGCATCAGGATTGACTCACCTTCAATCATTTCAAAAGAAATGTTGACAGTGCCGTTTATTTTTTGATGTGGGTGACCATTGACTTGAATAAAAGGTATTTTTTCTCTTACCTTTGTAAGAAAGTATTCTCTCACAGTTTTAAGTTTTTGTTGGTTGATTGTAAGGTCTCGAACTGCTATTTCTACAGCCTTTCCAAAACCAGCGATTGCAGGCACATTTGTTGTTCCGCCACGCTTGCCGCGTTCTTGATTTCCGCCAGCCATAAGATTTTCAATTCTTACGCCATTGCGAAGATACAAGCAGCCAACACCCTTTGGTCCATAAATTTTGTGAGCTGACATACTCATTGCGTCAATTTCCATATCTTGCACATTGATTTTTACTGCGCCAATTGCTTGCACTGCGTCTGTGTGAAAAATGATACCGTATTCATGAGCTGTTTTTGCAATAGCTTTGATATTTTGAATTGTGCCAACTTCATTGTTTACAGCCATAATAGAAATGAGTGTTGTTGTTTTTTTGATTGCATGCAAGATGTCTGCAATGTTTACAAGGCCATACTTGTCAACTGGCAAATATGTCACTTCAAATCCTTCACTTTCAAGTTGTTTGCATGCGTCAAGAACGGCATGATGTTCAATTGAGCTGACGATGATATGCTTGCCTTTGTTTGCATAAGCATGAGCGATGCCCTTGATTGCCCAGTTGTCAGCTTCTGTTCCACCAGAAGTGAAATAGATTTCATTTGATTTTTGTGCATTTATTGCAGCAGCGATACGATCTCTTGCTCTGTCAATGATGGCAGAAGCTTCACGCCCAAATGAATGAAGCGAACTTGAATTGCCATAAATTGTGTTGAAACATGGCAGCATTTCAGCCAATACCTCGCTTGAAACATAAGTTGTTGCTGCATTGTCAAGATATACTCTTCTCATAATTTCTCCCTTTTGTCACATCAATTTTATCACTCAGCGGCTTCAAAGTCAATATCTACCAAAAAATAATTTTGCAAATTTGACACAAAAACATTGTTTTTTCAGCTTTTTGAGCTTAAAAATAAGAAATTATTTGATAAAACTCTTTATAAAATCAACACAATCTTCTTTTTGCCAAATTCCTACATGCTTTTTTTGAACTTTTCCATTTTCAAAGAAAATAAGTGTTGGTATTGACATTATGCCAAACTTTCTTGCAAGCTTTTCATCGTTGTCAACGTCAACTTTATATATTTCTACCTTTCCTTCAAGTTCTTTTGCAATATCTTCAAGTATAATCGCCATCATGCGACATGGGCCGCACCAAGACGCAAAAAAGTCAACAAGCACCAAGCCTTTTTCTGTTGCCTTATCAAATTCTTTTTCTGTGATTATTTTCATTTTTTCTCCTCCAAGATTTTATTTATTATTACCGCAGCAAGTGTTATTCCGCACATTGCTGGTAGATAACTTATGCTTCCAACTGTTCCGCCGCCGCGAAGAGCTTTGTCTTCACAGGTGACCACTTCTAGATTTTCAACCCCCTCTATTCGCAGCTTTTTGCGAACTGCCTTTGCAAGTCCGTCATCATGGGTTTTGTATATATCTGTAAGAATAAAACGCGGAATGCTTGTCCTATTTCCTGCACCCATAGCAGATATGATCTTTATATTGTTTTTTTTGCAAAAAACTATTAAAGCAATTTTGTCTGGCACGCTGTCGATACAATCTACTACATAGTCAAATTGAGCTGTTATTATCTGACTGACATTTTCTTGTGTAAGTCGATTTTTTATTGCGGTGATTTTTAAACAACTATTTATCTCCAAAAGCTGCTTTTTTAAAACCTCAACTTTAAACTCGCCGATTGTGCTTTCAAGTGCGACAACCTGTCGGTTTAAGTTTGAAGAACTCACCCTATCGAAGTCAACAATTGTCAAGTTTTCCACGCCAGCACGAACAAGCATTGTCGCCACATATCCGCCAACACCACCTACTCCGACAATTGCGATGTTGCTGTCTTTAAGTTTTTGTTGTCCATCTTGACCAATCAAAAGTTCATTTCGTGATGTATCCATGAGTTTATTATACAACAAACTTTGACTTTTACAAAACATATTTTTTAAGGTCAAATTTTTTCTTTGTTTCAGTGAAGGCCTTTTGAACATAAGCTCTATCAATCTTGACTTCAAGCATTGGGTGAAGACCATTTGCGTTGAAAGAAATGTCTTCAAGCAAACTTTCCATAATAGTATGAAGTCGTCTTGCACCTATATTTTCACTCGTTTCATTTTCAGCAACTGTCATTTCAGCAATTTCATCAATGGCGTCATCAGTGAAAACAAGGTCAATGTTGTCCACTTTAAGTATGCTTGCATATTGCAAGATGATTGAATTTTTTGTTTCGCTTAAAATCTTTTTAAAATCCTCTTTTGTGAGGTTTTCGAGATCTACACGAATTGGAAAGCGGCCTTGAAGCTCTGGTATCATATCAGCAATATTTGCCACATGAAAAGCACCAGAGGCAATAAAAAGAATGAAGTCAGTTTTGACATTGCCATATTTGGTCGACACTGTTGAGCCTTCAACAATAGGCAATATGTCGCGCTGAACGCCCTCTCTTGAAACGTCTTGATTGTTTGAGCCGCCGCTTTTGCCAATAATTTTGTCAATTTCATCAATAAAGATGATGCCTTCTTCTTCAGTTCGTCTCAACGCTTCAGCATAAACGTTGTCTTGGTCGATGAGCTTGTCGCATTCTTCGCTTGTAAGAAGTTCTCTCGCACGTGCTACGCTCATCTTGCGTTTTTTATGTCTTTGAGGAAGAAGATTGTCAAACATACTGCCAAGATTGAGTTCTGGCCCGCCAATTGCAAGCATTGGCTTAGGGTTGTCAACAACACTTACTTCAATGCTTTCATTTTCAAGCTTGCCTTCTTTAAGTTCTATTTCAACAACAGTTTTGTCAACTTCAAGTTTTTCGCCTCGTCTTGTGTCGCAAATAGCGTCTACTAGTGTTTTTTCAACAATTGGAGCAACTTTTGCCTCAATCTCATGAGTTTTTTCATCTTTCACCATACGTACGGCCACTTCTACAAGGTCGCGGATCATGCTTTCAACATCACGACCAACATAGCCTACCTCGGTATATTTTGTAGCTTCAATCTTGATAAAAGGTGCTTTTACAAGCTTTGCAAGACGCCTTGCGATTTCTGTTTTGCCAACACCTGTTGGGCCTTTCATGATGATATTTTTTGGGGTTATCTCTTCACGCAGCTCTTTTGAGAGCTTGCTTCGGCGATAACGGTTTCTTAGTGCAATTGCCACTGCACGTTTGGCTTTTTCTTGGCCAATTATGTATTTGTCAAGTTCGTCTACTATTTCTCTTGGTGTAAAGTTCATATCAAACCTCCTCAACTATTATATGATCATTTGTAAATACGCAAATTTGACCTGCAATTTCAAGTGACTTATATGCAATTTCCTTTGCAGTAAGATCTGTGTTTTGACAAAGCGCCTTTGCTGCTGCGAAAGCATAATTTCCACCAGAGCCAATTGCACAAATGCCTTCATCTGGCTCAATAACTTCGCCATTGCCAGAGATGATGAGAAGTTGGTCTTTGTCAGCCACAATCATAAGGGCATCTAGTTGCCTTGAAGCCTTGTCTTCTCGCCAAGTTTGAGCGAGTTCGACCGCACTTCGCATAAGATTGCCAGAAAATTTGTTGAGCATGCCTTCAAATCTTTCACATAGTGAAAAAGCGTCAGCAACGCCTCCTGCAAAGCCAATAACAACTTTGTCATCAAAAATTCTTCTCACCTTTTTTGCATTGCTTTTGAAAATAACGCTGTTTGACATGGTGACTTGTCCGTCACCTGCAATTGCAATCTTGCCATCTCTTTTTACGCCACAAATTGTTGTGCCTCTAAATATGCTTTCCATTTAAATAATCCTCCTTAAACTTCGTCAAAACTATTTCGCAGTTTTCAAGCAAATATTTGCTTTTGCCTGCAATGGTTTTGTAATCTTTTTGTGTTTTTATGATGTCATAACTTGCTATAACAGGTTGATTTCTCATCACACCTGCAGTGACAACTTTGTCTATAAGAGCGCCAATAGCAGTTTCTTTTGGAAGAGGTAAAAGTTCCAGCCCATTTATAAATCGCAAAACATTATACCCTACATAAAGCCCACTTGCCATACTTTCGATATGGCCATAAACACCTGAAATATTTCCAGCATAAAATATATTTGAAAATTTGTTTGACTGACTAAAATTGTTTATAACAAAAGGTGCATTTATATAGTTGTTTGCAATTGACTTGCCAGTTCTTAAAATAACCGCCCTTTCAAGACCTTTGATTGAATTGATAATTCTGTACTGACATTCTGGCGGAAGAGCTGAAGCAAAGCCTTCAATTTCATATCCTCTTCGGGTTAAGTTAAGCTTAAGGCAAGCATAAGGTTTTTCTGACAAATGTTCAATAAAAATTGGCCGCATAATGTTGCTTTTAAGGGCGTCTTTGTCTTTTGTAACCATTTCTTCTATAAGACTGACATCTTTTGATAAAGCTCGTCCTTTGGAAAGCAATGCATTTCGCTCAGATAGCACCGCGTTGCATAAAGTTATATATTCTTTATAACTCATAGGCAAAAAAAGATTATCACCTTTTTTTACAAATTCACTTTCAGTTATATTTTCAACAAGCGGATAAATATTGTATGTGTCAAACAATCGCATAGAGCCGTGCAGGTCTTTGAGATTTTCAAAAAGTCCGCTTTCTGTGTGAGGGCCGCTTGCTATGACATTGATTTCTTTCAAATTGATATCTCGCACGCAAAGATTAAAAAATTCGATGCGTGGGTGGTTTTTAACTCGCTCAACACCATATGTCAAAAGCTTGTCAGCAACGCAAGAAGAAAATTTTTCTTTTTTCAGCAATTCTTCTTCCTTTTCTATAAGGCTGCTGCCTAAAATTTTGATCTCCTTTCGCAAAAGGTTGCGTGCAAAAAGTTCGTTTTCTTCATTGCTGCCATAAATTTCACAATTGTGGCAGTCGCAATGATAAGTGTTTGCTTTGCAGTCAAAAAGGTGGACATTTATGCCATGCTCTGCCAAAAACAAAGCACACTCAATGCCCGCAAATCCGCACCCTATAACGTTGACGCAGCTATATTTCAGTTTTGCTCTCCTCTTTATAATCGCAATCATGATTGCTACATTTGATTGTTTTGCCCTTTATGATGATTGGGCTTTGACATTTTGGACATTTTTCGCCAGTAGTAATATCCCAGCTCATAAATTTACATTCTGGATAATTTTCGCAGGCATAATAAAGCTTGCCCTTTTTGCTTTTTCTTGCAATAAGGCCACTTTTGCATTCAGGACAGGTTCCAACAATTTTGTGTTCTTCTTCAATCGCTTGAGTATTGCGGCATTTTGGAAAGTTTGAACAAGCCAAAAATTTGCCAAACTTGCCTTCTCGTATAAGCATTTTGCCGCCACATTTTTCGCATACAATGTCTGTCTCTTCTGGCGGAGCTTTCATGCTCACACTTGACGCGTCAGCTTTTTCTAGAAGGCCGCTAAAGCCATTCCAAAAAGAAGCTACGACATTGTGCCAATCTTCACCTGTTTCAACAATATCATCAAGGCGTTGCTCCATATGAGCGGTAAATTTGACATTTATAACAGAGCTGAAAAACTGTTCAAGATATTCATTGATATTTCTTCCAAGTTGGGTTGGAACAAGACTTTTGCCTTCTTTTTCAGCATATTTTCTCGCTGTCAAAACTGTTATTGTAGCGGCATATGTCGCAGGTCTGCCAATGCCCTTTTCTTCCATTGCTTTGACAATTGTTGCGTCAGTATATCTTGCAGGTGGTTTTGTAAACTTCTGCTCTTTTTTGATCTCTTTACATGGCAAAATTTCACCTTCTTCCATAAGAGGAAGTTTGCCTGCCATACCCTCTTTGTTGTCTTCTTCAACAAATTCTTTATATGCAGCAGTCCAGCCAGGAAAGTTCATGGTCTTGCCACTAACCTTGAAACCATAGTCATTGACATCAAATGTCACGCTGCAGTTGTTGTATTCAGCTTCGCTCATCTGGCTGGCCAAAAATCTGTCGTAAATAAGTTTGTAAAGCTTGAAATTGTCACCCGTCAAACTATCTTTGATGTTTTCAGGTTTGATATCCATTGAAATAGGCCTAATAGCCTCGTGTGCGTCTTGAGCAGATGACTTGGTTTTGTAGACGTTTGGCTTTTCGGGCAGATAATCTTTGCCAAAATTTGCAGCAATATAGTCGCGACAAGCGTTTTGCGCGTCAGTCGAGACACGGACAGAGTCAGTTCTTATGTAAGTGATAAGTGCAATCTTGCCCTCACCTTTGATTTCAACGCCTTCATAAAGTTGTTGAGCTGCAGAGGTTGTGCGAGCAAGACTCATGCCAAGCTTGTTTGAAGCATCTTGTTGCATCGTGCTTGTAGTAAAAGGAGCTGGGGCATGAGACTTTGTTTTGGTCTTTTTAAGTTCTTTTAAAACAAAATCTTTGCCTGTGATTTCTTCGATAACTTTGTCAACTTCTTCTTTTGAATGAAGTTCAATCTTCTTCTTTTTATAAGTTGAAAGAAGGGTTTTGACTTCATTTGCACCTTTTTTGAGTATGGCTGACACAAGCCAGTATTCTTCAGGCTTGAAGTTTTCAATCTCCTTTTCGCGTTCCACCAAAAGCTTAAGTGCAACTGACTGAACACGTCCTGCACTGAGTTTTGGGGCTATCTTTTTGCATAAAACTGGTGAAAGTTTGTAACCAACTATTCGGTCAAGCACCCTTCTTGCCTGCTGCGCGTCAACAAGCTTGAGATCTATCTGACGAGGTTGTTCAAGGGCTTTTGTGACAGCCTTTTTTGAAATTTCGTTGAACTGAATGCGGCACTTTTTGTCCTCTGGATAGTCAAGAATATGTGCTATATGCCACGAAATAGCCTCACCTTCTCGGTCTGGGTCGGTTGCGATCAAAACTTCATCGGCATTTTTTGCCTTCTTTTTAAGGTCTTCAATGAGAGCCTTTTTTTCAGGCATGATTTCATATCTAGGTTCAAAATTGTTTCGCATATCAATTGCAAAACTTTTGGTTGGCAGGTCTCGAATGTGGCCTTTTGTGGCAAAAACATCATAGCCTTCGCCAAGATACTTCTTTAACGCTTCACGCTTAAATGGTGACTCGATAATGACAAGTTTCAATTTTTCCTCCATTTTTGACGGCTTGAAAAAATCAATTTTTAAGCCATATTATCAATATTTTGCCTGCCTAAACGAGGCTATAAAAACCAGCAGGCAGTCTTCTAATTATTCCACGAATTTCCAAAGTTGTCAAATAACTATTCAAAATATTTATATTAAAAGTGCATTTTTCTGATAAAAATTCTATATTTTTGTCGCCATCAGCCAGCAAATTTACAATTTCCTGCTCTTCAAGACACAGCTCGAATGCATGTTCCTTTTTTTGTGAGTTTTTTTCAAGGCCAAAATATTCCAATATATCTCCCACTTCTGTTACACATTGACCTTGTCCACTTTTTATGATTGCATTTGGCAAATCTGACTTTTCGCTGTTTACGTTGCCTGGCAAGGCAAACACATCTTTGCCATAATCAAGCGCAAAATCTTTGGTATGAACAGTTCCGCTTTTTAAGCCAGCCTCTGTGATCAGCACTCCATCACTTAGCCCAGCTATTATTCGATTGCGTTGTGGAAAGGTATATCTTGTTGCCTTCATTGATGGGCAGTACTCACTTATAAGCAAGCCCTTTTCTTCAATCTCTTTTGCAAGAGAAGTATGCTCTGCAGGATAGATATTGTTTAAACCTGAGCCAAGCACAGCAATTGTTTTGCCGCCAACTTCAAGAGCTTTTCTGTGAGCAATGCTGTCTACGCCATAAGCCAAACCGCTTATAACCACCACGCCTGCCTTTACAAGCCCTTCAGTGAAACGATCGGTCATAATTCGGCCATAGTTTGAAGGCGTGCGAGAACCAACTATTGAAACTGCTTTTTCTTCAAGCAGCGAAATGTCACCTTTGCAAAAAAGAAAGTATGGTGCGTCTTGCAAAAGTGCAAGTTTTTGTGGATAATCATCAGAAAAGCGTGTCAAAAGCTTAATGTTTAGTGAGGAAAGGCTTTTTAAATAAGTACGAAGCCTATCTTCACTTGCACATATTTTTATGTTTGCATACAATTCTTCGCCAACAATAGCCTTCATATCTTTACTGGCAAAAAAGTCATCAATGCAAATATTGCTGCCAAGCTTGTCTATGATGTTGTCTATCTTTTTTATGCTGAGTTCAAATTGTGACAACAGCACCAAAAACTTTTCTTCTTCTCGCATAACTCCCTCCTGCTTTTGCCTTATATTTTTGCTTAGTTAAATAAATCTTATAGTTTCAATTCAAACAGCTCTTCATTCACAAACACATTGTTTAAATTCAATTCTTATTATGTTAAATAACGTGTGAATCTTTGCTTAGCCCCAATATTTGCGGTCAAGACTGCGATAGCCTATAGCTTCAGCAATATGTTGTGGCAAGATGTTTTCTTCCCCTTCAAGGTCGGCAATTGTTCTGGCAAGCCTCAAAAGCCGATCATTTGCTCTGGCTGAAAGCTTGAGTTTTTCAAAAGCTGTTCTCAAAATATTTTCACCCGTCTTATCAAGCACACAATATTTTTTTGTTTGTGGCACACTCATTTTTGCGTTGCAATAGTTTTTGCTGTTTTTAAATCTTTTCAACTGAATTTCTCTTGCTCTGTCAACCCGCTTTTTGATATTTATTGAGTTTTCTTCCTCTTTTTGACTATGCAAGTCATCATACGAAACACTGTCAACTTCAACATGTATGTCTATTCTGTCCATGATTGGCCCCGAAAGTTTGGCCAAATATTTGTGAATTTGATTTGGGGTACAACGACAGTCGCGATCTTTTGAGCCAAAATTGCCGCATGGGCAAGGGTTCATACTTGCGATAAGGTTGAATGTGGCAGGATACACTACTGTTGCGTTTGCGCGTGCCACAGTAATAACGCCGTCTTCAAGCGGCTGACGCAAGGTTTCTATAGTATGACGAGTATATTCTGGCAATTCGTCTAAGAAAAGCACGCCATTGTGTGCCAGCGAAATTTCGCCAGGCTTTGAATTGCTGCCGCCGCCAGTAAGACTGACTGTTGAAGCAGTATGGTGCGGACTTCTAAACGGACGCTTTGCAACAATGCCAGTTTTAAGATCGAGCTCGCCAGCAACCGAATGAATTTTTGTCACTTCAAGCGCTTCCTCAAAGGTTAAGTCTGGCAAAATGGAAGAAAAACACTTGGCTAACATACTTTTGCCGCTTCCTGGGGGGCCAATCATAAGAAGGTTATGTCCGCCAGCCGCTGCGATTTCCAAAGCACGCTTGGCTCTTGCCTGACCTTTAACATTTGAAAAGTCAAGCATGTCTTCATTTGATGAAACCACTTTGTCAAAGTCGCAAACTTCAACTTTATTTACAATAGCCTCACCTTTTAAAAATCGCACACACTCGTCAAGTGTCGAAATTGGATAAACATCAATACCGCCAATAAAGCCAGCCTCCAAAGCGTTTTCAAGTGGCACAATAAACTTTTTATACCCCTGCTTTCTGGCAGCAATAAGAAGAGGCAAAACGCCTTTTACCCTCTTTATCTGACCATCAAAAGACAATTCGCCAAGCATAACAAACCGATTGTGATTTGTTAGGCCAAGCTCTTCGTCAGTCGCAAGGATTGATATCGCAATAGCAAGGTCATACAAAGTCCCTTCCTTCTTAACATCGGCAGGAGCAAGATTTATAGTTATTTTTTTTGTAGGATACTCAAAACCACTGTTTTTGATGGCAGTGCGTACACGCTCCTTCGCTTCCTTTATCGCAGTGTCAGCAAGTCCTACAATGTCAAATTTAGGCAGTCCGTTTGATACGTCAGTCTCAACGTCAACCATAAAACCTTCAATTCCTCGAAGTCCAAAACTCTTAACCTTTGATAACATAGCCCCTCGCTTAAACCTTTTTTTATTATATCAAACTTGCAAAATTTGACAAAACAATTTAAGCACTTGTCGACAAAACGACATTTTTCGACAAGCATTCACGCCTTTAAAGACAATCTTGTCACCATTTCTTTTTGCTCTTTTGTAAGCCTAAAACTATCACGACATTTTTGCGCGCACATTTTTTTTATTGTTAAATTTGTGACTTTTTGATATATTTTTGCTGTTTTTTCAAAGTTTTTTATAAAAAAATCACAAAATGCCCAAGCAGCCGCCATTTGAATATAATATTTTTCGCTATCAATTTTGGCAACAACTTTTTCGCTTTCTTCTATAAATTCATCATCTATAAAATGACGCATAAGACCAACTATGCCCACACGACAGACAAACTCTTCCTTGCTTTGACAGCAGGCCTTAAAAAAGTCAAAAGCCGCTTTTTGCCCTTTCAATTTTTTAAGACTTGGCACAACGACATCAGTAGCGCACCAATTGTCAAAGTATGGCATAAGGGCTTTAAGTCCGCTCAAAACTTCGTTCAAGTCTTTCTCGTATGAAAGCAGCAAACCCTTAATCAAAATTTCTTCCAAGCTGTCAGTTTGCACATCGCAAAACCTCACGCCACTTTCAAAAAGCCGCCTTGCCTCTTGCCTCAAAACTGGAATTTTCACCCCATAGATTTTATACTTAGTAAAAATCAGCCTAGCATTAAACGCCGCCAAACTCTCACTTCCATTCTCTTCCAAAAACTTCTTTATCTTGTCCATAACTATATAATAACATAAAAAACAAAAAAAAGCGAAAACATCTTCGCTTTAATTAATCTTAATTTATTTTTTCTTATCATCAATAAAAATTTTTGAATTTGTGTTCGCAAGCACGCGAAGTTGAGATTTTGCCATATTGTTGAGCTGTCTTAATCTCTCGCCTTGTGGCAGTCCTTGCACCATAACACAAAAGAATTCTCACCAGAATGTTTTTTAAAGTAATCGAATTCGAGTACATTAAAATCTGGATTATCTTTTTCATGATTAAATGATAACATATTTTTCTTGTAAACAAAAACTTAATCACTAACATTATAGATCGTTTTCTTTTTTTGCCTTGCGTATTCATAAGCAACACTTGTCCCGCTTCGAGGCTGGTATAGAAAATATTCTCTTTTTGAATATCTTCTTTTTTCAGGTTTATATAGTTCATTATAATAAAATAAACAAATATCACTTTCGTCGATTATTTGTTGGTTTCTAATTATATAAGCTTTTGAGCCAGCTGAGTATGACTTTTCGCATTTGACCACCTCGTCAAAATATTTAAATCTCATGTCTTTTTTCAACATTGTTGAATATATCCGTTCAACCTCTTCGACCTCTTCAGCTAAGCATGAAGCTTCACTTTTACAATCATACGCTATCATCTTTATATAAGGATATGTTGAAGCTTGCAGCTGACTTACAATCTCCCACACCGCATCAACAAAGTTGCTTTTGCTACTAAACCGAAAGACCTGAACGTCGTGCATTAAAATCAGTTTTTCAATGAACGCTTTTAGTTCTTCCTTCTTTTTTTCATTAACATCAAAATCCCTATGCCCTATAACACCGCAACTCAACATAAACACCTCTCTATTTATGTGTTTCAATATTCAAAATGACTAATTGTATTCATTTTGAACACCCACGCTAACTATTATAGCATATTTTATGTTTTTGCGTATTCATTTTAATAATTTTTGCAAAATTTTATGTGTCTCGCTTTTCTTACTTCCGTTTATTTTCAATTATAATTATTTTGAACATAAGCATGGGGGTTGAAATGAATATCAAAGAAGTATTATCGAGAATTGGATACGTAAGAAATTCCGCAAATTTATCAGCTAGAGAAGTAAGCTTAAGAATGGGCATGAGTCCTCAATATGTAGCACAACTTGAAAGCGGCAGAATTGTTTTGACTGTAGAAAAACTTTTTCAAATTTTAGAAATTTGCAATTTCCCTATTGAGAGATTCTTTAGCCCTAA